>JAIFMD010000230.1:0-5183 GCA_020048755.1 Spirochaetota bacterium
TACGGCTGGCCAATCCCCGGGCTCAGGGTTCCCGCAACCCAGCGGAACTGCCCACCATCCCGCCTGAAGGTATCAACCTCAAGGCGCGCCTCCTGCAGGTTGAATGGGACTATGTCAGCGCGGCCCTCCGCCTGACCGGCAACAACCGCGAAGCTGCTGCCACCCTCCTGGGCATGACCGGCCACGCCTTCCGCAAGGCCCTGCGCGAACGCCTCTCCGCCTTCGCCGACGAAGGCTGGGAGGAGGGGATCTAGGCCCGGATTCAGGTTGGATTGAAAACGTAGTTGAATACGCATAATAATATGTAGTATACTATAAGAATAGAGGTGTACCATGCTGGTAGAAAGCAACATGATCGTTCCCATCACCAGGCTGCAGAAGGAACTGACCAAGACAGTCAGAGAGCTCTCCGAGACCGGAGAACCGGTGTTCATACTCAAGAACAACGCCATGGAAGCGGTGATGGTACCGTTTGAGGAGTATGAGTATCTCAAGCAACTTGAAGAGATGTATGAATATTTCGAGGTCAAGGGAATGCTGGAACAGCGGATGCGGAATTATGATGCCAGTGCATCCGTACCCTGGTCTACGATCAAAGCCTGACCATGGGTTACACCCTGGTTTTCATCCCGGACGCAGTTGAAGACTACAAAGCCCTGGACGGCAGCATACGACCGGCCATCAACAAGAAACTTGCTGAACTGGAGGCCAATCCCTTTCTTGGAGAACGGCTCGGCAACAAGTTCAATATAGACCTCACGGGATTCTTCAAGCTATATGCGCACGGCAAGAAATACAGGATAGTCTACCGGCTCCTGACCCCCGAAACGATAGAAGTCATTGAAGTATGTGGCATAGGTAAACGCGAGAAGGAAGAAATCTACCGCACCATCGGAAGGCGGCTGGGCAAGGCACCGAGGCACGACGATACCATAGAACGGCTTTGAGTCAGGCCCTTCGTGCCCAGCTCACTGCTTTGATGCAAGGAATCTCGTTGCCGGTTTTCGCTCCCGGGCCGCAAAACAGGTGTATACTCCCAATCCAATAGTCGATCTTGAAATTCTTGTAAAACCGAGGTGGCCATGCTGTCAGGTTCGGAGAGCTATAGCAAGCCAGAGGATGTGGATGCGCGGCTTGAGCGCATAGAGCGGCTGCAGGGCGCGGATCCTGGCATCTTTGTGCTGGCCGTCCATGCGTTTGTTGAGGGCTGGATACGCGACCGCTTTGACTACCAGATGTCCGGCCTGTCCTTCGGCAGCCTTGTGGAAGACTTCATCCGTGCTTGCCGAGAGGAACAGCAGGCAAGCGCCACTCCGGCCGGCAAGGGCTTTGCCTCCATGGACGCCCTCAAGCAGTCGCACCATGAAACAGACTATGTGCGGCACCGCTTTCACGGGTTGCCCCGCAGCTACGCGGAGGCCGCCACCCAGCACCTGGACGCCTTCTGCAGCCTGGCCAAAATCGATTCTCCAGCGCGTCTGAGGGCCATAAAGCAGTACATAGCCGCCTGGGAGACCCGCAAGCCCCTGGGTGCCCTTATCGAGGAGAACGAGCTGATACGCAACCTGGTGCGCAAGGAGACTGCGGAAAAGCAGACCCTGGCGGACCAGGTGGCGGACCTGTCAGTGCGGGCCGGCATTGTTGAAAACCTGGAAATTTCTCTGCGCGCCAAAGAGCGGCAGCTGGCGGAGGTCACCGCCACGAGCGGCGCCCGCAACGAGAAGATAGACGAACTGCGCGCCGAGAAGGCCCGCTTCATGTTCGAACTCAAGGAAGCGCGCGTCAAGCTAGAACAGCTTGACGAGGCCCGCGACTATGTCGACGCCCTGCGCCGCATGACCGTGTTTACCCGCACCCGCGCCGACTACGAGCGGGCCGTCGTGCGCCTCACTGCGGAGCAGAAGACCGTCCTGTCGCAGATCAACCTGGACCGCGACTTCCTGGTCAAGGGCTCAGCGGGCACCGGCAAGACCCTCGTCCTGCTCAAGGCCGTAGAGAAGGCCAAGGGCATAGGCACCGGAGCGGAGGCCGGGCAGGACCTGCTCGAGCTGCCCGAACTGAGCGGCACGGTGGCGCTGCTCACCTATACCACCACCATGGTCAAGTACGATGCCTTCCTGTCGTCCCTCATGTCCAGCGGCCGCATCACCGGCGCGGACCGCATCTCCACCGCCGACAGCTTCCTCCTGGAGCGGCTCAAGGCCCTCGACCCGTACGCCACCATAGACTACAACGGCAAGGCCCTCCTGGAACTGGCCGGCCGCTACTCCGTGGCGGGCCTCGAGCCGCGGGAACTGGCCGCCGAGGCGGAAAACTTCATCTGGGCCAACGACGTTACCGTGGACGAATACGTCACGCGGCTCATGGACCGAAAAGGCATGAAGAAACTCCTGCCCCGCGCCGCCCGCAACGAAGTATGGGTGGCCGTGGAGGCCATGTCCCTGGAGCTTGAGAGTTCCGGCAGCTACACCCGCAACTACGCCGCCCTCAAACTGGCCCGCGCCGCGGCCGGCGACAGCTCCAGCGGCACCGCACCCGCGCCCAGTGTCGACTACGTGTTCGTGGACGAGGCCCAGGACCTGCCCACCGTCGTCCTCAAGGCGCTCAAGGCCGCCGCCTGCCGTTGCGTGCTCCTTGCCGGAGACGCCGACCAGTCAATCTACCAGCCCGGCTTCAGCTACAGGCGCACCGGCATAGACATAGGCGGCCGCACCCGCATCCTGCGCAGCAACTTCCGCAACACCGTGCAGATCCACGAACTGGCCGAGCGCTACCGCTCCGTGGACTCGCTGCACGACCAGGAAAATTCCCCCGAAGCCTTCCGAGACGGCCCCGTGCCAGAGCTGTTCCAGGCCGCCGACCGCCGCGGCCTCCTCGAGTCCCTCGTCCAGCGCGTCCGCCTTTTTACCGGTACCCTGGGCTACGAACCGCAGAACATCGGCATCCTGGCTCCCTCCAGCGACGACCTGCCGTTCATCCGCGAAAACCTCGCCGCCCTGGGCCTGAGCGTGGCCAACATCAAGGACCCAGGCTTCTCCTTTGACTCCACCGGAGCCATCCGTTTTTCCACCCTGCACTCAGCCAAGGGGCTGGACTTTCCCGTGGTGCTTCTCTTTCTGGACCGCCCACCCTATTTTGGCTCAGGCTTTGACGACGAGTCCGTAGACCGCATGTCCGCCAACCTGCTCTACGTGGCTCTCACCCGCGCCATGGACCACCTCAACGTGTTCACCCTCACCAACCCCGACTGCCAGGCCATCCGCAACCTCGAGGCCGTGTTCCGCAGCTGATTTTTGGTGGTATAAACCTTGCCACGCTGCTCGTCCTGAACGCCATGATTTTCTTTGTAGCGCAGGTACTCATCATGACTAGCTATACGCGTCTCGAGCTTTCCTACATGCAGCAGAGTATCCAGCGCACGTTAGCCGCCCTCGATGACCGTCTCGAGAAAATGGACTATACCGTCCACGACTGGGCTTCCTGGACCGAGACCTACGAATTTCTTGCCGGCAACAATCCTGACTTCATAGCGGAAAATTTCATGGAGTCTGCCTTTGTATCGCTGAACATCGACCTTGTCGCCTTGTTTGATGCATCCGGTGCCTTGGTGTACGAGAAGGCCATCGACGAGGGTACAGGCCTGGAAATGCCTGTACCGGCGGGATTCCGCGAAGGTGTGGAGGCTACCCTGCAGCATCTCGCGGCAGAGGATGGATGGCTTTCGAGGACGGGGATAGTCATGCTGCCCGATCATGGCCTCCTTGTGGCGCTCAGGCCGGTATTGACGAGCATGGAAGAGGGGCCGGCGGCCGGTACCATGGTGATGGCAAGCTTCTTTGACAACGGCGAGCTGGACGGATTCGGTGAAATAACGCGACTGCCTCTGAGCATGAACAGGATTGATGCCTTGCCCCTCCCGGTCGATGTCAGCGAAGCGCTCGGCGTACTTTCCGTGGACGATCCTGTCCTGGTACGCATCGTAAGCGGCGCATTGATAAAGGGGTATGCGCTTATCCCTGACATGTTTGGCCGTCCTGCCCTTGTCATCGGGGTGGAAGCGGAAAGGGATATCCATGCATCCGGCCTGAGGACGATGTGGTACTTTACCATCATGACGATCATGCTCAGTTTTGTCGTCGGGTTGACCATCTGGGTGCTCCTGCGGAACATCGTCATCAAGCGGCTTACACGGCTTGGTACCGACGCCGCCAATATCCGGTTGCATGGCAACATGTCGGAACGCCTTGAGGTCAGCGGAGACGACGAGCTGTCAGATGTTACCCGGGCGCTCAATGCCATGCTTGAAGCCTTGAAGCGTAACCAGGTGCGCCTCCAGCAAGCCCAGCGGTACGAAGCCCAGGGCAAGCTCGCCGGAGGTACGGCCCACGAGTTCAACAACATCCTCGCCATCATCCTCGGTTCCATCGAGATGGTCATTGGTTCCTTGCCGGAGACTCATCCTGAACGCATGCGGCTCGAGAGGGCCCGAAGGGCTGGCCTGCGGGGCAAGGACATAGTCGGCAGGATACTGGAATTCAGCCTGGGTTCGCGGCAGCCCCGGTCCAGGGTCTCCCTCTCCGACATCGTGCCTGACGCCCTGGATATGGTGCAGGCCCTGTTTCCCCCCGGACTGACCCTGGTCCGGCGCATCGTCGGGAATACCGGAGCGATACTGGCCAATCCGGGCCAGATTGAACAGATCGTCACAAACCTGTGCAAGAATGCCAGGGAGGCCATTGGGGAGCAGCCTGGCACCATAGAAATTCTGGTGGAAGAGGTCGTATTTGCAGAGGCTCCGGCCCGGATACCTGATCTGCCCCCAGGCAGGTACGTACGGCTGAGGGTCAGCGACACCGGCATGGGCATGCTGCCGTCCGAAAGGAATCAGATATTCGATCCGTTCTTCACGACCAAGAAGATCGGAGAAGGCTATGGGCTGGGGCTTTCTGTGGTGCTCGGCATCGTGCAGAGCATCGTTCGACCTGCTCTTCCCCGTCGTTACGGAAGGACAGCCAGAGCTTCCATTCTTGCCGGAAGATGCTGCGAATTTGCGTACCGGACATGTACTGATGGTCGGCGGCAATCCTGCTGAATACAGCTTGCCAGCCACGGCACTGGAGGCGCTCGGCTACCGTATCTCGTATGCCCGGAGCGCCGCAGAAGCCTTGAGCCTGTCCAGAGCA
>JAIFMD010000230.1:5188-5732 GCA_020048755.1 Spirochaetota bacterium
CTCGATTCACGAGCGTGAACCGGACAGTATGATCATTCTGTGCATAGATGCCACAACGGAGGCTGATCCGGATTCGGTGAGGAATTCCGGCATCACGGGTCTGATGCGCAAACCCTTGACAGTACGGGCTGTCATCGAGAATATTGACCAATTGCCTGACGGATCATGCCGCTAGGTGTGGGAGCGTACATCATGGCTTGCATCCTGGTAATTGAGGACGATATCGATTTCGGCGATATGCTCAGGGAGGTTCTGGAGCAGGCTGGTTTCACTGTAGAGTCAGCGGGCAATGGTAACGAAGGCCTCGCCCGCATGGCGGAACATCCGTGTGAAGTCGTCATAACGGATATGCTCATGCCGGAGAAAGAAGGCTTCGAAACCATCCTGGAACTGAAGCGTTTGAAACCCGGGGTAAAGATCATCGCGATCTCCGGCGGAGGCAGGAGCGGACGAGCCGACGAACTGCTCAGGCACGCCAAGGTTTTCGGAGCCCATCACGTGATGTCAAAGCCCATAGTGATGAAGGACCTCGTCGAACTGGCAA
>JAIFMD010000035.1 GCA_020048755.1 Spirochaetota bacterium
ACTTCACAGAAATGTATACCATGGACTTTGCTCAAAACAGCATCATCTTCTGCCATGCCGGAGAAGGAAACTGGAAAACCTGCCGCAAGGACATGAAACCCCGGCTTATCGACCGCTACCTTGGCGAGGGCGGTCTGGATAATCCGCCGACGCCGATATTCACTCCGGAATTTGGAAGGGCGACGCTAACGTCCCTGGTCTCGCTCAACGGCGATAAATTCCGGCTTGTCGTGGCAAAAGGCGAAATCCTCAAGAAGACTGACATGCAAAATGTCGAAATGCCTTACATATTCTTTACTCCGGACTCGGGAATCCGCGCTTGCGTCGGAGCATGGCTTCAGAACGGCGGGACCCACCATGAGGTAATCAATCTGGGTGACTGTTCCAGACGCTGGAAGATGCTCTGCACCATGCTCGACATCGAATATGTGGAAGTGTAACCCGCTATGACCGGACTCTCGAAGCAAGAACTGCTCAGGAGGGTGGGTACTCTTTCCCAGGTAGCAGGCGTACGTGATATGGAGTACGTATCCGGCAAGGCAAAGGGAACACGGGTACTGGAACTATTCAACCTGGCTGGATTGCGCTGCACCGTCTTGCCGGACAAGTGCATGGATATCTACGCTCTGAGTTATAAAGGTATCAATCTGGGTTTCGGCTCCAAAAACGGTCTGGTTGCAAATAAATTCTTCAACGCGCTGGATAACGAATTCCTGTACAACTGGGGCGGAGGAATGCTTGCTACCTGCGGACTCGCAAATACTGGCGCGGCCTGCGTTGACTCAAGCCTGTACCGGACCGAGCATGGCCGCATCGGCTCGGCTCCAGCAGAGTCATTGTCAGTGCAGGAAGTCTGGAATGGCGATGATTACCGTATCCTGCTCGGGGGAACAATGAGGGAATCGAGGATATATGGTTCCAACCTCGCGCTCACCCGGGAAATCTCGCTCGGTCTCCATGATCGATCCATTGTAATCAATGACAAGGTAGAGAACCTTGAACCAACTCCCGAAGAATTCATGATCCTCTACCACATCAATTTCGGGTATCCGCTTGTCGATGCCGGAGCTGAGGTAGTCCGGTCTACGGCGAATACCGTCGCGATGACAAAAATGACAGCAGAAGAACTTGGCGCGTGGGGTCGGATCGAAGCACCACGGGATGATTGTGCAGAGCAAGTTTTCTACCATGTAACCGGGCTTGGTCAAAACATCGCCCGCGCGGCAGTACTGAACCGGAAACTCGGACTTGGGGTAACGATCACATACAGCTCGGATACCCTACCCATCCTGGTTCACTGGAAGAGCATGAGGTCACACGACTACACCATAGCACTTGAACCATCTAACTCCTACATCCTCGGCAGGACAACCGAGCGGGAGCATGGAAGCCTGCCTGTGCTGACCGGCTACGGCTCGGTGCGGTATTGCGTGGAATTTGGAATCCTGGAAGGCGACGCAGAGATGGACGCTTTTCTAGCCCAGCATACGCAGTGCACCGAGTCGTTATGACCACCACGGTCTGATAATTAGTCTTTTTGATTACTTCAATCATTTTTATAGTGACATTTCGGTCAAAGGCTGGTAGACTTCGTTTGTGAAGCGGGAAACCCCGTAAAACAAGGCACTGGATCGCTTGAATCTGACCCGTTGTGGTCTGCGAAGTTCGAACGTAGAAGGAGAACGACAATGACAATGAAAAAGGGCTGGTTACTGTTGTGCATACTCGCGCTGTTTGGTTTGACAGGAGCCTGCACAAAGCCCGCTGCAAAAACCCCGGTTGATAAAGCCGATCCTCTGATCGGACTGTCGATGCCGACCCACTCCGATGAGAGCTGGATCCGTCATTCAAGTTTCACGATCCAGTACCTCAAGGAGATGGGGTATACGAAATTCGATGAACTCATCGTAAAAGGAGCCAAGATCCTCGTAGTTGCTGCTGTCAACGGCGAAGCACTCGGTGAAGTACTAAAGAAAGCAGCAGACGCGGGAATCAAGGTAATAGCCTATGATAGGCTACTGATGAACACGCCAAATGTTGATTACTATGTAACATTCGACAACTACAAAGTCGGGGTTGCTGAAGCAGAATATATTATTGACAAGCTAGGCTTGAAAGATGGCAAAGGGCCTTTCAACATTGAACTGTTCGGGGGATCGCTTGATGACAGCAACTCAAAATATTTCTACCAAGGCGCGTTCGATCTCCTTAAACCGTACATTGACAGCGGCAAGCTCGTAGTAAAATCAAAACAGACCAGCCTCGAAGCAGTTGCAACTCCTGGATGGGACGGAGCAAAAGCGATGGCCCGCATGGATAATCTGCTTACCGCCTTCTATGCCGGCGGATCAAGGGTTGATGCGGTGCTGGTTCCATATGATGGTTTGTCGATCGGGGTCATCGCCTCGCTCAAGAATACAGGATACGGCACCAAAGCATTGCCACTACCAATCGTAACCGGACAAGACGCGGAAGTGGCATCGGTTATTTCCATTATCAATGGTGAACAAACCCAGACCGTATGGAAGGATTTCAGGGTACAAGCAAAAGCCTGCGCCTTGATGGTAGACGCGGTACTGAAGGGAAAAGAAGTACCCGTCAATGATACCACGACCTATAACAACGGCGTAAAGAACGTACCCACGTTTTCAAATCCTGTAACTTCCATAGATATCTCCAACTATATGGATTTGTTCAATGCCGGATTCTACAACAAGACTGATGCTGTCTGGAAAGGCATGGTCAAGTAAGGTCAAGGTAATGAAGGAATGGTGCAGGCGTTAGATGCTGCACCACACCTTCATGATTAGTGCCTGAAAATCATGCTGGCACGAATTACTGAGGATCACTTTGCCGTGGATGTTCGGCAACAGGATATAAAGTCAATTAAACCGGTCCATCAAGCTTCAGCATCAGGAAAATCAGGTGGAGGCACAATGTCGGCAAAAATATTGCTGTCCATGAAAAACATAACCAAGACATTTCCTGGGGTAAAAGCCCTGGATGATGTCAGCTTCGATGTTGTTGAAGGCGAGATACATGCCATCTGTGGAGAGAACGGAGCAGGTAAGTCTACACTCATGAATGTACTCTCCGGTGTGTATCCGCATCAAAGCTATGCCGGGACGATTCATTATGATGGTGCGGAGTGCCGATTCCGGAACATCAGGGATAGTGAAAAATGCAATATCGTAATTATCCACCAGGAGTTGGCTCTCATCCCGTACCTCAGTGTCGCCGAGAATGTCTTTCTTGGAAATGAAATCGTTGAATCCGGCATGATCGACTGGGACACGACACACATGAGGGCCGGGAACCTGCTCAAACGGGTCGGGTTGATGCGGAAACCTTCAGATCTGGTACGTGACCTCAGTGTCGGAGAACAGCAACTTGTTGAAATCGCAAAAGCTCTTTCAAAGAAAGTAAACCTGCTTATTCTAGATGAACCAACCGCCGCGTTGAACGAGCGGGAATCTGAAAACCTGCTCAACCTCCTCTTGCATTTGAAGCAGGAAGGAATAACCTGCGTGTTGATATCGCACAAGCTCAAGGAAGTTGAGTATGCGGCAGACCGTATCACCATCCTGCGGGACGGAGCTGTCATAGAAACCCTGGACAAGGAAAAGAACGGCATCGCGCAGGACCGGATAATCAAAGGCATGGTAGGACGTGATATCGTCGATATCTTCCCTGCCCGTAATTGCCAGATCGGGGAACTATTTTTTGAAATCAAGGACTGGAATGTATTCGATCCACAGATCGAAGACCGCCAGACCATCCACAATATCAGCCTGCATGTAAAAAAGGGCGAAGTCATCGGACTCGCCGGTTTGATGGGAGCCGGCAGAACCGAGCTCGCGATGAGTATATTCGGAAGATCCTATGGAAAAAAAATCACGGGAATTGTTTACAAGAATGGCAAGAAGATCGATGTATCTACTGTACCCAAGGCAATCAATAATAAAATCGCCTATGTTACTGAAGACAGGAAAGGCTCCGGCCTCATTCTTTCCGACACGATCCAGAACAATATTACTCTGGCTGATCTGTGGCATTTAAGCCATCATGGTATTCTTGACGAGGATGTTGAACACATAGCGGCTACGGACAAAAGAAAGCTTCTTGGAATCAAATGTTCGTCAGTTTTCCAGAAAGCAGTAAATCTTTCAGGCGGAAACCAACAAAAAGTTGTTCTAGGAAAATGGATACAGATTTCTCCCGATGTACTCATCCTGGACGAACCGACACGAGGCATAGATGTCGGAGCGAAATTTGAAATCTACTCGATAATCAACAGGCTCGCCAGTGAAGGAAAATCCATCATTCTGATTTCTTCAGAAATGCCTGAACTGATCGGCATGAGTGACCGGATCTATGTTGTCAACCAAGGACGGATTGTAGGTGAATTCAACAAAGGAAATGTTTCACAGGAGGACATCATGCGCTGCATCATGGACAGCACCAGGAGGTCAAAAGATGATAAATATTAAGAATTTATTGAAGGGAAACATCCGGCAATACGGCATGATCATTGCATTGCTCTTCATCGTGACAATGTTCCAGATGTTGACTGGCGGTATCTTGCTTGTACCACAGAATGTAACGAACTTGATTCAGCAGAACAGCTACATCCTGATTCTATCCATGGGCATGATGATCTGCATTGTCGCTGGAGCATTTGACCTGTCAGTCGGATCCATTGCCGCCTTTGTAGGTTCCGTCGCGGCAGTACTCTCCATCAACTGGCAAATCAACATAGGGATATCAATAATAGCCTCCCTAGTAGTAGGCATACTTATTGGGATAATTCAGGGATATTTCATTGCCTATGTCAAGGTTCCAGCGTTCATTGTAACACTTTCCGGCATGTTGGTGTTCAGAGGTCTTACCCAGGTCATTCTGGCAGGAAGAACACTTGCACCCTTCCCGAAAAGCTTCAAGCTCTTCAGTACTGGGTTCATGCCTGATTATTTCAACGGCAATGGTATTCATCTGACGACGATTCTTGTTGGCGTGGTCGTCGCATTGTTGATAATACTTCTGCAAGCATTCAAGCGACGAAAGAAAAGCGGCCTTGGAATCAGCATACCTTCGATGTATGTCTTCATCCTGCAAAGTGTCACTATTTTTACCATCATCAACCTGTTTACCTTCTGGCTTGCCCGCTACAAAGGCCTTCCAATGGTTCTGGTGCTGCTTTTTGCCATGTACATTTTTTATGATTTTGTAACAACAAGAACAGTCATAGGCCGGCATATCTATGCCATGGGTGGAAACGAGAAAGCTGCACGGCTTTCTGGTGTAAGAACCAACTGGGTTCTTTTTCTGGCGTTCGTCAATATGGGTTTTCTGTCAGCGGTTGCTGGCTTTATCTTTGCCGGTCGCCTTGACGCAGCAACCCCGAAAGCAGGGACCGGGTTCGAACTGGATGCCATCGCGGCTTGCTATATCGGGGGAGCATCATCATCAGGTGGTATCGGCACAATCCTTGGCGTCATCATTGGCGGGCTGGTCATGGGCGTACTCAATAACGGAATGTCGATAATGGGAATCAACGTAGACTGGCAACTAGCCATCAAAGGCACGGTCCTGCTGATAGCTGTTGTCTTTGATGTGTACTCGAAATCAAAATCCCAGAAGGGTTAGCATGAATTCAAGCGTGGTTCTTCAAGTTCAGGATTCATATGTTTCCGGCTTGTTGAGCCGCTCGCCTACGGCACCACCGGGATGGATACATGCGAACTGTTCAAGGCTGAAATTGGTTTCTTCCAGCAAAGCTGTTTGCAAGGCGTGAAAAATGACGCACAGGGAAGTCGTACTTGTCGTCCCCTGGCTATTAAACCGGTCCACTTCCCGGTTTACATATTGCTTCAAGACTATGTCCGCCTGAGTGGCAAGCGGCGAGGAAAGGTTTTCACTGATGACAATGGTGTGTACTAGCTTCTTTTTACAGATGTCCATGACAGGCAACAACTCAGCAGTTTTACCACCTCTGGATGCGAAGACCATGACATCGCCAGCTTGCAGGAAACCGGTAGCTCCATGATTGGCCTCGGAAGGAGAGATGAAACGAGCAGACTTCTCGATACAACACAGCAAATGGGAAAAATGCTGGCAGGCAATTCCAGAATGGCCACAACCGCTTGTACCGATGCGCACCGCATTTGCCAGAAGGTCCACCGCTTTTTCAAAAGCTTCCTGATCGATATGGGATTCAAGCGCCTGGATACATTCGGCTTCTATCCTGAATGCTTCAAAAGCGGCGGACAATGATGTTCTTTTCAATCGGAGGCTCCTTGGATTTCCTGTCAAGGAAAAATCATTTTCAACATGAGTATATACACATTTCAGTCAAAGAGTAAATGGAAAAAAGCAATTATGTTAATATAATTTTTTGTTTATTTTTAGTTTTTATTTATTTTCATGGAACCAGGAATCGAACCCTGGGAAACGTCAAGCCACTGGATGACCGGGCCATGTTCCGGCATTCCTCATGTTCAGGGAGGCAACTACTATGGATTATTGCGTGTTTCAGAAGGAACTTGAATTGCAGTCTCGCGGATGGATTCCAACTTTCCATGACATCTCCAAGGAAGTCATAGATGTCGTCAATGCATCCAGGATCCGCAATGGTACCTGCAGCATCGTTTCACATCATACTACTTGCTCCGTCATGATCCAGGAAGCTTCTCACGACTTAGACAGCTTCGATCTGGAGTATTTACAGCACGACCTTCTGGATATCATGCGGAAAATGATACCTGATTACCAGATTGAAAACCAGTATCGGCACCCTGGTCCAGTCCATGCCCAGTTCGGTCGAAGTTATGGTGAACCTGGAAATTTTACAAGCATGAATACTGACGGTCATCTGCGCTCCGCGTTCTTCGGCCGCAGCGAGGTCATGACGATAAAGGATGGCATGCTGGATGGAGGCGAATTCGCCCATATTTACTTCATAGACTGGGATCATGTCAGGGCCCGTCGAAGACAAGTCAATATAACCATCATGGGTACCATCGACGAGATTGGAGACCGTGCGTGGAAGGGCGGCGCAGTCATCAATACCTTGCGTCAATTCAGTGATGAGGAAAAGCGAAAGCTACCCGAATTCGGTATCTAACAGATTCCCTGATTGCGTTAAAAGAATACACCGACCTCAACAGGAAATGACACGATAAGGTCCATCCCTGTTCAACGGAGAGGAGAGCCCGTGAAACCGGAAATCAGAATCCCTTTCTTTGAGATTGGGACAAAAAACTATATATTCGGCGACCAGTTGCTGGAATATGCAATGGCTGCTGACGCTGCTGCGGAGAAGTATGACATCGATGTTCTTTTTATTACTCCGGCCGTAGAAATACGGCGAGTAGTCGAAAAAACAAAGCGCCTGATTGTCCTTGCGCCGTATATGGATATCCTGCGCCCAGGGCGAGGCATGGCCGATATTCTACCAGAAGCTCTCAAGGCAGCCGGGGCGCGGGGTGTCGTGGTTAACCATTGCGAACGCCCTATGTCATTGCCGTCGATCAGGGCAACCATCGACCGTGCACGTGAACTTGATTTCCTCGTATTTGCCTGTGCTGATACGATAGAAGAAGCAAAGGCAATCGCACAGTTCCATCCGGACATCCTCAATCCTGAACCGAGCGAGCTAATCGGTGGTTCGTCGAACGGTGTCAGTGATCTTGGCTTTGTTAAAGAATCCATACGAGCAGTCAAATCAGTCTTTGCGGACATCATGGTTGAACAAGCGGCGGGTATTAAATCAGGCCAACAGGTATATGATTTCATCATGGCAGGTTCTGAAGCTGCAGGCGCAGCATCAGGCATAATGAAAGCAAAAGATCCATTGCACATGATAGATGAAATGATCGCTGCTACACGCAGGGCCGCTGATGACCTGAAAAAACTGCATGGCGGAAAGTGAGAACAGAGTACATGGTCTACAGGGAATCTTTTGAAGTACAATCAAACCACCGGGTCTGTACGTTCCATGATGTTACAGACAAGACCAGGGAAATAACTGGACGTTCAAAGATCAAGAACGGCATCATCGTAGTGTACTCCCGGCATACGACGTGTAGCGTCATAACACAGGAATGTGCCTTCGATGAATCAATGACCGGTCTTGAGACACTACAGCAGGATCTTCTGGATTCATTTGACCGTTTCATCCCGACTCAGACACGGGAGGGACAGTATCTTCATCCGGGGCCAAAAGCCCTCGTTTTCGCTGCCGAACACGGTGAAGATGCCCGCGGGTGCCACAATACGGACGCGCATCTTCGCTCTTCGATCATAGGCCGGAGCCAGACTATTGTTTTAGTCGACGGGACACCGGATCTGGGTGAGTTCGGTCATATCCAATTCATCGACTTTGATCATACCCGAGCTCGGAAGCGAACAATCCAGGTAATGATCATCGGAGAATGATATTCGGAAGTCCTGCAGCTGATGCGGCCGGTGCAGGAAGGACAGGGCTGGTGAAGGCAGCGAGATATCGACCCTGATCAGGCAATGGTATAGTACCATCGATTCCTGACTGGATGCGTAGCGAGTACCTCGACGATGATGGCTAGGGCTGCGTGGGTGGTTTCTGCGTACTTCGAGTACCGGGGAGCGGGATGCGGCTGGTAATCCGGCGTCCCGTAGCCTTGAGTCACTTCAGTGTCAACAGCCACTCACGCATCCTTCCCTCATGAGCATTACTGTTGTGAGGAATCCTCCACAAAATGCCGCAGCCTCGCTATCTCCTCCGCGGTCCTGACAGGCGCTGGCCCGCCAACAAGGTTCCGCCTCGCCACGCACGCGCTGGGATTGAGGTATGCGGCCAGGTCGGCTGCCTTGATGCCAGCCTGCGCAAACGCGCCTGAGACCGCAGCAAGATCCGCATCGGACAAAGCAGCGAGTCCGATACCCTTGCCCGTAGCCGCGGCTATCGCAGCCTTCGTCGCCGCATAGCCATCCCTGAACGGCACACCTTTTGCGACGAGCAGTTCTGCCAGGTCAGTCGCCTCGGCAAAGCCGGTTTCAAGCGCGGCGGCCATGGCTGCCGGCTTGGGCTTCAGCGCCTCGACGAGGGCGACAAAGGCAGGCAGGACGCCCGCGAGCGTATCCCGCAGGTCGAACACAGCCGCCTTGTCTTCCTGCAGATCGCGGTCGTACCCGAGAGGCAGGCCCTTCTGTATCGTCAGGAGCGACACCAGAGAACCGAACACACGGCCGGTCTTGCCGCGCACCAGCTCAGCCACGTCGGGATTGCGCTTCTGCGGCATGATGCTCGAGCCGGTGGAACACTCGTTGCCTATGTCCATGAAGCCGAACTCCGCACTGGACCACAGGATTATTTCTTCACAGTACCTGGACAGGTGCATCAGGAGGGTCGCCGCGGCGGCGGCGTATTCAACGCAGGCGTCGCGGTCGGCCGTGGCATCCATGGCGTTGCGGCTGGGCCGCGCAAAGCCCAGGGCACGTGCCACGGCCTCGCGGTCGAGCGGCAGGCCTGAACCGGCGACAGCGGCTGAACCAAGAGGACATTCGTCGGCACGCTTCGCCGCGTCGTCGAAACGGCCCCAGTCGCGCTCGAGGGCAGCACACCACGCCAGCAGGTGGAACGCCAGCGTCGATGGCTGGGCGCGCCTCATATGCGTATACGCCGGCATGTACGCTTCAAGGTTTGCTGATGCCAGATCGCAGAGCGAGCCGATCACGTCGAGCACCCCGACCTTGGCCTCGTTGAACGCCTGCCGCAGATACAGCCGCATGTCCAGCGCTACCTGGTCGTTGCGGCTGCGACCCGCATGCACCATCTTGCCGGTATCGCCGAGCCGGCGCGTCAGTTCCAGTTCTATGAACGAATGCACATCCTCCGCGCTCGCGTCTGGCTTGAGCGCGCCTGCACGGGCCTCCGCCAGCATGGCGGCGAGCGCGTCGGTCAGCGCCTTGGCGCTGGACTGCGGAATTATGCCTTTCACTCCCAGCATGGCCGCGTGGGCAGCCGAACCTTCCAGGTCTACCTCGAGCAGTCGTGAGTCCACGGCCAGCGACGACAGGAACAGGTCGACCCGGGGGTCGAGTCCGGTGGGAGACGTTTCCCAAAGCTTCAATACACCGGGCATCTCAGTAGGCCGCCGCGGTTTTTGTTGACGAGAGGCAGGAGCCTCCTGATCCGTGGACATGATAGCTCTCCTCGGTTTTCACCGCCCCCGTAAAGGTCGCGGCGAGCTGTCTGGCCATCATGATACCCCGGGCCTTGACCGGAAGGGAATAGAGGTTGATGAAGCCCGTCGAGTCGTGGTGGTCGAAGAGAGGCCCCGTCGTGAAACTGGCCAGACTGTGGTCGTACAGCGAATATGGTGAACTGATGCCGGCACAGGCCAGGCTACCCTTCCACAGCTTCAGCTTAACGGTACCGGCCACCACAGCCTGCGTCGAATCGACAAACGCATTGACCGCATCCATCAACGGCGAAAACCACTCACCCTCGTAGAGCAGTTCCGCGAAGCGCTGCGCAACCGTCGCCTTGAATGACATGGCCTTGCGGTCCAGGCACAGCTGCTCCAGCTTGGTGTGCGCCTCCATGATGATGGTGCCGGCCGGTGTCTCGTAGACGCCCCGGCTCTTCATGCCGACAACCCGGTTTTCCACCATGTCCAGGATGCCCACCCCGTGCTTTCCGCCCAGCGTATTCAGCAAGGCGACGAGGGACACACCGTCCATTGCCTTTCCATTGACAGCTACGGGCACACCGTTTTCGAACTTGAGTTCAACATACTCGGGAGTGTCAGGAGCCTGTTCCGGGGGCACGCACATCTTGAGCATGCCATCCAGCACCGGCTCGTTCTCCGGATCCTCCAGGTCCAGCCCCTCGTGGCTCACATGCCACAGATTGTCGTCGCGGCTGTACGAGTCGCCCTTTTTGAATGGAACGGGAATGCCCCGCGCTTCGAGGTAGGTTACTTCCTCTTCTCGACTGCCGATGTCCCAGATCCGCCAGGGCGCCGTGCAGCCATGAGCGATGGCGCTGCAGCCTTCGGAGATGGCCGTCTCAGTCAACGCCTTGGCAATCAGGGGCCGCGCGGCGGCTGTGCCCAGGAGGTATCGGTTCTCGTAGAGCCCGCCGGCTTTGACCAGAGCCCACAACGTCTTCTCCACAAACTCTTTCTTGAGGTCGTTGATGATGAGCTTTGACGCGCCGGAAGCCAGCGCCTTTTTCTCCAGCCCGGCCCAGTCGCAAGCCTGGCCCACGTCACCGCAGATTGCTATGACCTCGCAGTTATAATTTTCCTTGAGCCAGGGCACGATGACCGTGGTATCGAGTCCGCCTGAATATGCGAGCGCTATCTTCTTCATGGTTATCTCCTTATGTACATATAAATATACCTATCAGGTCAGACTGCGGGTCAGACTGCGGGTCAGACGCAAAGGGTACGATGATGCTTGATCAGGGCCCATGCGGGTCCGGATTACTGGTTACTGGTGTTGGGGAAAAAAGTGGAGTTTAGCGACGACGAAGGCGTAGACGGAGGCGGGTAGAAACACAGGGCAGCAGGGCGGAGGAAAACAAGCTTGTCAGTGCGTCGAAACTACAACACGCGCCTTGCGGCGATGAAACGATCGGGACCTTGTACATGGTACGTCCTCCAAAGGATTTGTTACTTCATACCGTAACGGAATGTGGGGAACGCGTCAAGTACTGCAACCTGTTCTAGCGCGGTTCCTGGAATGTTTTATATCACGATGCTTACTTTTTTTTTCGCACCCATTCTTATAAGCATATTCTTGATCATGTTTCCTTTATACCTGATTTTTCGAGCCTCGACTTTACAAACCCTGACACAGGCATAACACCTGATGCATTCCCGCTCGTTTATTGAAAAGTCCTTATGTATTGCACCCATCGGGCATTTTTTTATGCATAGATTGCACTTTGTGCATAAGTCCATATGTACGGCCGGAGCTATTGAAACCCACTTGACACTATTTCTTGGAATAAACCTTCCTGCTAAAAGCATGTTTTCCGGAACGTCCCGCTCCTTTATGAATTCTTGCTTATCGTATCGTAGTGCAGATATTACACCCAGCTTTTTGCCTTGCTCCAAGTCCACATTATCAGGTCTGTTTACTCCGATTGGAACCTCATTAGTCGCAAAGGAATGCTCACCTATAAATGCCCCCAATGATATGGCAGGGGCCTGCTTGCTTTTCATAATACCATACGCTTCCCTCAAGCTTTTTCCAAACGCAACATTCCCATAAACACAAAACAACACGGATGCATGTACTTTCACGGATGCGCTTCGCAAATACTTCCTTACTTCATCAGGAATATGCTCTTCATATACGGGAAAACCAAGAACTAAAATGTCGGAATGAATAGCCCTTTTAATGTTATTTCTTTCAGTCGGGCTTGTAATATCAATATATTCAGTTTTTTCTGCATGTAGTCCAAGTGCAATTGCTTCTGCAATTTTTTTCGTCGTACCGGTCGGAGAAAAATAAACCACCGTAACGGATTGAGGAATCATGGATACTCCAATACCTTTCCAGACATTGTAACAATCAATTGAATGTACATCTTTACTCTGGTTTGTGCTTGAACATCTATAAGGTCTAAAGAAATATATAAATTGGTACGCATCGTCAAGCACCGAGGAAATCCTTGACTGCTTAACGCTTGTATAGTACCATGCGATCTGGGGCTGATGTGGAAACCATACACAAACTCGAGATACTGTCCGATGCCGCCAAGTACGACGCCTCGTGTTCCTCGTCCGGCAGTGCCCGTCCCGCGGTTCCAGGAGGCCTGGGCAACGGAGCAGTGGGCGGCATCTGCCACACTTGGGCGGCTGACGGCCGCTGCGTCTCCCTCCTCAAGGTACTTCTCTCCAATGCCTGCCTGTACGACTGCGCCTACTGCGTCAACCGCCGCTCCAACGACGTACCGCGGGCCGGCTTCGAACCGGAAGAACTCGTCCGCCTCGTCATTGATTTTTACAAACGCAATTATATAGAAGGACTCTTCCTGTCATCGGGCGTCACCGGATGCCCTGACACCACCATGGAACGCATGATTGGTGTAGCAAAGACCCTCCGCACCCGCGAGCGCTGGAACGGGTACCTCCACTTAAAGGCCATTCCTGGCGCTTCACCCGAACTCGTCACCGAGGCGGCCCGCTGGGCCGACCGCGTCTCGGTGAACATCGAGCTGCCCAGCGCCGCGAGCCTCGCGCGGGTTGCCCCCGACAAGAGCCCCGCCGCCATATTCAGCGTCATGCGCACCCTCTCCCGCGCGAGCGGCTTCGAGCCCCGGCGCCTCCTTTCGGCCCAAACGGACACTACTCAGAACCCGCGGCACTCCTTACCACAAATCGGCGGCCCCACCGTTCCCGTTCCAGCCACCTCGCTGGCTCCCGGCGGCGCCTCAGCCTGGCCCGGCCTGCCAGCAGTCAGCTTTCAGGCCGCAGAACCAGCACCCGCCTACAACGCAACAACGCCCCCGCTTGACCGGCAGTCTGTGCATGAGGCCCGCAAGGGCCGCTACCGCAATCCCGAGTCCGCCGTACTGCCCGCGGGCCAGACCACCCAGCTGGTCGTCGGCGCCAGCCCGGAGTCCGACGCTGCCATACTCGGCCTGGCAGAGAACCTATACCTGGCGTACGATGTGCGCCGCGTCTACTATTCTGCCTTCGTGCCGGCTGGTACGGATCCCCGCGTCCCTGCGCTGCCAGGCCCGCCACTCCTCCGCGAGCACCGCCTCTACCAGGCAGACTGGCTGTTCCGCTTCTACGGCTTCCGCGCCGACGAAATCCTCAGCCCCGACCGCCCCAACCTCGATGTTGACCTTGACCCCAAATGCGCCTGGGCGCTCCGCAATCTTGACCGCTTTCCGGTGGACGTCAACAAAGCAGAATACCTGGAACTGCTCCGCGTTCCCGGCATCGGCCCACGCTCCGCCGTAAGGATAGTAAAGGCGCGGCAACGTTCCAGACTCACGCCAGAGTCACTGAAGTCACTCGGCATCGTCATGAAGCGCGCGGCTTTCTTCATAAACCTACGCCCGCGCTGCATTGCAGGACAGCGCCCGCCACCTGCTGGCACCAACCCAGCCCGACCTGGACTTTGCCTAAAGCATGGTATGATAAATATTTTACAAATGAAAAGAATCAGACCACAGAGGCAAAGAGACACTGAGAAGATGAGAAAACAAAAAAGAAAAGAAAAGGAATCAGACCACGGAGGCACGGAGACACGGAGTTCAAGAGAGAGAAAGAGAAAGAGAGAGAGAGAGTAATTCATGATATTTTTTATTTCTAATATACAATCTCATCTTCCTCCACAGCCATCTTCTATGTCCTCATCTTCCTCATCTTCCTCATCTTCCTCCGTGTCTCCCAGCGCTCCGCATTGCTCGCGCTGGCTCCGTGGCCCTCTTCCTCTTCTTACTTTCTTCTTTACCCTTCCCCCTCATCTTCTCCGTGCCTTCGTGCCTCCGTGGTCATATTTCTTACTCTCTTCCTCTTCCTCATCTTCTCTGTGGCTCTGTGCCCAAATTTCCTATCCTATTCCTTGGCGGTGAAATGTGCATGACACGGACTATACGGTAGCGTATGACGGCAGTTTTCCAGGGTTCCTGTGCGCCTGCGCCGAGGCACTCAACGCACGGGAGCCGGTACCGCGGGTGGTCAAGGCTACGATACCGGAGACGCTCTTCGAGGAACGCTGCATGGTCAAACGGGACGACGACCGGGCAGCGGCATTGTGGGCACGCCTCTCGAACCGTGCTGGCCCGGATGCCATGCGAACTCTCCTGGAGGCGTTCCTGTCCGATGTGCCTGAAGCCGACACTACCGCAGCACGCGCGATGAGGCGCGTCCGGGTTGAAGGCGCGTTTGCGCTTAGGGACCTGTCTGATCCTGTAATGCTGACTCTTGAAAAAGCAGCGCGGAGAGCCGGCATGGAGGCGCACATGTATTGCGGGCTGGTCAGGTTTTCAGAACTGTCCGACGGCTCATGGTATGCACCTGTCGAGCCGGCTTGCGACATACTGCTCCTGATAGCGGATCATTTTTCGGCACGCTTCTCCACCATGCGGTTTGCCATCCACGACCTCGGTCGGGGTTCCGCCGTGCTCCACGAACCGGGTAGCGGGTGGAGCATCGTAGCTGCGTTTGGCCTAGATATCAGCGATGGAAAGATCGACGGATTGCTGTCAGACCGCGAGCGGGACATACGGCGGCACTGGCAGTTATATTTTGATACAATCGCCATCGAGCCCAGGCGCAACCCCACATTGCAGTCATCGATGTTGCCCAAACACTTCTGGAACCTGATCACCGAGATGGAAGGCAAGACCGGGTCGACGTGACGGCTCCCGCTTGCAGGACTACTCAATACCCGATATGGTCTTTCCGGAAAGAATGCTCCGGCAACTAACTGCTGGCTGCACCTGAAAGGAAACCACATGAAGCGACTCGATGTCGACACTATCACGCACCTCAGATCCTTTGCACATAGCCTCGTGAATCCTGCTACGGCCCGGGTCGCCATCCCCACAGACAAGCCTGAAAAGGGCTACTGGTTCGGTGGCGGGAACATGGCACAAGGCCCTGACGGCCGGCTCTACCTGACCGGCAGGTACCGCAGTTCAGGCGACTCGAGGACTGGCCTGGACCTTGGTGACCGTGGCCGGGAACTTGCCGTGTTTGCCTCTTCCGACTCCGGCGATACCTGGAACAAGGTGCTGGCCTTCAACAAAGCCGCAGTATCTCCCGACGGCCGCGAGGCGCTGTCCATAGAAGGCTCCGCGATACGTTTCACCAAGGCTGGAGTCGAACTGTATGTGTCGTCGGAGAAACGCGTACCATATCCTGCTCCGGTGGAGGCTTACGAGAAGCCGGGGACCGGCGTCTGGACCATCGAGCGGCTGGCAGCACCGGGCATTGAAATGCTCCGCGACGCGAAACCTGTTACCGTCGTCTCGAGCCCGGATCCCGCTACGCTTCAGGTCAAGGATCCCTTCCTGGCTGAAAAATCCGACGGTGGGCTATACCTGTTCTTCTGCCACCACTCGTTCAACTGGTCGTCGAGCAACTCAGGCTACGTGGAAATCGGAAATGACGGAAAGGTCGCGGGCAAGCCTGTATTCGACTGCTATCCACGCGGCCCTGCCTGGGACGTCGCGATAACCCGGGGCACCTGCATCCTGCCGCTGCCTGCTTCCCTGGCACCTGTCGGAACCGGCCTCGTGTTCTACGACGGCGGAGAATGCCTGCGCAACCTCGATGAGCACGCCAAAGCCACCAGGCGCCCCCGTGGATACTCCTGCGAGGAACTGGGCGGTCTCGGTTACTATGTCGACAATGACCCGACGAGCTTTCAGCGCATCTCGGGCATCTTTCCCGAATTCATCAGCCCTGACGGTACCGGCTGCCTGCGCTACGTAGACGTACTGGCTACGGATGACGGCTACATCGCCACATGGCAGCAATCGCAGCCTGACGGCTCCCAACCGCTGATGATCAACCGGGTAGTACGCGAAAACTAGCACCGCAACCGGTCAGGTGCTTATCGCGCCAGCGGAGGATTCCAGTCCCGGAGGAATTCCGCAAGCGCGGCGTGGGCTGCCTTGGGGCGCTGTCCCGCCAGTACCTCTTCCCAGCCAGTCAGCGGCACGCGGAATGGCCGCTCCTTGGCTGGCATGAAGTCTGCTGGGGTGCCTGCCGCGGTGACGGTATAAGCCCAGATGCCGATGTCGTCTATCACGATCGTCTTGAGCGCATCGTGGGCCAGCACAGCCCGCGAGTCGCGGATGGCATCCAGAAGTATGCGCTGTTCCGAGGGGTCCGACACATTGAGCCGGGACCAGGGCAGGCGAAACAGGATCGAACCGTCAGTCAGCAATTCCGCCAGGCCTCCAGGCCCTGCAGACAGCACGCTGCCGTCCTCCCAGGCTGACGGAAAGTGGTGCCCGTCAACGGTGACAGTCCATGCGTTGACCAGATTCAGTATGCGTGTAAAGCCACCGGCTTCCGAGTATCTGGGGAACAACTTGCCACCGCCACGGTTGTAGTCAGCCTGCGCCAGCAGTGTCGCATCGACCAACCTGCCTTCAGACAGCTCTGCCTTTATCAAAAATTCCGATCCCTGGGGCGCGAGTGGTCCACCTGCGGAAAGCCTGTACTCCCCGGTTCGCCCTGGCACAAGGTCCAGTCCTATGCGCAGCGTCATATTCTGTGCGGCCAGAGCCTGGTCAGGCACGTCAACCTGCACGAACAGGAACGACGGGTCCTCCCAGGCCTTGAGCCCGGTATCGATGGTAGCTGGAGTTGCTGGTTTCGTTTGCCAGGCCATGATGCCGTAGTTCTGCTCGGGGTCTATGGTGTTGTGCCACAGCGGGTTGCGGTCAAAGGGTATCATGTAGGTTTCGGTGGTCCAGGTCTTCTTTGCCCACTCGTCTGCCCACTGGAACACGATACCGCCTGTGGCTCCGCTCAAAGCCATAGCCTTGTACAGGCCGAGGAGGCCCTCTGCCTGTGCCGCCTCACTGAGGCCGCCATGGTCCAGCCCCTCGGGATGCCTGTGCGCGATACCAAAACCAGTGGCCAAGCCAAATTCAGCCACCAGCAACGGTACGCCGTCTAGCGCTTCGGCAAGTTCTTCAACATATGCTGCGTAGCGCAGATAGCCGCGTTCCTCGCGGGTCAAGCCTGCTGCCACAGCACCGGAAACCTCATAACCGGCGGTTCGGAACATAAAGTCAGGGTAGTTGGGATAGATATGAAACGCGGCAAAGAAACCGGCCTCGTTGCGCGGGGTCTTCCTGATTATTGTAAAATCAACGGAGGCACGGTCGTGGTACGGCGCATCGACCGTGCTGGCTTTCCATTCGGCTGGATGGTACAGGGTGTCGAGCGTCGGCCAGGAGACGAAGCCGATGGGCACCTGGCGGCCCCCCATACTGGCGATGCGTGCGACGGCGCGTTCAGCCATCCGGGCAAGCACGCTCTCCACCGGATATCCTGTTTCAACGGCAAACCAGTCTCCGCTGAACTGCTCGCCCGGGCGTGCGGCTACCGTGGCCAGCACTTCCTCGGGCAACAACTCGCGGCCTACCAGCACGGCCGCCAGCCACGGACTCACATCCGCCTGGTACCTGCCCCAGGCCCGGTAGGGGCGCTCGGCTATGTCGGCACGCCCGTACAGCGCATCTATCGTCGAATCTGATTCATGGAAATATGCGGACAGGTATTCCGAGCCTCCGAGATCCCCGCCTGGCACTTCCTCTTCAGGCCAGATTTCCTGGATCAGGTACAAGGGCTGCTTTGAAGCCGAATTCCATGACGCAAAGGCCCGGTAGAACGCCGGGGGCAACAACGTGTACATACGCAATGAATCAAAGCCCGCCGCGGACATTTCATCAAACCAGGCCAGATATGTGCCTTCATCTACAGGCGGATCTCCAAACCAGTGACCCGGAGTAGCCGGCCCCAGGTTGACTCCCTTGACAAACCAGCGTTGCCAGTCGCCTTCCAGATCGCGCTTCTCAAGGTAGCGGTCACCCGAACGGAATGCCGGCCCCGGGCGATTGTCCGCGCCAGCATGGATTGTCTTTTCTTCCTTGTAATCCCTGTCAGCGAGCACCGCAAGATTCATGACACGCCAGATCGGTACGGTAATCCGGGTAAACCGAGCGTGAGCATCACCCGGTTCGTCCAGCGTACACAGCGCATTCAGGCGCGGTGTCGGATACAGGGTAATGCCGGAACGTGGTACGGTAGATTCGAAGGCGTCCAGCGCCAGAGCCCAGACCCGGCCCGCCCCGTAACGCCGCTCGGTCAGCAGCGGAAAGCTTTCTGGAATGCCGTTGCTCCCCAGGAGTTGCCGGCCGGCAGGCTTCAGCCCAAACTGCCCTGTCAGCAGCGGCACGGCGCTGGCCACCCCCGCAGGCAGCGCGGGCCCGGAGCTTATCAGGAACCGTGAACCCACCAGCGAGCGTACCGGAATGCCTGCGAGCTCGCCCTGGACGGTCAGAAACCTGTCGTCGAGTTCGATGCCCCGCCGCAGCACGACGACGCTGTCGTCACCCACTGATTGCAGGATGATGCCCGGACCTGACAGGTCCCACCCGCGGGCTTCCCGGGCTTCCCAGGCAGACCGCAGGGCTGGGGTCACGTCACCGGACGAAAGATCTTCTACGAAGGAACCAACCCAGGCGGCTGGAGGCAACCCTGTCCAGACAGCCAGTTCGCTGGCAAGCCGCTTGTTTTCAGTACCGCTCAGGCACCTGAATCCTACCACGGTAGAGAGGCCGCTGATGGCTCTGTTGCGCAGTTCGTCCAGCCCCGGGTCAAAGGGACCTGCTGGTAGCTGGCCTTCGGCCTGGGCACCGGCATAGCGGGGCACGAGCGGCTCGTCAAAGACCAGCAGGTCGGTACCTTCCTTGTCGCCTTGAACAAAGGAAGCAACCCCTGCCGTCCGTGCCAGCAAAGACAGGAAGTCCGTATCCAGGGCAGGTGCGGCCACTTCTATGCCGAGCGCAGGCAACTCACCCCGGATGAGCACCGCCACCACCTGTACGATGCCGATCGCCAGCGCCAGGAACAGCACGACAAGGTATTTCAGGTACTTCTTCATGCCGCGCCTCCCTTCCTCACAAAGCCTTTGCGGGCAAACTTCTGCCAGCCCTTGGAGCGGTAGAAAAACTGCACGAAGGCCCAGACCCGGGACATGCTCATGATCTGCCTGAAGCCGAAATTCTCCACAAAGGCCAGAAGCACGAGGCCAAAGAAATCCTTTGGCCTGAAGTACAGTACCTGTCGCTCGGCCAGGAGTATTGAACAGAGTGAAATCATGATGCCAAACGCGACAGCGATTCCGAAGACGACGAGACTGATGAACGGATTTATCAGCGCCAAGAACAGCGACACCGCCAGGACCAGGTATCCAGACAATTCCAGCCAGGGTCCGACAAGTTCGAACAGGTAGAAATAGGGAATGGAAAGCACGCCGCTCATGCCGTACCGGGGACGAAAGGCCATCTTCCGGTGATGCAGCAGGACCTCGATGAGGCCCCGATGCCAGCGGTCCCTCTGGCGCATCAATGCATTGCCTGCTTCAGGCACTTCTGTCCAGCAATTGGCATTGTAACAGTAGTCAACCATGCCGTCGCGCCCGCTCCCGCGTTCGTGCCGGACCAGCCTGACAACCAGTTCCATGTCCTCACCCACGGTATCCTTGCGATACGCGCCTCGCCCTGTCATGTAGCCGCCGACCTCCAGAAAACGGTCCTTGCGGAAAATTCCAAACGCGCCAGAGATGATGAGGAGCCCGTCGAGCAGCACCCAGCCCAGACGTCCGGATACAAACGAACGCAGGTATTCTATGGTCTGGAAGGCGGCGAGTGGCTCGGAGGGCAGACCGATGCGCTGCAGGTGCCCATGCTCCACCTCGCTGCCGTTGACGGGAAAGATGTTGCCGCCTATGGCTATGACGGTACGCCTGCTGGCCAGGGTCTGGAGCATCGCCCTGAGCAGGGACTGCGGGTCAAGGAGCGAATCGGCATCGATGCTACACAGGTATTCGCCCGTTGCAAAATTGGAGCCCGCGTTGAGCGCATCGGCCTTGCCACCGTTTGTCTTGTCTATGACAACGAGGTTGGGGACCGTTGTAGAACGGTATACGGTTTTCACCGGCATGCACGGCAGTGTGCCCTCGACCCCAGGCGACGCAGGCACCAGATTGAAGCCTTTGACCAGCTGCCCAATCGTATCGTCCTTTGACCCGTCGTTGACCACAACAACCTGGTAGTGGGGATAGGCCAGCGCGAGCAGACTCTCCACAGAATCGACGATGGTGCTTTCTTCATTGAATGCAGGCGCGATGACCGTGATGGGGGGCAGCAGGCCGCTGGAGAACAGGAAGTGCCTGAGGCCTGTTTCCCACAACACTGATTGCGCCTGGAGCTTGAGGGCGGACAGCGCGAGCAACGCCAGGTAGAACGAATTTACCGCGATGGTGTACCAGGCAAACAGAAAATGGAACTCGAAGATGAAACGGTACAAAAGTTCCGGCCCTGTCATGAAGTTCAGGGCCGTCCCCCAGCGCAGCACAAACACAGCGGGAAAGACAGCGAGAGCCAACAGGACGAGGAAGCCTATGAACACCTTGTCCATGCGCTTGACCGGAATGCGGGGACGATCCTCTTCAGGCGGAGGCGGAGGCAACTCCAGTTGGGCGCGCAATTCAGGGCCGGCGTTCCTTGAAAAGAAGTTGCGCTGCCTCTCCTGGGTTGCCAGTTCGTCACTGAGCAACTGCAGCAATTCCGCGCGTACCTCTTCAGGCAAAGGAGACTCCAGCGCCGACAGGAGGGATCCGCTCCGGTCGCGTTCCAGCAGGCAGGAGATCATGCGCTTGAATCCGTCACGCACAGGCGTACCCGCATGATACGCTATGAAGTGGATGCGGTATTCAAGTGCCAGACTGATACCCGCGGCCCGTGCAGCGGAGCCGGTTTCAATAGCCTCCAACAGTGATGCCACGCCCTCAGGACTGCGGCGGTCTATCTCACGGACAGCCGCCACACCGGCCTCCAGAAGGGAGGAATCCTCAAACCACGGATCCAGCCGACCAACTTCTCCGGGAGCAAGCTCGCCGCCAAGGAGCCTGGCAGCAGGCAGCATGAAACGCCGCTCCCGTCTCTGGCTGAAGGCTCCGAGAAACCATGAGGGCGGAAAGGCAGAAGCCAGCGCTTCGGCTGCACGCACACCTAGTTCGTCCTCGCGCGTTTCTGCTATCTGCATGGCCTTGTCCCAGCCGGCCTGGGTCGGATGAGCCGCCAGCCCCATGAGGAACAAGCGCAACCCTGTAGCCCCTGAAGCCTGTCCGCCATTTTCAAAATAGACAGCAAAACGCGGAGCTAGAGGACCCAGAGCTAAAAACCCACGCTCATCGAGTGGAGGATCGAGCAAGGAGAGCCTTTCTGCCAATTCTCCCGCTTCAAAGCCCGCGCTGCAAATGGCGAGTTGCCGTATCAGCACCAGCCGTCCAAAATAGTCGCGTTCGCGCACCAGGCCGTCCAGCAAGGCCCGGGAATCCTCGCTGTAGGCACCCAACCCAAGGCTCAGGTAGGCTCGCAGCCTCCTGTACCTGAAAAGCGAACGGCTTTCCTTGTGGGCCAGGGTAAAAACACCGCCAGCCTCGAACGCAGCCCTGACGAGGTTGAGTGAAGAACCACCATCGGAGCACACCTCCAGGGCCAACCGTGCGGACATCGCAAAATCGGCAGGATTCCTCCGGGCCAGCGCATTCAGGGTAGCACTGTCCTTGTCGAGCAAGGCTTCCCGCAGTGTCTTGTTGCGGATGGTTCTCCGTGCAAACGCCCTGCGCCTGGCCTGCTTCACGACCATGACGCCAACGACCACCAGCGCATCCAGGGTCAGGAGTGCGAGCAGCACCCGGATCAGTACCAACAGGCTAGTCGACATCGACGCCATGCCCTACCAGATAACGGACGACACCGAGCAACTCAAGCAGCGGTACCGGCTTTTCAAAAACATGGAATATCCTGAGCGAATGTGCCCGCTCCACCAGTTCGTCCGTCTTTGACTCGACGATGAGCACAAACGGAACACGGTTCAGGTCGGCAGAGGCCAGCATGCGGGC
Organism: Spirochaetota bacterium; assembly: GCA_020048755.1. Classification (GTDB taxonomy): domain Bacteria; phylum Spirochaetota; class Spirochaetia; order Treponematales; family UBA12059; genus SZUA-370. Next base: position 22,666 of record JAIFMD010000035.1, read on the forward strand.
CCGGATCTGAAACGCGTCGAATTGCGGCAGGTAGGCATCGGCTATGACAACCTCAGGCTTGTACTGCTCCATCAACTCCAGGGCCTCGCCCCCCCTGGCCGTCCCGATGGCGGAGAATTCCCGGCGGTTGAGGAATTCGACGATGTAATCGGTGCTGATGGAGTCGCCGTCCATCACCAGGGCCAGCGTACTTTCACGGAGATCAGCGTCACGCATGTCAGCACTGTTCTGGTCGAGCACCTCGTTGCCCCCCCTGCGCTCGAGCAACTTGAGTCGGGCACGGGAAAATGACTGCATGCTGGCCATCCGCTGTTCAGAATCGTTGCCGCGCAGCTCATCACTACCTACGATTGCAATAGAAACGGTAACTGGTCGTGAAAAACGCCGCTCCGCCTCCAGTGTCGTACGCAGGCCTTCGGTGAGCGCGAACGATTCCTCGCGGCTGCTCTCAAGCACCAGCAGGAATACCGGCCCCGACCAGCGGAACAGAAAACCACCAAACGCATGCTCCAGCAAAAATCCCGCGACATCCGCGACCATGTGGTCCCCAGCTGCGAAACCAGCCTCGCGATTAAGTTCCTTGAGCTTGTCCACCATGATGAAAACGCCGCAGAACGAGCTGTCCTGCTTCATGAGCGAGCGCAGGAATTCATCCGCGTACGAGCGGCCATAAAGTCCGCTTATTTCGTCGCGCAGGGCCGCATCGCTGGCAACCACCATTGACGAACGCAGGTCGATATTGTCCGACCGGAGCCTGCCTATTTCATCGAGGAGGGTTGTAACGTCTCCGGACGCCTCCACGCCGCCGTTCTCACCGGAGCCCATTGAAGCCCATACACCCGATCCTGCTATCGAGCCAGCCTTCAGGCACGAGCCGGAACGCGGGCAGACCAGTGCGGGTACCTGGTCAAAACCCGACATGACCTCCACGAGGGCAGGACCTGGCCGGCCAAACGCCTCGATAAAGGAACGGTGGGAACGCCCGGGAACCTCGGAGATAACGGGCAGGTCACGTCCCATGGAGGATCCCAGAATTCCGGTAAACAGGCAGCCTGACCGGCAATGATACGCAAACAGGTAACCTGGATACACGGGAAAGATCCTGAACTCCAGAGTAGAGGTGTCATCGCACGAGATGGCATCGCGTTCCTTATGGACATAGCGATACGGGCCAGCGACACCTGAAGCGGCTATACCCAGGGCTGACCGCCAGTCGGCAACGATCTCGCCTGAAAAACCGCCATTCCTCCAGGCAGCAAGCCCCGAGGCCGCAAAGGGAGTATCGTCCAGCACGACCACGTGCCCGACGTTCCGCAGCGGTGTAATGGAGGCCACCGCTGCCACCAAGGATTCCGCCTGGTTCGCGGGGCCTGCATCAATAGCGATGCAGGATGAGCCTTCCTTGATGAGGTAGGAATTGACACTGAGTACGCCGCCCCGGGCAAGGCTGGTCAGACGCCATACACCATCGGCAAGCACTGAAACGGTTATTTCTTCTGACACGGTAGTCTCCTGCACAACACGAGCGTCTTCTCGTTTCCAAATCCCTTGCAGAGCAGCACGCTGTCCATGGCAGAGTGCATTATCTCGATGCCGTAACCCCTGCTGGCATAGCTTTCTATATGCGACTGGGGCCTGGCAAGCCAGTCGAAATCCGGCCCCTTGTAATTGAACTCAACCGAGAGCAAGCCCGACCGTATGCGCCATTCGACCAGGCAATGCCCTGAAAGACCGCCCAGCCCATGTTCGGCTATGTTTGAAAGTGCTTCTACGCAGGCCAGCACCAGTCCTCCGTTTTCAACAGGATCGGTGCTGCCGGCTGTATCCAGAACCTTGGTCAGTGCTTTGCGGAGCTTGTCTGAAGCATGTACTGCTCCTTGCCTCAGGAGCAGGTTCAGTGAACCGGCCTGTTCAGAAACCATTGGCTCCGGCTTCAGCACCCTGACACAGACTATGCTCACGTCGTCCGCAAACCCAGACTCCGAGAACTCGAATCCCAGCCTCACCAGGGTATCACAGAGCTCCCTCGGTGGCAGGCCCGCACGCGAACGGGCAACGCGCATGATGCGTTCTTCACCAAAATATGTTCCGCCCTGGCCAGGACATTCAGAGAGTCCGTCCGAGAACACGACGAAGAGGTCTCCTTCCCGATAAGGAAAAAGAAACGACCTGAAGGCTTGCTTCTCCACAAAGCCCAGCGGCATGTCGGCACCCTTGATGAGCCTGCAGGAATCAGTAGCCTTGCGGTAGTGCACTATGGACGTATGCCCAAAGTCAACGAACTCGGCAAAGAAGCCGGTTTCGTAGAGGCGCATATAGGAGAATGTAGCGATACTGCGCCGGGCCAACAAATGCGGTGTTATGACCCGTTCGGTGGCTGCGCAGATATCGCGCAGGGATGGTGCGCTGCCCTCGGCCCTGGACATCACCGCGAGGGACCTGAACAGGCCAACCTTGATGACGACACCCATGATGGCGGCATCCATGCCCTTGCCCATCACATCGCCGAGCAGCACATCAACGCAGTCCGGAGCCAGGCGCATCACATCCAGGAAATCCCCGTCCACCAGCTTGCTCGGCATGGCGGAACAGGCGTACTCAAGGACGGGTGAATCAACATGTTCGCCGTTTACGAGCACCGCCGCCTGCAACCTGGCGCTGGCATCCGCATCCATGGACTGGGCCCGTGCGAGCCGTTCGCGGCTCTCTGACAATTCTGTTTCGTCTTTCAGGAATACGAGCCGGCGCCCCGGCGATCCGGGAACCGGAGCGTTTCTGATCCTGATGAACCGCGTGCCCTTTCCCGGTATACGGCAGGAAACAGTGTCCTCACGGAGGCTCCCCTTCTCCGGTCCACTACCGCTCCCGCTAACAGGAAACAGTGCAGCCCAGGCCTCGGCATCCAGCACGCCAAGCGCGTCGGGCAGGCTACCAGAAAGGCCAGGAGAACCACGGGGCAATCCGGCCACGATGGCGAGGTTTTCAGCACCGGAGAACACGGCCTGCCCCGAGTCGTCACATACCAGAAACGCACCTTGGGCGATAATGGAGAAAGCGGATTCTTCTACGACACAGCTTTGGGATTGCTTCTGCCGTTTCCGCTCATCCATTGTTCCGGGCCAATGCCGAAAGAGCCGCTGCAGTGTCTTCATCGATCGCAACAATGCTGCTCAGGTGCACCATATTGAAGAGCGCCTTGACGGTTGGCAGCGGAGAGCTCACGCGGATCTGTCCGCCCTTCTGTTCCACATCCCGGATCAGGCCGACTATGGCGCCGAGCCCGGCGCTGTTTATAAACTGCACCTTTGACAAGTCCAGGACGATGCGGCCCCCTGCTTCGAGGATGGGGCGGAGCGGCTCGAAGAGCACCGGGACGTTGTTCTGGTCTACCGTGCGCAATCCAGGTTTGAGTACGCTTATGCCATTGGATTCAGTCAATTCATAATCCATTTATTCCTCATCTTTGCATGCATTGAAACGATGCAGGAACTCACCTGCGGCCTTAGTATACTCCTCATTTTACAACTGTGCAAAAACATCCCGGGTCCAGTTTGATCAGGGCTTTGGTAGCGGCGAAAAGCTGAAGCTCTCTATGACCACCCTGTCGGCGGACTCAGGCGCACGTCCCTGGAACAGCCAGAGGTTGAGCCCCACCCGCTCCCTGCCTTTGGGTGGCGCGCCGAACGGCACCGGCGGGCGGGTTCCCGCTGCGGGATACTCCCAGTAGAAAGAACCGGTATCGGACTCGGCACTGAAACAACTCGGCAAGGCCCGAGCGGTCGGGACGATCAGCGGATGGCTGCACGGTAAAGTTGAGGTTGGGAGCCTTGGGCAAGGCCCAGCGGGCCAGTTCGATGTCTATTTCACGGTTTGCGTAGGCAGGATTATCGTCCCAGGTAAAGAAACCAAACACGGTCAGGTCATCAAGGGGTTTCTCAAGCGGGGCGAGCACCAGCTCGTAGCGGCCGTACCCCAGGCTCTTCGTAAGGAACACGTGCGCACTCGTCCAGCTGCCAGCGGCACGGCTGGTTTCAAGCACCAGCCGTCCACGCTCGTCCAGCCGCACATTCGCGCGGCTGAAGATGTTGGGACCCGGCCCCCGTGGGGCGGCGGATTGTATCACCTGCCAGGTATAGCCCGAGAATTTCAGCGTCGCCCCCTGACGGACAGCAGGCGCGGTCCATGATGGAAGGTTGCACAGAGCCAGAACCAAGGGCAGCAGGACCATGCGACGGGCAGAGCTACTCACGGCTATTCATTTCCGGCAGTCTCCTGCAGGACCAGGAACGCAGCCCCGTCTTCCCGCCGGGCGTGGCAGGAATCCCTCAGGAACAGGGCTCCGGAGGCAGCGCGCCCGGGAACCTGCACGCCGCTCCGGCGGCTCTCGGTATCCAACAGCGCCCAGTATCCTTGCAGGATGGTCGGTGCCATGGTCGTCAGCAAGCCTACCCATGCACTACACACCTCACCATCCGGTTTCCTGTTGATTGATAGCACAGTTTACGCCTCCAGTTCCAGGATAAACCTTGCGCCTTGCCTGCGGTCGATACTGATGGTACCCCCCATCTGCTGCACCAGCATGGCAATGAGTTGCATGCCAAAGCCAGAGGACGACTCAAAGGAGATGGATTCTGGCAAGCCGGGGCCATTGTCCGCATACGTTATCGT
>JAIFMD010000087.1 GCA_020048755.1 Spirochaetota bacterium
GCCAGGCGCAGGGTTCCGTCTTTCCGTTCCATGTGTCACTCCTTCTGAAAGAGAAGCCGTGCCGCAGGGCCGGGTCCGTTCCCAGAAGGCTGCAAAGCCCTGGAAAACGAAAACGCCGGCCACAGGCGGCCGGCGTGTCGTTCCGTTCAGTTCCCGCTACGGGAACCTCGGGTTAAACGATCATCGCGACCGCGTTGGCGTGGCCGTGATGATGGAGATGGTTCAGCTGTGATTTCAGCGTGTTACTCATTAGAGAAACAATACCGTGCATCATCACAGTACGTCAAGAGGCTTCCGGCAACATAGCTGCCCATTTTTTCCATTGATACCACTGTTCCGGATTTTCCTTGACGTACTTCTCCCATAAAGCCAGCGACTTTGAAGCGGCATCCGCGCCTTTGCCTGAAAGCGCTATGGGCTCGGCCGTAAACCGGTACCGCCTTGAAGCCAGCCGTTTGCAGAAAAGGCCTACGACGGCGGCATCGGTCCGGTTGGCAATAAAGTCAATCGTATGGTCGAAGTATAGATCACGGCCAAAGAGCTTTATGGTCTTGCTCTTCCGCCGCCTCCAGGTATCCACCTCGTCGCACTGCGTGATAAGGATACGCCCGCGCGCCAGGGCCGCAAGCGCAGACTCGAGTACCCGCGTACCCGTGCTCTCGATAATAAGTTCCACGTCGCTACCCGAGGCGAGACGCTCGAGTGTCGCAGAAAGGAGCGACGTACTCGTCTCGAGGATGACACTTACCGGATACCCCCGCAGGCGGAGCAGCACGGGCAGCAACTCGATGGCACCCCAATGGGCCGTGACCATGACGACCCCTTTGCCCCGCGAAAGAGCATCCTTGAGGATATCCTCATGGTGGAACACCGCTCGTTTGCGTACGTAACGCTCTATGTACGATCGAGGCTTGGAGGCCACGAGCATCTTTTCGAAATAATGCTCGTACATACCTTGCCGGGCCAACTCTGAAAGGTCGAATGTGCTGCGGATGCCGAGGGGGCGGGCAAAATCAGCCACATTACGGCGGATGGTCCGCCGCTCGGCAGTGTTGAAGAAGTGGTACAACCAACCGAGTCCATGCATGACCACTGCCGATACCGAAGCTGGTGCATACCGTATGAAAGCCATCATCGGTCTGGACTGGAAAAACGCTGAAAGCGTATGTGTGGAATATAGTGCCATGTCGAGCCTCCGTAATCTTCAAAGTCCGATATTGTTCCGGGCTGCTTCTACGAGATCTATCCACATCAGGGGAAAAGCGGAACCATGATCGAGCTTCCAGCGCTCCTTGCCATGGTTGAAGGCGCAGTATTGGTTGAAGTTGTCTATGAAGCCTTCGACTCGCGCCAACTCGAGGGCTATGGTTCTTGAATCAGAATCTGGTTTGAAAAACAATGCAGTAGATGAAATCGACAGCAACCCTGAACCGTAATACACGGGTCGCCCTGGCCCGAGCCGCGCAAGTCCTGGAACACGTGAGCTGACACGCCACGACGAACCTGTGCTTGTCAGGGCTCGAGCATAGGCACGCTGCCACACTATCCAGGTGTGGATATCGGCCCTCTGCCCGTTGCACCAGTCGAAGGCCGGACGACCGATAAAATCCCCGGCAGTTCCGGACCTGCTCCGTATTCCACAATTGGCATCGACAATCCAGGTGCTCCCGCAAGCCAGGCAATGGATTGTAGTGTCATCATCCATGGTCCTTCCTACGGAACCGCAGCGGGGACAGGCCCACAGGGCCCTGGAAATTCCTCGTGCGGGAGCCTTGCATGAAAAGCGCAGTCCGGAGCAAGAAGCCCATGCGAGATCGTCGTTGTCGAGCCCCTGCTGTAGTTCACGGACAAGATCACCAACCGATCCCGAAGCTACGCGCCCGGCCTCGATGATACTGAAATCGATGGTCCACTGGCCTTTTCGGCGCACTTTTGCCCACCGGGGAGAAGTCAGGTACGAGCCCCGCTGTCTGGCCAGTACAATCGGAACACCAGCCATCCTTGCCAGCCTGGCGATGCCTGGATTGATTTCGGCAGTCCTGCCATCCCAGCTACGATCGCCCTCCGGAAATATGCCGACCGGTTCACCATCCTTCAGATACCGCAGGGCAGTCCTGAGGGCAGAGAGATCAGGCATGCCCTTGCGTTTGCCAAATGCGCCGGCGAGTCCTGAAAATGCGGCAAGCACCGGCGATACGCCTTCAAGGTTGGCCATGTACCGGACCGGCCTGCCCAGCAGCGTGCCGATGACATAGGGATCGTGGGCGTGTGCGTGGTTTGCAAGCAGCAGGAAAGGCCCTTGAGGCAAAGGCCGGCTGAAAGTCGACACAACACCATTGCCACGCACGAGCCGTCCTCCGGCAACCGTACGCGCGAGCTTCCACACGGCATCAACGATTGCGTAGCGCACGGCCACCTCCTGTGAAAGGAAGTTATGCGGAGCGCGCTAAACGATGATGAGCGGTGGGTAAGGTTTCAGTTAACCGGGGCTGAACCCCTACTTGCCATTGAAGCAGACGGCCAGCTCGAACGAGCCCAGCTTCGTCTTGTACTCGGTGGCAACGACGGGAGCTATCCGGGGCCAGGTTATCTGGTGGTTCTTGCCCTTGATGACGACAGGGGGCGAAATGTCCAGGTTCTGGTCGGTGTAGGCACCTATGGCGTTGCCGGAGACGATGTTCGTTATCTCTGCCACCAGACCGGAGGCTGTGGCGAGCCGGTCCTGTTCGCTGGTCGTCTCCACGCCGGAGGCCTTGAGCAACTCGTCCACCAGGCCGTGAGTAAAGCGCAATGCGACGACGCCCTGGCAGGAACCGGCTATACCGAGCAGGCCAGACACTTCCCATTCGTGCGATTCGGAGCCTTCTAGGGTACGCGCTGCGCCGACTTTTGATTCGAGCCCGAACATCTGGGAGAAAACATCGCTGGCAGCGGTAAAAAAGGGCTTGAGTCCGTTGGTATCCATAATGGCATCCTGTCTGTCTGAATAGCTGGCGCAGTTTGTGTTGTACCAGCGTCGATAGCATACTAGAATAATCCGAACAATGGCGATTCACAAGGGTGATTTTAAAGCTCCAATCCGTCTCATCCTTATGATAGTACCCTTGGTGTGCCTGCTGGGCTTTGCGGCCCGGTTGCCCCTGCCGCTGCCGCGCTTCCTCATCCCGCGCAGGACGTATGAAAGCTCCATATCGACGACACAGGACATACTCAAGGACGCGGCCAGAGGGTTTGGATCCGTACGCATCCGCTCCGTGAAAAAACCTACCCTCGCCGACATCAAGGCCGCGCCTTTGATACCGCACGGAATGCTAGCGAAAAAGGACTACTGGCGGCATATGCGATGAACCTGTCAGGCGACGGCACACCTTCAATGCTGACGCTGCTCGTCGACGAGGCAAGTTCCGGCCCTGTGACCGTCACGGTTGCAGGTGTGGAGGCAGGCGATAACGAGGTGCTGGCCCTGAAGGCGGTGCCGGCAGACAGACGGGTGAGCGTGCCCATAGCCGGTAGAACCGCCGGCAGCGCTGGTGACAACGCTGCCGGCGAAGTTGCAGCCAGGGTGGCCGGCGAAGTGGCCGTTACGGTGACAGCAGGGCCACCGGGAGCCAGCAGGACTTACAGCATTACAGTGCCGGGGCCGGAAGCGGACAGGCCGCGCGTGCTGATGGCCAGCCGCAGAACGAACGCCAGGAGCGTCATCGAGGCGCTGCGGCCGGTACGAAAGATTACCTACAGCGAACTCGGCTCGGCAGGGCTCTACGGCTATGAACTGGTGGTGCTGGACAGCCCGGTTCTTGCGGAACTGCCGGGTAGTACGAGCGCCGCACTGGCGGAATACGTACGGCGCGGCGCTGGCAGCCTGCTGGTCATCGTCGATTCACCGGATATCGGCAAACCCGGAGATGCACCGGACCTCGAGGAACTCCTGCCGGTGGAACTGTCGCCCCGCTCGCTGTCCCGACTGCCGGATGTGGCCATGGCGGTGGCCATGGATGTATCCGGATCCATGTACGGCGACAAGCTGTCGCTGGCAAAAGCCATCGGGCTGGAACTCGTGGCCAACCTGAAGCCCAGCGACTCCGCCGGCATACTGCTGTTCGATGACGAGACACGCTGGCTCTACCCGCTGGCGCCCGTAGCCAACATCGATGCCAGGCAGACGCTGGCCCCGCTCCGCGCCGGGGGAGGAACCCGCCTGCAGCCCGCACTCGCAGCGTGCATCGCGGCGCTCGAGACCAGCAAGCTGCCAGAAAAACGGCTCATCGTCGTCTCTGACGGCATAAGCGCACCGGCAGACTTTGACGCGCTGGCCGCCAGGGCCTTTGCCTCGGGCATAGTCATTTCTGCGATGGCCGTAGGCGCTGAGTACGACGAAGCGCTCCTTACCAGAATAGCGGCCGGCTCTGGAGGACGGTTCTACCGGGTGCGGGATGCTGCACAGATTCCTTCACTTATCATAGAGGACAGGAAAAGCATATCGAGGGCGGTATTTGCGACAGAAAAGACGCGCGTGGTAGACATCGCGGGCAACGACGCGGGTAGCCTGGACGGCATGGCCAGGCTCGGCCCAAAATCCGACGCGGTGGCTTTTTTCTCGAGCGCGGCGGGCGACCCCCTGTTTGCATCACGGCGGGTTGGCGCACGGTCCACCCTCGTCTATGCCAGTGATGTGTACGGCAAGTACGGCGCAGAATTTCTGCGGCGGCCGGCGACGCTCTCCGTGCTCGACGCCGTGCTCGACGGGCTGTTTGCGGAACAGCCGCCCTCGGCAACACTTACCGAGACCGCCGACGGGCTGGCGCTGTCGATCAAGGCCGACTACCTCGTCGACCCATACGCGGTACTGGCCGACGAACGTGGCCGCATCGTACACGAGGCTCCCTTCGATAAGGTCAGCCCCGGACGGTTCCATGCGGCACTCGGAAAACCCGTACAAGGGCGCTATACGGCGCTGGTTGAAGACAGGGGACGCACGGTCGCACGGTTCCGGCTGTACTCCAACGGCGGTACCGCGGCGGCTCCCAGCGATTCGGCCGCGGCTGCCCGGTACTACCGGACACCGTTCTGGGCACTGCCACGGAGCGGTGCGCCGTGGCTCATTGCCTTCTTCGCGCTGTCGTTGCTGGGCACAGTGCTTCTGAGGATGCGCCGATGAACTGGAATGTAGGTTCAGGTCCAGGAAAGAAAAGCATGACAGGAATTTTTGGCACAGAGCCACAGAGAGTACGAGTGAAAAAAGGAAAAAGGGAAAATAAGATAATAAAAGTGGGAATCCTTGTGTGTGCGGTTCTTGCCGGTGGTTTTGCTGGAACTGTGCATGCCGCGCCGGCCGTCATCGACACAGGGACGACGCGGATGTTTGCCTTCAACGAGGCTGTCGTATCCAGCCGCAACGGTTTGATGGGTACTGCGACGCTCTCTGGCACAAGTATCGATGGAGCGCGGGTGCCATTGTTTGAAACGACGGTGGGCTACGTGGAAACGCTGAGCGTAACGTATTATGCGTGGCCGGAACTCGCAGCACTGACCTTTGAAGGCACCGACGGCGCTGGCCTGGCCATCAGTGCGACGGTTCAGGTGCGGCGGGCTGTGTCCAGTGCTGAAGGCGAAGCACGGATCGATAAAGACGCGGAGGTTCTTGCAGCACTCGGGTTCCCGTTCAGGCATCAGCCACCCGGCACGCCTCGTCTATCGATCAGCTGGGCAGAGCTGGCTGGCGACGGACCAGAACAGGCTGCCAGGATGGCCGTGAACGAACTGTTCATCACCAGCAGACGGCCAGCTCCACTGATTATTCTTACGCTGTGGACCGCCGTGGTCGTCGTGGCGGTGCTGCTGTGGCGCAGACAACAGGTCGAGCAGGTAGTCACAGCAGCCAGTCACAAGTACAGGCAGCCCACGCTGGTGCTGACAGTGTTTTTATGCCTCGCCGGCGCGGCGACCGCGATGGCCTTCGTTCTGGGCACGGCACCGGCGGAACTGTTCGCTGTCGCCATCCCCGCTGATCAGGCAGACGGCTTGCGTGGAGCAGATGCCGGGAGTGCGGGACTCGTCCGTCAGGCTACAGGACAGGGCAGCTACCGCAGCGTCTCGTGGAGCCACCCGGAAGAGTCAGGCGCGGGGGCGGGGCAGCTGTGGTTCATAGGCATACGCTCGCCGCAATCGGCCGCCGTGCCGGTGTCGGCGTTCAGCGTTTACAGGCGGCTGAGCTTCAAGTACCCGCCGCTTGTCGTCACCACAGCGGATGGCCAGGCCATGCTGGCACCGGCTCCGTTCATGCTGGCCTGGGGGTTGCATGAATAGGCTACTCACGCCGGGGCTAGCCGCTGCTCTTGCCCTGCCCCTGCTTGCAGCCACGCTGGTGCTCCCGGCGGGACTCGATGCCACCCTGAGCCCCCTCGTGGCCAGCAGCGTCCCGATGCTCTGGGCAGCGCTTGTCATGCGGCGTTGCCATTTTCCGCATATGCGCTTGCCGCATACGGATCACGGCCTTCGTTGCCGTGGCTGGTCACGATGATTGCAGGCGCAGCTGCCGCCGTCACGCTGATGGCCGTCGGCAACAGACCTACCCGCGGGACAGCGGAAAATTCATCCACTGGTACTCGGTTGCACACGGCCCTGCTGATGCTGCTCGGTGCTGCCCCCGGGCTGGTCATAGCGCAGGCCGCTACGCCGTGGAGCGGGGCAGCCGTTTCCGCACTGGTGGCCGCGGTGGCCTTGCTGGTACTAGAACGGAGGCGCCTGTGACTAGGGTCGGCGCGCGGCGCATGGTGCGCAGGCTGGTCCGAGCTGACGTAGCCAGGCGGCTCGCAAACCGGTTTGTCGCCTGGGCGGCGACGGCATTCGCTGCCTGGAGCATACTGCTGCTGGCAGCCATCGTGCTGGCCGAGTCCAGCTACGGGCCATCCGAGTTTGCCTTCCATGCTTGCGTAATGGCTCTGCTCGGTTCATTGCCAGCCTTCCTGGCCGCACCGCTGCGGTCGTCGTCCGGCCTCGAGGCGGTGCGGCGGGCTGACCGGCAGGCCGCCGTGGAGGCCTGGCTGGACTACCGGGGAGGACCGGCAGAACGGCTCCTGGAGACCCGCGCATGCGAGGCGCTCTCGATTGCCGCCATCGCGGGATTCGGGAGGCCACACGCGGGCAAGGCTGCGCGCGTCTTCGTCACGTCCCTCTTCGCCATTGGAATTCTGTCGTTTGGCATAGCCCAGATCGTTTCAGTGTACTCAGGGTACGGCGTCTCGTTGACGTATCCGGACAAAGAAATACCGGATTTCATAGCGCAGCGGGACCTTGCCGCCAGTGAAGCTGAGTCAGTGATCCTGGTACCCGGATCAGAGCAAGGCAACCAGCCCGAGCCACAACCCGACTCTCCCGGGGCCCGGGGTTATGGCAGCGAAGAGCCAGCGAGTGATGAGACTCTGGCTGAACCCGATTTTGTCGCGGCCGGCGAATCGGGCACCAGAAGTGTGCAATCCGGAAAAGGCAATGCCGGAACCGGTGAAAAACCTGCCCAAGCGGCGGACAAGGCCCCAACCGGCAAAAATACCCGCCAGGGCGGTGCTGAAGACGATGGATCCGATGATGGTGACAAAAACCGGTCAGACTCTGTAGGTGAAAACTCGGCTGAGGCACGCGCACCCGGCTTCAGGGGCTCCGGCCGGGCCATAGAATCCAGTC
>JAIFMD010000019.1 GCA_020048755.1 Spirochaetota bacterium
CGCAGAGGAGCGACGCGGTATAGGGCAGTTCCCGCTTCGCGACCAGTTCCGGCAGGCCGTCGTCGGCCAGGGCCGAGTCGTCGTCATCGCGTCTGCGGCGGCGGACGAACGACAGGCCGTCGTGCTCCGCCACGACCAGCTCCAGGCCGATCTGGCCAAAGTAGTCTCCTATCGACGAGCGGTGCCTGAGTATCAGGTCCCAGACGTCGCCCGCGTCTGAATAGACGGGGCCCTTGAGCAGTCTGACGAGGGACGGCGCGTATGGCGGTATGGTCATCGTGAAAGCTCCTGCATGAAGATGAGGTCCGGGACGTCCACCGTAAAGCTCGCATCCCGGCGTTCGTTGCGCGCCGGAAGTGACGCGCGGAGCTCGCTGCCGGACTCAGGAGTTCCCGACGCTGAATTCCCTGGTTCCGCGGCTATGGTCAGGTAGCCCAGCACCTCGGCCGCACCCTGGCGTATGGGATAGCGCGCGGCGATCTCGGAGAGGCTCGCCTGGGGCCGCTCCAGGAGCAGCGCGGCAATACGGTCCTGCAGTTCGCCCAGGTCGATGCGGTCCAGGTCGAACAGGGCATCGGTGCTGGCCGCCGGTGCTCCGGCCCCCAGCGGATTGGCTGAAATGACGACCGGCTCCACCGGTTCGTAGAGTGGTCTGTCCATCACCAGCGTCAACTCGGGTTCACCTTCCAGTTCCATGAAGCACCGTCCTTCGGGCGGGGCATCGCGCACTTCGAGCGCCAGCTTCTTGAAGCGTTCGACCAGTTCGCTCACGCGCTTGCTTTCCCGCCGGGAGCGCTCGTCCAGGAAGTGGCGCAGTTCCTCGTTGAGGCGGTGCGTCATACGCTGAACCCTGGCGCCGGCATCTACGAGGCGGGCATCCAGGCTTTCCAGCGGAAAAACCTTGCCTGCCGAGCGCACCGGTCCGAGGGCCAGTACACGGTTTATAAGGTCTGCCATTTCGTCACGCGTATCCAGCGACATGAGGAAGCCCCAGAACGAGCCGAAGCTCTTGCCCTGGTCGCTGGACACTATGGCGTCGCGGTGCTCGAACACTTCCTTGAGCACGGCCCCGCGCGAGCGTTCGGATGCTATCACCCGCTCTTTGGTCTCGCGGTCCAGGTCACGGAAGTTCTGCTCTATCTGCTTGAAGTCCGCCAGGAGGCGGCGCGCGGCATCTTCGACGCCGTAGTAGCGCTCGAGTATCCTGGTATCGTCGAGCCTTGTTGCCTCGCCTCGTTCCAGCCGCTTCAGTTCCTCGTTGATCTCGGCCTTCTGCCTTTTGAGCTCCGCCTTGCGTTCGTCTATGTCGAACGATGCACCAAAGGCCAGGTCCTTGAGCGCGTCGAAAAGCGACAGGAGTCTGGATTCGGTACCCACGAACGAGCGTCGGGCGAGCTCGCCCAGCCATTCCAGGGCACGCTCGCTGTCGGGCGTCAGGTCGTAGCATGCCTCGCTGGAATCGGCGGGGTAGTACTTGCGGAGAAAGCCCTCGTTGGCCCACTCGTCCAGATACGCTCCCGGTTCGCGCCTGGGCTCGTCGTCGCCCTCGGCCATCCGCACGAACGCGGCATAGGCCGCCAGTTCGGCGACGAGTTCAGCCTGCCCTATGTCCGCCCTGTGCCGCTTCTTGAACTGGTCGTGGAAGAAGCCCAGCATGAATATTTCATGATAGTCCAGTTGTGTTTCCATGGCATGCTACCCGGACACTATAGCATGGGGGACAGAGCTGTTCCAGTTTCGAGCTGCTCCAGTTTCTATGCTGGCTTTGCCGTTGCCATATACTCCATCGCGCTGAGTGCCGCTATCGTCCCATCGCTCACTGCGGTGGTGATCTGCCTGAATCGTTTCTTGCGCGCATCTCCGGCGGCAAAAACACCGGGTACCGACGTAGCCATGCCATCGTCGACCATGATCTCGCCACTTTTATTCAATTCGACGCAATCCAGGAAGGGCTTGGTCTTGGGCACATACCCGATGAAGATGAAGGCTCCACTCGCGGGAATCTCGGTAACCTGGCCATCCTTCTTGCTTTTTATGCGGACCGAAGTCAGGAAATCGTCGCCAGTAAATTCTTCGACGAGTGATTCCATTATGAAGTGTATCTTGGGGTTGTGTTCCGCCTCTTCTACGGCGTGTGCATATGCCTGGAAGTTATCGAACTGGTGGACGACCGTGACCTTGCTGGCGTAGGTGGTCAACGATACGGCTTCTTCAAGGGCAGAGTTGCCGCCGCCAATGACGACTATCTCCTGGCCGGTAAAAAAATCGCCGTCGCAGGTAGCGCAATATGAAATGCCCTTGCCCCTGAGTCGTGTCTCGCTTTCAAGGCCAAGCGTGCGGGGATCTCCGCCAACCGCGAGGATCACGGCTTTGGCCTGGTAGGTCTCGCCCTTGGCGACAAGGCTTTTTACGTTGCCCCTGAATGAAATATCCGTAATCGGTGAGTTGGAAAGCAGGGTGCAGCCAAAATCCTGGGCTTGCTTGCGCATTGTCGCTACCAGCTGGTAGCCCGACGTTTCTGGCAGTCCCGGATAGTTGGCGACAGCGTGGGTGAGTATGACCTGGCCGCCAACGGTTGCCTGGTCTACGATAAGTACACGTTGTTTTGCGCGAGCCAGATAGATGCCGGCCGTCAGCCCCGCAGGGCCAGCGCCGACGACGATGACGTCGAATTCTTTCATGCACTACCCCTGGTTTGAAAAAGAAGCGTCGAGGATGCCTTGAACCTGTTCTTTGGTCTGGATGCTCGACGTTGCTTTGACGACCTTGCCGTCTTTCCAGTACACCGTAAACGGCAATCCGCGGAACGTGGCACATTCCGGTAATTGCCTGATGTATGCAGATTCCGGATCATCGAAGAGCATGTCCCGGAACTCGACATGGTCGTAGCCACCGTCTTTCTGGAGTTCGTCCATTGCATCGTAGACTGGCAGGCACATCGGACCCATGCGGCCGCAACACACCATCACGTTCTTCGTCCTCGTGATCAGTTCCTTGAGTTCCTGTGCGGATGTGACATGTTTGATTGGGGTGTCGAGAGTCATTGAATCCTCCTTAGTAAATATCATATATAGTATAAATCATATTTATAATGTCGTCAAGCAAATCTATTCCTGGTATGCATTCTATTACGAATCAAACGGGCATTTGCTCGTATTGACTCGATTGGTGTTTGGGTTTACTATCCATTCCATTATACATATATAGTAAAAAGATCTATCGGATTGGGATATGTCCATAGCGCAGGTACAGGAGGAATTCGTGGTTGCATTTGATGTTCTGGTTCTTGGCGGCGGGCCGGCCGCGATCAGTTTCGTAAAGACCATGGGAAGTACGAAAAACACCGCAGTCATACGGCCGGAAGATCATTCCATGATCTACTGTGCCATGCCGTATGCGATCGAAGGACTACTGCCCATGGGCAAGACCTTCAAGAAGGATGAGCTCGTCACCGATACGGGAGCGGTCCTTGTCCGCGATACCGTAACGAAGGTCGACCTGAATGCAAGAGTCGTTGAGACGGCGGGTGGTACGCAGTATGGGTACGAGCGGCTTGTCATCGCAACCGGAGCACGACCGGTTATGCCGCCCCTGCCAGGAGCGGACCTTGCTGGTGTCTATACCTTCAAGACCGAGGACGAGATGCGTGCCATCCAGAGCGTCGTCGATGCTGGTATAGAGAAAGCCGTCGTTGTCGGCGCCGGCCCCATCGGGGTCGAGCTGGCACAGGCCTTCAATGCCAAGGGTATAGAAACCCACATCGTCGATATCGCAGCACGGATACTGCCAAATATATTGGATGCCGAACTGGTTGATGATCCGCAGGAACAACTCGCGGAGCACGGCATACGGCTGCATCTTGGCCATGGCGTTTCATCCCTCCGTGGCGAATCCTTCGTAGAGGACGTCGTACTGAGTGACGGTAGCGTCATCCGTTTCGGTGATGATGTAGATTGCGAAGTGGAAGCCTGCCCAGGCAAACAGCGCGGAATTGTCGTATTCTCCGTAGGCGTAAGGCCTAACACGGAGTTGTTTGCCGGAACCAGCCTGTCGCTGGACAAGCAGGGTATTGTCATCAATGACCGGTTCGAGACTTCGGTGCCCGGTGTGTACGCCATTGGCGATTGTGCATCGTTTAAAAGCGGCATCACCGGTGAGACCCTGCCTGGCAAGCTGGCTACCAATGCTGTTCCCATGGGTAAGATACTCGGACGTATTTTTACGGGGAAACCCGCCTCGTACGCAGGGTTCTACAATGGTTCAGCGACGAAGGTGGGTGCGTGGTTCGTCGGAGGAACCGGCTTCACCGAGGAACAAGCCAAGGCACGCTTCCCGGTCAAGGTTGGCCATGCCGATCTTACGACGACCTTTCCCATCATGCCCATGGCCAGGCGGATACGTCTGAAGCTCGTCATGAATGCTGAAACCGGCCTGCTCGTAGGTGGGCAGGTGGTGAGTGGCGAACCGGTTGCCGACAAGGTGGACCAGTTGACCATGGCGATTCAGTATGGGATATCCGTGGAGAAGCTGGTTGATTTCAGCTATGCGTCACAGCCGTACCAGTCCTACTATCCCGCTGACAACCTCATCGTCCATGCGGCCAGGGACGCGCTCAGGTAACTATAGCCCTGTTGCCGCTCATATTGGCATATGCTAGGATGCAGGCAGCAACAGGAGGCTCTCCCATGGATGCAGCGCAGGATACTGACGATGCCGCACCGGGCTATTCCGGCCCGGTTCTGTACTATACCGATGCAGTCATTGACCATTTCACCAATCCCCGCAACGTTGGTGAAATGGCGGCTGGAGAGTACGATGGCTATGCCTGCATCGGCGATCCCGGTTGCGGGGATGAAATGAAGCTCTGGATAGTCGTGCGGGATGGCAGGATCTCCAGGATAGCATTCAAATCCTATGGATGCCCCGGCGCTATTTCGACAAGCAGCATGCTTACCGTGCTCGCAGAGGGCAAATCACTGGCAGAAGCACTGCGTATCAGCGACGACGATGTCGTCAACGCGCTCGGAGGCATACCGGAGAACAAGCAGCACTGCTCGCTCCTCGGGGTGCAGGCGCTGCATGCAGCGATAGAAAACATGCAAGCGCGGAGCGTTTAGACCTTCAGGAAGTCGATTTTCGAGTAGTCGACCTTGCCGTCCGCGTCGACCAGACTCGCGTCGGCATGCACATACTCGACCTTGCCGATGAACATTTCATGGGAGCCCGTAACGACAGACCCGGTTACCGTGCATTCGATGGAGACTGGTGAATCGAGCAGGATCGGAGCGTCGACCTTGATGCCTTCAGCCAGGTTAAGCCCCAGCACGGCCAGCTTGTCCTCGTCGCGCCCTGAGTGTGAACCAAGATACATGAACATGTCACGCATCGACTCTGTGACGAGGTTGGCCACGAAGACGCCAGTTTCTTTTATGATGGAATATGAGTGCCTGGAGGGAACGATACCTACCATGATCATTGGCGGATCGTAGCTGCAGTTGCAGGCATAGACGACAGCCAAGGCGTTGTTCTTGCCGTCTTTGCTGCGGCAGCTGACCAGGATCGGAGTCCTGGGATTGAGCGCCGACCGGAATGTTGCCGGTTTTTTACCATGCATGTTTGTTACTCCTTGTAATGAAACCGACCCGATTCATGGCGCGCGCCAGAAAGTTTTTCCGTGCCGTTCTACGCTGATTCCTCTTCCTGATTCAGCGAACATACGGATGGCGGTTTCAGTATCGCTGACGCCCCAGAGCGAAAGTGAGCGGGCGAGTTCTTCGTTGCTCATGGGATGGCGGGCTATGATTGCAGCCGCGGCTTCCAGGGGATCCTGTATGGCACCCCGTTCGAATTCAACTTCCGCAGGATATACAGTGCGGGCAACACCCCCCAGGATGGTCCTTGCACGAAGTATCCCGTCCTCGTCTGCCGGCTTGACCCAGGGTTCGGCTGGCGGCCTGTCAGGCAGTACGAGGTGTATCTCGTCGGGGGCAACACGTTTCATTGCTGCGGCGATGTCATGCAACGATGCTTCGTCGTCGTTGACGCCAGCTATGAGCATGCACTCGATCCAGAGCTTGCCTGAGTACCTGGCCCTGAACGCTATCATCCCCCGGATGATGCGTTCAAAATTGTAGTTGGGGTGCGGTCGGTTGATGCGCCGGTACAATTCCTCGGTTCCGGCATCAAGCGTAGGCAGTACCGCATCCGCCGACATCAGGTCTTCCCTGACCCTGATGTCGGAGAACAGGGATCCGTTGGTCAGCACGGCGACAGGAATGTCGGTCATGGACTTGACGCCCCTGATCATGGTACCCAGGTCACTGCTGAGGGTAGGTTCCCCGGAACCCACGAACGTTATCCAGTCAATATTCCGTGCGCTGTCCGTGGCAAGCGTTTCCCGCAGCTCTTCGAGCATGGCCTCAGGCGGATAATAACTGGCCCGTGCTGTGGTAAAGCAGCGTGTGCGCCCCAGCTGGCAGTAGGCACAATTCCAGTTGCAGACTTTGCTGTCGGCGCGTCTGTCGTCGTTGAAGGGGCCAGACACGGCCGTAGGGTCTATGCCCAGGGACAAACCGAGGCGCCGGGAAGGCACAGGTCCGAATATGTAGTTCATGCTGTTTCCCTCCCGGTGCCGCGCTTTGTTCAGTATATCAGTGATCGCAAAGATTGGTACCGGTCTGCAGTTTTCCCTTTAGAAACAGGTTTACTATGGCTGCGGGATCTTCGGCTGGTGCACCTATGATGACCTGGATGCCGCTCTGGGCAAATAGATTCTGTGCCTGCTGACCCATGCCGCCCGCTATGATGTGGGTGGCACCCTGCCCGGCGAGCCAGGCGGGATAGACGCCGGGTTCATGCGCCGGTGGTGTCAGGAGTGTTTGTGCTCCTGTTTTTCCGGTGGTCTGATCGGCTTCCATGATGGCAAACTGCTGGCAGTGACCAAAGTGCGCCGAGAGTTTTCCATCTGTTAGTGGTATGGCAATTTTCATGACAGCTCCTTGCTCATTTCTCGCGGGGATAAGGCCAGGCCATTATGCCGCCTTCCATTACCCTGACGTTTTTCCAGCCATGTGCTTCGATGGCTAGTGCTGCTTCGTAACCGCGGAGAGAAATCTTGCAATAGCAGATTATCTCAGCGTTTTTGTCCTGCGGCAGTTCACCGAGACGCTTCCGGACAGCACCCAGTGGTATCAACGTTTCCCCGATACCGAGCCTCATGGCCTCGTATTCCTCCGGGCCACGGGCATCCAGGAAGAATGGCTTTTCTCCGGCATCAAGCTTGCGCTTGACTTCCATGACAGAAATGCCCTTGAGCCGGCCCTTCATCGTGTTCTGCATCAAGTGGGCTGTCGCGATGAAATGGTCTATCGCGAGCGAGAAGGGCGGCGCATACGGAAGGTCGGCGTTGACAACATCTTCTATGGTCATGTTGCCCTGGATGGAGAGTGCCCACTGCGCTACCTGCTTGTCTACCTTGCCGGGGCCTACAACCTGCGCACCGAGTATCTTGCCGGTTTTTCTATCCGCAACTACCCTCGTGACAAGCAGTTTGCCGCTCATGAAGCCTGGTTTGTCGGCACTGGCGTTGACGACCGAGACGGCGTTCGAATAGCCGTTCTTTATTGCGTTGGCCAGCGATAGTCCTGTTGCACCGGCGCTGAACTCGAATACCTTGCAGATGCCGGTCTGGATGGTACCGGGGAAGGTAACGCTGTCTCCCAGCGCGGCATTCTCGCCCGCGACCCTGCCCTCAAGGTTGGCCAGATCACCGTATGGCGCAAGCAGTTTCTTGCCGGTAATGCGGTGCTCGATTTCAGCGCAGTCACCGATGGCGTAGATATCCTTGTCCGAGGTACGCATGAAGGCATCGGTGGCTATGCCACCCGTGGTACCGATTTCCAGCCCGGCACTTTTAGCGAGCGCGACGTTCGGCACGACGCCGATTGCTACGACTGCCAGTTCGCATTCGAGTTCCGTACCGTTCTTGAGTTTGATCCCGGTAAGTTTGCCGCCCTCGCCAAGGAATTCCGCGACGCCGTTGCCGACTATGACGTTGGCGCCCTTGGCCCGCACATGGTTTTCCATGAGCATGGCCAGGTCAAGGTCGAGGAAGGTGAGTATCTGTGGCAGCATTTCTACCACCGTGACCTCGATGCCGGCGAGGTGGAGCGCTTCACAGGTTTCCATGCCGATGAGGCCGCCGCCTACGACGACGGCCTTCTTGATCTTGCCTGCGTCGCGGATGGAACGAAGGAAGTCAGCATCCTTCATCGACTGGAGGGTAGTGATTCCCGCAAGCTCTATGCCTGGGACCGGTGGCATGCGCGGCATGGCACCGGTTGCTACGATCAGCTTGTCATAAGCCTGTGTACCGGTAGCACCGGATACAAGATTCCTGAAGGAAACCGTGTGCGCCTTGCGGTCAATGGCGGTTACCTCGGTACTCGGCCGGGCATCTATGGCCTTGGCGTTCAGGTAGAACTTTGTGTCGCGTACGACACCGGCGGGAGTGCAAAGAAGCTGGTTCCTGTCGTCAAAAAAACCACCAACATAGTAGGGATATCCACACGATGCCATCGAGAGGTCAGGGCTCTTCTGGAAGAGTATCACCTCTGCGTTCTCGTCGAGCCTTCTGGCCTTTGCTGCTGCTTTGGGGCCAGCTGCCGATCCTCCAATGACTACGATTCTTTTTTCGTTCATCAAGTGCTCCTTCGTTTCAAAATATATATCCGGGCCTCAGGTCCGATTGGCGTCGATAGCAGCTCGAAGCGGCGTTCCTGAACTTGTAGCCGCGATTTTTATTCCGGCTGCCGCGAGGGCCTGAGCGGCCTTGGGGCCGACTTCCGGCGCTATGACGACGCCTACGCCTTTGTCCGCGAGGAAAGCTGCTGCTCCGGTTCCGGCTCCATGCTCGGCTGAAATGCCGGCGTTCTCTATAATTACCATGCTTGAGTCGGCCTGGTCGAATATCGCAAAGCTGACGGCCCTGCCGAAGGTCTTGCCGACGGTTGTGCCGTCGTCGGTTGGTACTGCGTATTTCATGATTTCTCCTTGAGAGTAGTGATGACGCCCATGACGTTGACGAGGGCTGCCTTGACAGCGTCGGATGAACCGCAGGCTACAGAAGCCCAGGTCCGGTTTGATTCCTCGGCCGATCTGAGCGCTGGATCAAAGGGGATCTCGCCCGCAAGCGGAATCCCTGCTTCGGCGAGCATGCGCCGTGCGTGCTCATCCATCGAAGCGTTCAAGCCTGTCTTGTTGATTATTGCAACGGACTGCCGCTTCATTGAAAGGATCAGTTCAACGAGTCGGCCAGCATCCCGGATTCCGGAAGCGCTGGCTTCTACGACGACCAGTACCAGGTCGCAGCCTGTTACGGATGCGATCACCGGGCAACCGATGCCGGGAGGAGCATCTACGACGATCGTAGCCTCGGGTAAAGCCAGGGCTGCGGCTCGTTTGCGTACCAGCGCTACGAGCTTGCCGCTCGTGTCTTCCCCCGGTTCGAGTTCTGCATGGATGAGCTTTGTGCCCGTCCTTCCGGTAGACACGAAGAGCTCGCCAGCCTGCTTCTCGAACGTCGTGATGGCCTTGGTTGGACATTGGTCTACACAGGCGCCGCAACGTTCGCATAATTCCTGGATGATGCGGAAAGCACGTGAGCCTGCAACGGGTTCTATCGCTCCGAAACGGCAGGCTGCGTGACAGCGGCCACAGCCAGTGCAGGCTGAGGGTTCTATCTGGTAACCTGGGCCAGCAAAGTACGGTTCCCTGATGTTGATGCGGGCTCCGAGCGCGATGGCACCGTTGGCGGCATCTACGTCGCAGTCCGCGAACAGACACCCGGCTCCCAGGGTCGCGGCAAGTGCGGCCGCGATGGAGGTTTTTCCGGCACCGCCTTTTCCGCTGGCTACGCTGACGGTAATCATGAAACGCTCCTTGTCCGTGCTCCGGCCAGGGCTCGTGACAGTATCCTGTCCATCTCGTCCATGATCAGCGGATCCTGGAGCCACAGCGTTGCGGTAGCGCCTGATGCGGCGCGTTCCCGCAGGAACGCTATGCGGCCGATGACCGGCACCCCTTCGCTTGCACAGAACCCGGCGACATCGGCCGTGCCAAAACCATCCTTGTTGATGACGACGCCAGTCGGAATGCCACGTTCCCTGCCGAGTTTCACAGCTGCGCCAAGATCATGGATTGAAAACTCCGTGGGCTCGGCAATGAGGATGAGGTAGTCGGCACCTTCTATGGCGTGGGTGGCCGGGCAGGAAACGCCGGGCGGGCAATCGCGTATCTGCAAGCTTGCACCGGCAAGAGCGGCTCTGCGCTTTGCAGCTTCGATGACGACGGTGGAACGGATATCGCCTACGGCCATGCGGCCTTCAAGCAGATCCAGCGAGTCAGCGGACCGCCGGGTCGTCTCACCTACGTTCATTTTTACTTCTTTCAGGGCTTTGGCAGGGCAAACGGCGACGCAACGGCCGCAACCTTTGCATACCTTCTGGTCAATGGTAACGACGCCGCCTATGACGAGAATCGCGCCGAACCTGCATGCGCGGGCGCAGAGGCCACATCCGGTGCACAGTGATTCAACGACTTCAGGTACGAGTACGGAAACTGCCTCGGTGTCTCCCGTGGCATGCGCCGCTGGAAAGTATCCGGTTGCATCCGGAGCTTCCACATCGAGGTCGACAAGTATCGTGCTCCGGGTGCGGGCACTGGCTGAAGCAAGATGGGCGGCTACCGTCGTTTTGCCGGTGCCGCCTTTACCGCTGGCGACGGCTAGTACCGTCATGCCGGCGGAACTCACTTCCCCTCGTCCTCGATGGAATCCTTTAAGCCCTGCCTGCCTTCGTCCCGGGCAGAGCCGAGCATGGCTTCGGTGCGGGCCAGTTCTGCGCGAAGGAATGCCACGCGGTCTCCGAGCGCATCCTTGATGGTCTCTATCGGGGCTGCACCCGGTGCGCTGTAGTCCGCGCCGCTGTACCCAGCGCTGAACCAGCCGAGACCCCGGCCGGGTCCTGCCGTCCTGCCCATTCCGGGACCATTGCCCCTGCCATTCCTCATGCCGCGGCCCATCCCGCGTCCATATCCGGGATTGACCCCTTGTGGGTTGCCACAGTAGCCCAATCCCCGGCCAGTCATCGGTCCGCGTCCTTCGGGTCCAGTTCTATTCATTCCAGGCATAATAGCCTCCATAGTATAAAGCGATGCGAAACACACCGACGGTGTGAAAGATGAAATGAGCATATGCCATATACATCTTCCTGCTTAATATAGGCATATGCCCTAAATCTGTCAACTGGTTTTTCAAGAGGTGATCTTGACTTATGCATCAAAGAGGCATTGTATTGGTGCATGACCATTACTGCACTCATGGACGACTACTGCCCCAAGGGGGGCCTTGAAGGCGAGCATGGCCTCTCGTACTACATTGATACGCCAGACGCCAGGTTGCTGTTCGATACCGGGCAGACCGGCGCCTTCCTGCACAATGCCGGCACGCTTGGCATCGATCTCGCCAGACTCGATGCCATCATCCTGAGCCACGGCCACTATGACCACTGTGGTGGGCTCGCCGCGCTGTACGAGTCGATAACGCCGGCAAGACCGGACCTGTTCGCGGGCAGGGGCTATGCGACGCCCAAATTTGCGAGGACCGAGTCCAGTTTTTCTGACATCGGCATACCTGCTGCATCGAGGCCGCCGCATGTTCCCGCGGCTTTTGAAGTCGATGCGATCGTTGAGTTTCGGCAAGGTATTTTTTTGCTGCCCCGGGCCGAACGAATGGACGGAAGCACCGCAGTTCCCCGTTTTCGTGTGCTCGATGGAGGTACCGAGCGGCTGGATGAGTTCGAAGATGAGCTGTCGCTGGTCATAGATGGAAGCGACGGTCTGACCATCATTACCGGTTGTGCACACCGTGGAATACTCAACATAGCGGCCGCAGCGAAGCGGGCCTTTCCAGGCAAGCCGGTCGCGGCCCTCGTAGGTGGTTTCCACCTGTCAGACGCACCTGAAGAAGTTCTTGCCCGCGTTGCGGCTGGAATCGCCGCGCTGGAACCACGGCGCATCTACTGTGGTCACTGCACCGGAACGAGGGGGTTTGCCGCCATTTCAGCGGGCAACCGCGAGGTAAGCTGGTTGTCCTGCGGGCAACGTGTCGAAATTTAGTCATTTAAGTAGCCACCGTGTGCGTTACTCGTCCGGGGCAAAAGGAGCAATCATGGCAAATAAAGTATCACCATCATTTTTCGTCGCCGACAGCATCCTGTTCGTAGGCTATTCAAAGCGCCACGCTGCTTACTGCAAGAGCGTCCGCGAAGCCTTCGAGAAGCGGGGCACAACGGTGTATCCGGTCAACCCTGGAGCAGGCCCCTATGACGTCAAAGTGTTTGCCTCGGTCCAAGAAGTACCGGCTGTGCCGGTACTTGCCGTGGTCATAACCAATAAATCCAGGAACATGGAACTGCTCGAAGCCCTGGCTGCAAAAGGTGTCAAGCGCGTCATGTTCGGTTCAAAGATCTCGGCGGATGCGTCGACACTTGAACGATGCACAGCCCTTGGCATGGAAAGTGCGGTGGTCTGCCCCTTGCAAGCGCTCGGCACTGGATTCCACCGCTTCCACGGCTGGCTCGCGGGTGTTCCCAGGGTGTGACTATGAAGACTTCTCCATACGGACCCGCCTACAAACCGCTCCTCGCACTGAGCGGCCTCTTCGCACTTGGCGCCATCATCACGCTGGTGCCCAATCCGGCGGCTTCGTGGCCCAACATCATGGGCTACTCATCGGTATGCACCTTCGCACCAGGAGCCACGTTCGCCTGCGCGCTGCTTGCAGCGATAACCTGCACGGTCAGGGCCCGCCTGGTCCGGCGCATCCCGTCCCCGCTGTTTGTACCGATAGTGGCAATCGTGTTGCTGGTAATCGGGCTTACAGTATCAACCGTGGTGTGGGCTGGCGAGAAGGCCAGGTACAGTTCCGATTCGACGAGCAGCGCTTCGGCCCTTGAATAAACCTGCTAGTCGAGCCAGCCGAGCCTGTCCACCGTGTACGGAACGATGAATCCGAAGAACGTGCCAATAGCCGCTCCAGCGGCCACGTCTGTCATGAAGTGCGAACCGGAACCTATCCGTAACGCCGCGGTGGCTGTGGCCAGCGCGTATGCGTCGGCGACGGCCGGCCAGCGGTACGGCGAGTCGGGATAACGGCGCGCAAACAGGGTGGCCGTGTAACCGGCTCCTGTGAAAGCCATGATGGCATGCCCCGACGGGAACGAGTCCAGGTGGTCGCCTTCCGCTACCAGCGATGCAGGCGGATTGTCAAAGTACATGTAGGGCCGGTTCCGCTCCACAACCGCCTTCAACCCAGTCCTCGCCGCGTACGAGAGCACGGCGGAACCCGCATACATCGCCCCGATGCCCAGCCAGTCCTCCATCGGAGCCGCCAGCGCGAATAACGCCGGTGACAGGAACGCCGCATATTGGGTGTAGTCCGAGACCGAATCGAGTGGTTCAGAATAGGAAAACATTATGACCCGGTCTATTGCGTTTACGTCTATCGCGGGCAACGGCAAGCCCGGTGTCGTTTCCTGGGCGGCCAATGGCGCTGCAAGGACGAGGGACAGAGCTGCCATCGCCAGCAAGCGCTGACCCTTTGCCGGAGTGCCAAGACGATTGTCGACGTTTATTACAGACATCAATGCCCCACATGATCGACTGAAGATGAGCGGCACGGAGCCGCCAGGCGCCGTGTCCGCTTGACCGAAAAGCCCGCCCGGCCTGGCCTGTGATGCAAGCCCCACTGAAAATGAGCGGCACGGAGCCGCCAGGCGCCGTGCTCGCTTGACCGAAACGCCCGCCCGGCCTGGCCTGTGAACCAGGCCCCACCGTAGTTAAGCGGCACGGAGCCGAC
>JAIFMD010000070.1 GCA_020048755.1 Spirochaetota bacterium
GATGGTGGACGCCCTGGCTTCGCATTCGGATGAAATCACTGAACTGTACCTGTCGGGCGAGGCGATACCCGCGGACCTCATGCGCAAGGCGCTGCGCGACCAGACGATATCCCGGAAGATCGTGCCGGTACTCTGCGGCGCTTCACGTCGCAACGTCGGCGTGCAACCACTGCTCGACGCTGTGGTTGACTACCTGCCCTCGCCCATCGACGTGCCGCCAGTCTCTGCATTCAATCCAAAAAAAGAAGAGCACTTCGAACTGCCCTGCGATCCCAGGGGCAATCCATTGGGCCTCGTGTTCAAGGTGCAGTACGACCGCGAGGCCGGCCCGCTCTGCTATGTGCGCATGTACTCGGGCACCATCAAGACCGCCGGTGTCGTCTATAATATTGGCAAGAAGAAGCGCGAACGCGTCACGCGAATCCTGCGCATGCACGCCAACAAGAGCGAAGCCATAGACGAGATCCAGGCCGGAGACATAGCCGTGTTCGTAGGCATGAAGACCGCACAGACCGGCGACACGGTAGGGTCAGAAGGCTGGCCGATGCTGCTGGAACACATGCACTTTCCTGAACCCGTCATCACCGTGGCGATCGAACCCAAAACGGTGTCAGACCGCGACAAGCTCAAGGAAACGCTGGACATCCTGTCCAAGGAAGACCCCACGTTCCAGACCGGCGACGACGAGGAAACCGGCCAGCTGGTCATACGCGGCATGGGCGAACTGCACCTGGACGTGCTCGTAACCAGGATACTCAGGGAGTTCAAGGTCGGCGCCAAGGTGGGCAATCCGCAGGTGTCGTACCGTGAATCGGTAACGAAGAAGGTAACGCATTCCGAGAGCTACGCGCGCTCCATGGCCGGCAAGGAAATCTTCGCCGGCGTTACGCTGGAAGTGGAACCGCTTGCACGCGGAACGGGCAATACCTACACCAAGGTTGTGCACGAGCGCAAGGTGCCCGATGACATCTACGAAGCGGTTGAGCGCGCCATTACCAATGCGTTCTCAGGCGGCATCGTGCTCGGCTACGCCTGCGTGGACATAGGCGTCAAACTTGTCGGCATCGACTGGGACGAACTGACGGCGACGGTGTTCGCGTTCGAAGCCTGCGCATCCATGGCCTTCGATGAAGCCTGCCGCAAGGCGGGCCGCCTCCTGTCCCAGCGCGGCGGCATGATCCACGGATCGGACTCGCGACCCGCCATAGACATCGTCCACGCCCAGGCCCCGCTCGCCGTGATGTTCGGCTTCTCCACCAGCCTCCGCTCCGTGTCCCAGGGCCGCGCAAGTTTCAGCATGGAATTCTCACATTTTGAGCAGAAGCGGTAAGATTGCCGCGCACGGACGCGCGGCCATGGAAAGGCCGGCGCAGCGAAGCGAGCCGGAACGTCATGGATGACGACACTTCGAACAAAAGCGGTAGGCTCCACGTCCGGACCGCTATATCCAAAGAGGCTTACCAGAAAGGCCTTGTATGAATTTGCATGGGGGCCCGCCTCGTGAATGCAAGGGGGTCGCTTATCGCTCGCCCCTTGATTCACGGTCGCCCCATGCACCTTTCATGCGCTGGCCTCTTTGAAA
Organism: Spirochaetota bacterium; assembly: GCA_020048755.1. GTDB lineage: Bacteria > Spirochaetota > Spirochaetia > Treponematales > UBA12059 > SZUA-370. The sequence goes on from JAIFMD010000070.1 coordinate 1,583, forward strand.
CTTTGGTGATGCGGTCCGGACGTGGGCTTTACCTGCATTGTCAGAGCCGTAGGATTAGTCGTCTGGAAAGCGGTCAGGGACGATGACACTTTGAGCTAAAGTGGTGACCTATCCGTTATATTGTCAAAGCAAAGCCGCGTTGAACCCGAGAGCGCGGGCACAGAGATTGAAGGTGCGGTCATGGGAAAACACGGTGATGCCTTCAGCCGGTTCTTCTGCGAGCAACTGCAGGGCACTAGCCAGATGCAGCGCATCGAGGGTCTTGACGTGAACCGGAAATGCTTCCATGGCGCGTTTCTTGACCACAGCATCGAGTTCCAGAAGATCGATGCTCTTCAATACAGCATCCAGTCTTTTTGTAGCTTCAACCAAAGACTCATCATTCAATTGTGCTTCCATGCGGCACCGCAGCAACACCCTCCGGCATTCGATTTCGAGGAGCTCACTCGAAACGAGCCGGGGAAAAGCCTGTACATGCCGAAGCGTCACTTCTCCGAGCAGCAGATGCCGGAGCAATACTGATGAATCAAGGTATGCTACCATGAATCAGCCCGTTCTGAATCGATCAAGGCCTGCAGATCACCGGTAATCAAGGGTTCGAGTTCTTGCCAGACAAAGGGGTATAGCCTTCTGCGCGCATACCTTGGTACAGACCCCAAGCCAGATAGCTTGGCTATAGGCTTCCTGTGGTCGACGATGATGGTTGTTTCACCTTCCTGAACCCGTCGCAACTCGGCACTCAGATGAGCCTTGAGTTCGGCAACCGCTACAGTCCTTTCGGCTTGCATGAAACAGCACCTCTTATGACTAGAGTATGACTATATTTCGGGTGAGTCAAGACGATAGACCAGTCAATTCCCAGCGTTCATCCTGAATAGCTCCTCAACCGTTCGCTCCAGCAATGCCGGCAGCACTTCGAAGGCGTAACCGGCGTGAACCCGCTCCAGCCGCTGGTGGTACTCCCGGCCCCAGGGGCCTATGTTTATGACGGGGCAGGAGAAGCCGGCCGGCAGCGGATCGAGGCCCAAGGGACATGCAGCCGCGGCGAATGACCTGGCATCGGCATCATCGACAGGATTGAGGAAACTCATGTCTGAGATACCAGGAAAATACTCACAGACAGCCAGGCTTTGTGCGGTTGATTCAGCCACCGCCGAGACGGCGACTTCTAGCGCGTTGATGATTTTTTTATCACGGACCGGATCAAGCGCGGCGCGGGGATAGTACGGTGGAGCCAGGCCAACAACGACGGCAGGCCCTTCGAGGCCAGCCATGCGCGCAGCCTCCGCAACGAATTCTGCCAGTGCCGGTATCCTGTCCATGGAGTTGCGCGCTTTCAGCTCGGCTGCCTCATACGCAGCCTGGTCCGCAGCCTGCGCAGACCGTGCCAGTTCTGCCCAGAAAACTGCGCGTGGCTCGTGGTCCGGCGGGCTGAAGCCCTGCCCCACTGATCTGGAAAAAGCCTCCGCCCGTACCTTGAGTGTCGAGACTGCCGATCGCATGCATTCCAGTGCCTGGCATGAAGTGGAATCGATGACAGCTTCCGGGCCGTCGCGGTGGGTCAGGACGTTGAACGAAACGAACACCGACGAAGGTGTAGTGACATCATAATGGTCACGCAGTTCGCGGTAGTACAGGATGGTCGGTGGTGGAGGTGGGGTGGTTGATGCGGGTTGGTCGAACAGGTCGACGGCACACTCCACCCTGCAGGCAAATTCGGCAGCGAGCAAGGCTGGATTCAGGCCATCAAACGGAGCGCCAGCGTGGGTTGGTCTCCCGAGGAACAATGCAAACGGGTGCAGTTTACCTACGCTGCCGAGGAACGCCGCGCGGCCCGCTGCACCTTCACCCTGGTCTACAGCGGCGTCGAGGTTGATCGCGGCCAGCGCTTTGAGGTTCCATTCGTTCAGGATCGCCGGTAATTCGCGCACGGCGCTCAGCATGCCATGGGAGGATCCCTCCTCATCCGGCACGGTCAGGAACACCAGCGCACCTGTTTGCGCAACGCCATTCATCATCTCGGTAGCTCGATCCTCAAGGAGGGCCAACCCCGCGGCAAGGCCAGACTTCATGTCCAGGAGGCCGCGGCCTGGCAGGAATTCTCCGGATTTCAGATCAGCCAGGGCCCTGAGCTCCGCCTCGCCCGCTCGAGCGCCCCGGGTTGCCCCGGACTCCGCTTCCGCCACAAGCGCGGCAACAAGACGGGGTGCCAGCGCGTCAGGATCAAAAGCCCAAGGCGCGAGCGCTCCATAGTTGTCGATGCTGACAACATCAAAGTGACCGGTCAGAATCACGGCAGGAAGTGTCTGAGCGGTGGAAGCCTCGCCAACAGCGGCAACCAGGGCGTACCGTTCCCGCGCATCGTCACGGGTGCGTATGAGACGGATATGATCGGGGTTAGCCTTGAAGTACGGCCATTCAGCCAGAAAGTCGTGGAGGAAAAACGCAAATCCCGTTTCACCATCACTGTCGGTAATGCTGGGAAAGGATGTGAGCGCAAGCGCCAGATCTCGGGTTCGGGCAGGATTCATGAGGGGTGTTATACACGAAACTCCCCCCGGATATCGAGTACCACGTCCGGACCGCTATGTTCAAGGAGGCTTTTCATTAAGACCATGCTGGAATTTGCGCGTGGGCCCGCCTCGTGAATTCAAGGGGATCGCTTATCGCTCACCCCTTGATTCACGGTCGCCCCGCGCACCATCCATGCGCTGGCCTTTCTGAAACCTTATTGATGCGGTCCGGACATGCTTTCTCTGCATTAGAAGAGCCGTAGGATTAGTCATCAGAAGAGCGGTCCGGACGTGCTTTCTCTGCATTGTCGGAGCCGTAGGAATAGTCAGTTGAGAACCAGCTGCTGCACAAGCTCTTACTTGCAAACGCATACGAACAGCGCACAAATTGCATGGTGATAGGCCTTGTATACCCGTCTGAATCAGGCCGGGGTCATCATCAGGAAGGTTGCGTTGGGCGCCGGCAAAACACCTGCCGCGCGCGTGATACCGAGCTATTCTCCTACTTGCAAACCGATACGACATGCGCGCAACGAACCTGGTTGATCTGCCTTGTCACCCCGTCTGAATCAGGCCGGGGTATGACTTGAAAAGCCATCTTCAGGAAAGTTGCGTTGGGCGCCGGCAAAACACCAGCCGCGCGCGTTAGCGCGGCTGGTGTTTTGCCAAGGCGGGCCCCAACGCAAAATTCATACAGAAGCCTTTATAAAGAAAAAACCGTTCCTACGGCCTGATTCAGACGTGCAACCAAGCCATCAGACAAGCTTTATTGCGCGCTTTTCGGGGTCGGGACTCTGACGGTACATGATGGCGACATGGCCGATGACGCGGACCAGCTCGGCGCCGGCTTTTCCGGCAAGCTGTTCGGCCAACTCCTTGCGTTCACCCTTGAAATCAACGAAGCGGAGCTTGATGAGCTCGTGGTCGGTCAGCGCCTTGTCCAGGGCCTCGTAGACGCCTTCGGCAGCGCCGGCCTTGCCCAGGAACACGACCGGGTTCAATTCGTTGGCGAGTGACGAAAGCTGCGCGCGTTGTTTTGAGGTGAGCATGTTGGTCCTTTATATCTTCTGGAGAAGATTGATGATGAGGCTGAACACGAGTCCCAGGATGACGCGGGTTCCCAGAAGTGCAAGCGCGCAGGTGATGAGCCCCTGCATGTAGTTGACTATCCGGTTCTTGTAGATGAGACGCTTTATACTGAACAACACAGGATTGATCATCGCGTCGATGGACCGCCATACAGGATGCAGGCTGTTCCAGCGTGCGGCATAGGCCACGATGCGGGCAACGAGCAGTACGATGAAGAAACCCAGGAGAAAGCTCACAGGCGCCCACACGACTTCAAGCAGCAGTGAAAGGGCTACACCCAGCGTGAGGGCACCGTATGACGCGACGGAAAAAATCCTGGAGACGCCGGAGAGGGCGGCAAGGGCGGCTATCGGGGAAAAATCCACGTTGCCGGCCTGCAGCAACGGGATCCTCTTCCACAGAAGCAGATAGGGATCGGTAACCCGTTCGACGAGTTCAGCAGGCCGTCCAATCATCCTGGTCGGAAACCAGGTAAGAAAGATGCGCACTATGCACAACAGCATGTAGATGGACGTAGCGGCCGCAAGCAACCTGAAAACGGTACTAAAAATACTCATGTCATGCTCCGGATCATTGGTGGTTTCAGCGACTCTACTCGAGCCGCTGCAATTCAAGTATGCGCTGCCGCAGGGCGAGCGCATCGACGGCGGTATCGCGGTTCTCCCTGGCGGGATCGAAATAGGGGTTCAACCTGAGTGACTCGTCCCAGTACGTGATGGCAAGCTCCAGTTCTCCCGCGGCATACGCGTCCAGTCCCTGGAGGTACAGTTCTTCGGCGCGGGTAGCCTTGGCGGCCCGACCCAGATCGCCCATGTCGAACCGGGCCTCGATGCTCATGCGGTTGAGTGGCGAGAACTGCGTGGTCAGGTCGAGCGTGTAATTGATATCGAGCGTGAGCGGTGAGAAATCGATGGCGGCACCTACGCTGATCCTGGGGTTTCCACCCTTGATGAGGAAGCCTGCCTGGAGCTTCCAGAAATCGGTTATGGTCATACGGTAGCCAACGCCCCAGTAAGGATCCTCGCTCAAAGTGGGATTCATGAGGTTGATAGGAAAACTGATATCCGCAGAGACGAGTATGGGCTTTAAGAAGTTGTAGGCGATGCCGGCGGTGGCTACGGTAGGCATTGGTTCGTCGAGTACAGGAAAGCCAAAGTTCTTGAGCGCCAGGCCAAACGAGAAATTCTTGTCACGTGACGAATACAGCTTGAGCAGGTTGAACCTGGTCAGCATGCCGAAATCTGCCATGATGGCTACAGCGGACTGGCCGCTGAGGAGGATTCCGCTTCCCGTATCGTCTGAATAGGGAGGCATGGAGCGATAGGCCAATTTTGCGCTGGCACCCAGGGATATTCCATAGAAGTAATAGCCAGGGAACAGGTGCAAAGATGCATTGGCTATGCCGATGGCCTCAGAGTAATAGCTGGAGGCTATCCTGCCCGCAAAGTCGTCGTATTCCGAGAATGGCAGGTAGAGCCACTTGCCGCTGAGAGCCAGGCCAAGCGTGCCAAGCCGCATCGTGTATACAACGGCTTCGATGCGGGTATCGGCTATCCAGTTATTGTGGTAGAAGGCAAACTGGGTCTTGTTAAGCAAAGCGCTGGCGGCGGGATTGAGGTCGACAAAGGAGGCGTCGTCGGCGACAGCGGTAAAGGCCATACCCATGCTCTCTGCGCTGCCCCCGACGGGCACCAGCGTAGACAGGAAAGTCGTCATGCCTTCATTGGGGTCTTCAGTGCCGAGTGAAAAATAGGTGTAGACGATTTCATACGCCGACGGATACAAAGCCTGCAACGTGCCCTGCGCGCCGGCCCTGGCTCCTATTATGAGTGCAAGATAGAACAGGAGGCCGGCTTTTCGCTTCATGCTATTGTTGAATATACAGTAATATAGAGATAATTTCTATCCATGTAAGGAGCGTAGGCTCTCAGCTTGGTCAAAAACAAGCCGACAATGATAGAGTGGAGTTGTACCCTCTTGAGGACTGCTACCACGGGAGGGGCCCGAGACGGCGATCGCTAGATGAAAGTACGAATGCGCCTTGTAGCGCTTACCTTGCTTGTACTCCTCATCTGTACGACGGCCGCCTGGGGCATGGGTGGCCGGGAAGATCCGTTGACCAAGGCTGATACGCTCATCGCCGAGCAGAAGTACGACGAGGCCATACTCTACCTCACCGATTTCATGAAAAAGTACCCCGACCGGTTCGATGTAGCCCAGTCACGACTCCGTAAAATCACCAGAATACGTTCTGCCTACAACCAGTCTGCAGCAGCGCTGATACAGGTTCTCAACAATGACCCTACGAACCAGGAAAAGAAACTCGCGATGATCCGTGAGCTTGAGAGCTATGAACGGACACCAAACCCCGCAGTACAGGAATTCGTTGCCAGGACCAAGGACCTGGCCTTGTTCACGTACAACAGGGCCCAATTCGAAGACATCATGGCACAGGGACGCGCGCTCATCGACAGTGGCAGTTACGTTGCCGCCGCAAAGCGTTACGAGACCGGTTTCGAGCTGTACAAGCCAGAATTCCTTACGGCCGGGCTGGAAACTGATTTCGTCGATGCCGCGATTGAGGGCATTGCGCTGATTTCTGGCTCCATCATAGCCTTCGAGCCACAGAGTGCGGAACTGAAAGCCGCGTTCGACGCGCTCGCAGGCGCGTATGCAGGCAGTGATCAAGCCGCCATCGCCGCTGTCTGGGAACGAGCCAGGAACGCTGCCATTGCCGCGGCTGAAACGCGCCGGTTCATCGTCGACAGGGGCCGTGAACTCGAGGCTGCCTTCGCTGCACTGACATCCAAAGACCAGACGGTAACCGAGAACTCCTTCCTGCCGTTCGCCTACCGCCTCGTGCTGGGCCGCCGGACTGAAGGCAAGCTCGAGGGTGTGACCGGTGCCATAGACGCGCAATGGACCGGAGCCCTCGGCGCAACCCAGGCTGTCCTGGACAAACTTCTCGCAGCAGGCCTCGAATCGGCGCGGGCAGCCTACGACAGTGGCGACTGGATTGTGGCGGCCTCCGGTTTCCAGTCGGCTGCGCAGCAGGCCAACCGCGGTATTGCATTGCTGTCCCTCTGGAGCCATTACGCGCCGAGCGACCTCGTGGAACGCTCCACCACCCTCGGCCAGGCCGCGCTTGAACTCAAGGGCGTGGACTACCTCCGGTACGTGCATGCGAGTGCACTGGCCCGGTCCTATGCGGCCCTGGCTTCAGTCCAGGTGGACATCGCGGCTCAATCGGCCCTGCTTGCCGCGTACCAGCCCCAGGCGGATGTGCCACTGGATACCGCCCTTGCCACCTACGAGGCCCGGCGCCTTGCCTTCGTGGAATCACAGAGGGCCATTGAGGCAATACGCACAGAATCCGGTACCTCTGCGAGCAGGATGGCAGCATGGACCCTGTCCGGGTACGGTTCGCCCGAGTCACAGACCGATCAAGGCGCACTGGACGGCAGGATAGACGTAGCGGCCAGACAGGCAATGACCATGGAAACCAGGGTCGTCTCGGCAACGTCCGCCTACCAGTTTGGCCTCCTGACGGCAGCCGTAGAGAAGGCCGTAGCGGACATCACCTCGGGTCGCAACCTCCTGGCAGGGTTGCCCTCCGATGACCCGCTTCTGCCCGACGCTACCTTCAAGTATCCCACCCGGGCACTCTCGTCACTTGCAACCGCCGACACCCAGCTCAGGAAACTCCGCACCGATATCGATGCCTACCTGGCCTCCATCCGGTCGCGTCCCGGCTACATAGCCTCGGACGCATCGGTGCGGGAATGGGAAGAAAAAGCGCAGGCCCTCTCCGCGAGGCTGGCGGAGAACGCGGCGGAACGGGCTACGCTCTCGGTCAGAGCAACCGAGCAGAAACAGCTCGCCGATTCAAGCAAGCTGGAAGCTGAACGTCGCCTCGCCGAGGCGCGCAACGCGCTCAGGACCAACAACTTTGAAACGGCACGCGAACGGCTTGACCGCGCACGGGAGCGTTACCTGGCGTCGCTTTCCTTCGAGCAGAATCCCATCCTTCGCATCGAGTCGGACAGGCTGCTCTCCGAACTCGGCGCTTCGATCCTGAAAACGGAGAACGACCTGGTCGTGGCCGAGACGCGGCGCCTCGTGACCACGGGCAAGAACGATTACCTGCAGGGCGAGTTCGACCGGGCTGAATCCACACTGCTCCAGGCACGATCCCGGTGGAGTACCACCAATTCAACCCCCGAGATCGAGGTCGAGTACTGGCTCAAGCTGGTTCAGACTGCGTTGTCGGTCAAGACGGGCCGCGACATCCCGGTCACGGCTCCGCTGTTCCCTGAAATGAGCCAGCTTCTCTCGCTTGCCAAGAAATACTATGAAGAAGGCGCAGCCCTGCTCACCAGGCGCGACAAGACCGGCGCCATCAAGTCATTTACCCAGGCACGCCAGAAGATCTCGGAGGTCAAGGTCATCTTCCCCCTCAATCAGGAGGCACGGGTACTGGAGCTCCAGATCGACCAGCTCTCCGACCCCGACGAGTTTGGCCGCAAATTCGCGCGGCTGTTCAACGAATCAAAATCTAAAATTGACGCCAGGCTCGACCTGACAACAGCCTACAGCGACCTCAAGGACCTGGAAGCCATCAACCCGCGCTACCCTGGCCTCCGGACCCAGATAGAGCGCGCCGAGATACTCCTGGGCTTCAGGCAGCCACCACCCGACCTCAAAGCCCTTGCCGAGGCCCGCTCGCTCGTGCAGGCTGCCCAGCGTATCTTTGAATCCGGCCAGGTGGCGCAGTTCGCGTTTGCCCGGGCCCAGCTTGAAAAGGCACTTGGCCTGGACCCGAACAACGCCGCGGCCAGCGCGCTCAAGGACCGCATAGCCACGTACATCGGGGGCGATACAGCCATAGTACTGTCCAGCGCGGCCGAAACACTCTATAACGAAGCAGTGACCTTCTATACAAACGGCGATTATATCAATGCCCGCGCCAGGCTCACCCGCCTCGCGGTAGTGTTCCCGCGGGGCCGGTCGATGCAGAAGGTCTCCGACCTCGAGTCTCGGCTGACGGCCATAGGATATTGACGAGCATGCACCTCCGCACCAGGCGTTACAACCGCTTCGTGATGATCCTGGCAGCCCTTGCTCTGGCCCTGGTGCTGTCGCCCGGAGTTACGGCCGCTCCCGCCGATTTCTACTGGGAGGCTCCGGCCCGGCTCTCACGGGGTGTCGGGGCATACCCTCAGGCCATCAAATCAGCCGGCAGGGTCGTTGCAATCTGGCAGGAAAACGTACCTGCGGGCAACACCGGCACCGCATGGCTGTCCCTTGCCTCGTATGGCCCTGAAGGTGTCGTGCGGCTGGACCGTTTTGCCGGTCCGTTCCGCTACGAGGCCATAGGCGACAGTGCCAAAGGCGAACAGAACCTGAGCGCACCGGTGCTCTTTTCCGCTGACGACGACAGCAACGGCAAAATGCTTGTTTCAGTATCCTCCGGCGAGCGGTCTGTCGCGGTTTACGAATCGGATGACGGAGGACTCTCGTTCAAGCCATTGACGACCATCACGTTCGAAGTGCCGGTCGTAGCGCCACGCGTCTATTCCAAGGCCTCGGGCGGCTGGTACCTGTTCGTCACCCGCAGCCAGGTCTTCACGCGCGCACAGCCAGGCGCGGCAACTCCGGTCACGTATGAATCACTGTCAGTATTCTACACGAACTCGGAAGATGGTAAAACCTGGACTCCGCTTGCGCCCTTCGTCTCGGGCGAGATAGGCCTGGACCCCAATTTCCTGCCGAGCGCTGCATCTACCGATGGAACCGACGTCGTCGTATTCCAGACGCTTTCCGGAGGCGAACGGCCGAGCTTCCAGCTGTACTCGATGGCGTCGAGGGATGGTGGCACGACCTGGACCGAGCCGCGGCGCTTCACCGACTTTCCCGATCCCGTGCACCGGGACAGACCCAACCCGAACGACTTCGACAACCAGCGCCCCAACATTGCCAGGATAGGCGACACGCTGTGGGTTACCTGGGAACGGAGGCTGTTGTCCGGCACTACCCAGATCTACGCTGCCAGGATCGACGAGAACGGGGCCGTGGTGGCAGGAAGTCCCGAGCGGATAACCCTGGGGCAAGGCAACTGCTCTGAACCAAGACTCTACAGCATTGACGACGGCAGGACCTCGGAGCCCGCGGTGGCATGGTTTGACGACCGCAGGGGCAACAACCGTGTCTTTACCGCCTACCGGTCAGGCTCGCTGTGGACTGAACGGGACATCTCCGGCAGGGCAGGCGGAGCCGGTACCTTCGGCAGGGCCATTTACACGCAGCGGGGACTGTACGCCTTCTGGCAATCGGGCGGAGGTACGGCCTCGTCGGTCATAGGACTCGTACCCGACACGACCGCACGTGCTCCCGTGGCTGCCGCAGTGGACTTTACCGCGGGTGCAGCATCACGGCGCAGCCGCGCCAGCGTGCGCTGGAACGTTCCGGAAGATTCCTCCGGCATACTGGGCTTCTCGTACCTGTGGTCGCGTGACCCGTTGGCAGAACCCATGGAGTCTGTCATGGCACTCGAAACCCTTACGCGTGCCTCCTTTGAAGCAACCGAAGACGGTGACTGGTACTTCTCGGTACGCGCGCAGGATTATGCCGGCAACTGGTCACCCTCATCCAGGATCAGGTTCATCCGGGACACAACACCGCCTGGTGCTCCCATTCCCGAACCACCCGCCGCCTCGGCCGACGGATTCCTGGATTCCAACACCTTCCGGGTAAGCTGGATGCCTCCGCCAGAAACCGATATCGCCGGCTACACCTGGGTACTCGAGTACCTCGGCCCGCTGGACAGACAACCGGCACGCAGGCGCAGCTCCGCAACTACGGTGACTGCAGCGCTCTCCATAGCTGAAAAGGGTGCCCCGGTCGAATACAACCTGTCGCCGGCCACCGATTACGAGCGCCGTATCTGGATGGCGCGCGAACCTGCGTTCCCGCAGCCAACGATACGCACCGTGCAGTCCCGCGCGGACTTCTCCAACATCGACGACGGCTACTGGGCCTTTTCAGTCGCCGCCATAGACCGCGTCGGCAATGTCGGTGCGGCCTCCAGGGCCATCCTCAGGGCCGACAAATTCATGCCATACACCACAGTCGCCGATGTGGCGTCCTCCCGCAACGACTTCGGGTCGCTCGCCCTGACCCTCATAGGCCGGGGCTTTGCCGACGATGGTGCAATCACCCGGCTGGCAATAGACGACGATGGCCGCGAACCCTTTGACCTCGTCTATGAACTGTCGGGCGGCAGCTATACCATAATCTCGGACAGGCTGCTCCGCATCGCGGAAGTCGGAGAACTCACCGCCGGCAGCTACCGCGTCGGCCTGTACCACCCCGTCCGCGGGTGGTACTTTACCAGTCAGCGCCTCTCGGTCGACTACTCCGGAACCATTAAATTCGGCGACATGGGAGCCCCCTGGAAACCAACCTGGACGTTTGAAGTACCTCAGGACTCCTTCATACGCATGACGACCCTGTTCATGCTCGTTGCCCTCATAGTGCCCGCGCTCGGCATGATCCTGTCACTCAGGCAGGTTGCCATCGTCGCAGGAGAAATCAAGTCAGCGCGCATGGATGCCGTAGCGCTACTGGAAGGAAAGCCGATGTCAGAACCCGAACGAAAAAAAGCCGCAGCACTCGCGGTGCGCAGGGGTGCCGGACTGTCCACGCAGTTCATGCTGTGGATCAGCCTCCTGGTCATGTTCATCGTGCTTCTCGTATCGGTCCCGCTGGGCATGAACATGCTGGACACCCAGAGTGAAATCCTTGCCAAGGGCCTTGAACAGCGGGCACGGGTGTTGCTCGAGAGCGCCGCCCAGGGTGGCAAGTCATACCTGCCCGCCAGAAACCTCCTTGAACTATCACTCCTGCCCAACCAGGCCAGCGCCGTGGCCGAGGCCAGGTACCTCACCGTTACCGGATACGGAGCCTCGGGCACGACCGACCCCGACGTGGTATGGGCCAGCAACGATCCCGACATCACCGAAAAACTGGACGGTACGGCGCTGGTCCCGGGTGCTTCAACACTGACAGACAAGCTTTCCAGCCGCATACTCACCATCGCAGCGGAACTGGACGCCAAGGCACAATCCGAGGTGGGCACTATAGCCGAGTCGATCCAGCAACTCCAGGACGAGGGCCGCGTGCTCGCTGCCAGCCTCGATGCCACCAGCCAGGCCAGGCTTACCCAGATAGCAGCCAGCGCACGCGATCTGGAGAAAACACTCAACGAGCGGCTCGCAAAGCTTGCCGATGCGTCGGTAGCCTCGGAACCGGCCTTCAACGCCACGGCACTGGGACTGACCGCGGAGGAATTCATCTTCTACAAGCCCATCCTCTTCAGGCAGGGCAGGGAGTCACTCTACTACCGGGGACTGGTCAGGCTCTCGGTTTCAACCGAGTCCATAGTACTGCAGGTCAAATCCGCACGGGAAACACTGATCAGGAGCGTGGCCGTCGTAGCGGCGATAGCCTTGGGCATCGGTTTTGCCGGCTCGTTTGCCCTGTCGAGGTTCATTCTGCGGCCGCTCATGAAGGTCGTCAGGGGCATCGAGACGATACGAGACCAGCCCGACAAGAAGAAACTCGCCGATTTCAAGATCGACATAAAACGACGGGACGAATTCGCCATCCTGGCAGGGACCATCAACGAGATGACCGCGGGACTCGCCCATGCGGCCGCCGAGTCAGAACTGCTCACGGTGGGCAAGGGCGTCCAGAAGATGTTCATCCCGCTCGCGGAAAACGCCTCCAAGGAGAAGCTGACGACCGGATTCGACTTCAAGCCGACCCACAATTTCTACGGCTACTATGAAGGCGCCAAGGGCGTGTCCGGCGACTATTTTGACTACTTTTCCCTCGATGCCGAAAAACGCTTTTATGCTTTCATCAAGTGCGACGTATCAGGAAAAGGCGTACCAGCCGCACTCATCATGGTCGGCGTAGCCACGATGTTCAGAACGGGCTTCCAGCGCGCTGAATATGAGGATTGGGTGTATACCCGGGACGGTATCCATCTGGATACCCTCACCGCCAAGATTTCCGACTTCCTCTACGCCCGCGGATTCAAAGGCCTGTTTGCCGCCTTTGTAATGGGTGTATACGATTCAAAATCAGGCACCACCCAGCTCTGCCATGCCGGTGATAAATTCGTCAGGGTGTACAAACCCGACCAGAATATCGTCGTTACCAACGAACTGGCCTCTGCGCCCGCGGCAGGCGCCATTGATCCCGAACTCGTCAGGATGTCCGCCGCATACAAACAGGTTACCCTCAAACTCGAGCAGGGCGACATCATGATGCTCTATACGGACGGATTCGAGGAATCAAGCAGGGCGCGGCGTGGCCCTGACTTCAAGCAACTCTTTGAGGACAAGATCGTAGTCGATCAGGAAGGCAAGGAAACAAAGCACCACGAAGATCTCGTGGAACAGCTCGACGAGGATCGCATCAAGGCCATCACCGAAGCCATCATGTCCAGGGGCACCTATACCCTCGTAAAGCAGGACGACCCCCTCGGAACCGGGTTCACCTACGATTTTGACTTTTCAAGTCTGGAACCAAACCCTGAATCAATGGTGCTCGGACTCGCTTCAGTGGAAAAGGTTTTCAGACTCGTACCCGACCCCAGTGCAACTACGGAGGACCGCGTCATCGTCGATACCAAGATCGATGCCATACTGGCCCAGTGCTGGAAGCAGTACAGCCGTTTCTGCTCCGACAGGCATCCGCACCCGGACCCCAAGCGTGTAGAATACCAGTATTACTATCGCCTCAAGGAAGATGACCAGTACGATGACCTCACCATGATGGTGATACAGAGGAAACAAGCCTAAGCCAGCAGCTTTGCCCTCGCCATCACATACTCAAGCGAATCCCGGGCTACCGTGTACTTTGTCCACGCGGTTCCGGCAAGGTCTTCCCTGCCTTGTGCTTCCCGGTCGATATACGGTTTCACAATGCCAGCCTTGGTCCAGTACACCAGCGAAATTTCGTCACCGGTTATTTCAACCGCGGTAAACCCGTTTTTTCCGGTGGCGCACCCGGAATTGAACATGCAGGGCACGAGCAATTCCTCGCGTTCATACAGGCTCCTGGAAACCTTGCTCCTGCGTTCTTTCTTTGAAAGCAGCTTGAACTCCGCTGAAAATACACTGATCAGGGACGCGGTTTTTTCCCTGGCTTCAGGACTTTCTGACGAGTAGCGCCGGAGCAGCGATTCTATGTTCCAGCGGAGCGTATCGTACTTGGAAAAGGATTCGAACAGCGGCCGGTGGGTGTGTCCCGCTATGGTGATGATCCCGAGCTCCTTGGAAGCCCGGTAGATACGTCGTTCGGCCTTGAACCGCCGCTTTGAGGTCATAGGCACCTCCGAGTTCTGAATCTTCAGGGGATTGGCAACATAGCGCACAATGAAATCAGTCAGGTAATTGTACTTCATGAATAGCTTGCTCGACTGGTGACCGTGAAAGGCAAGGATTGACCCATCAGGTCGATCAAGCCGGAGCGCATGGTCCAACGTAAAGCCGTGATCATCGTACAGGAGCATTGCCAGATCGTGGTTGCCTACGATCTTGATGAGTTTGCCACGTTCATTAAATGATTTGAATATGCCGTACAGATCACTGTAGGCCATCCTGACGGCCACAGGCTTGAACTTATAGAGTTCTTCAATGTCACCATTGAGCACCAGGGTATAACCCTCGGCGAGATAATGTGAGCTGAGCGCATCGCCCACGAGTCCCGCATTCTGCCTGAAACCATCGCGGGAACTTCCGTCACCCATGTGCAGGTCGCTCATGAAAACAAGTTTTGAAGATGGGCCGATCTCTTCGCGCCGCGCTTGTTCATACATGGTTTTCATCGTGGCCATGAACTCGATCATCTGCATCGCGTAGTCACCTCACCTGCTTGTCACCCTAAACCAGACAGATAAGAAATGCGTTAATATACGGTTAATTGAGGGTTTTTCAAATGCAGGGGGCTTGAGGAACTGGCTCGATTGCCGAAGGAGCTTCCGCACCATGAGCAAGGACCGCCTTGCCTATAACTGCATTTCAAACCATATTTCCTGGTATGGGCGACATACTGATAGCAACGAGTGGCTATTCCTACGATGACTGGCGGGGCATCTTCTATCCGCCAGAACTTCCCAAGGATGATTTCCTTCGCTATTACGCGCTCTTTTTTCCTTTTGTGGAACTAAACTTCTCATATTATGCCATGCCCAAGGCTTCGAGCCTGGCGGCCATGGCAGCACGTACCTCATCGAGTTTCCACTTCAGCATCAAGGCGCACAGGAGCCTAACCCACGAACCAGGGCCGCTCTGGCGCGATGACGCCGCTGCTTTTGCCAGGGCAGCGGGAGCCCTCGCCGATACAGGCCGCCTCGCCGCAATACTCGTCCAGCTACCCTACAGCTTTCATCACACGCC
>JAIFMD010000196.1 GCA_020048755.1 Spirochaetota bacterium
GGACCGGCACATCCAGCTGGCCATAGTAGATGTCTATCTTGTCCGGCTGCAGCGCCGGTACGGTGATGATGGGGTGGTCGATGTCCATGGCGTGGATGCGGGAGAGGATGTCGTAGAGTTCCTGCCCGTCGATGCCTTCGTTGTAGCCGGTCGCGTATCCGGGCAGACAGGTTATGTCGGTGTCCAGCTCGCGCTTCATGAACTCACGCTGCTCTGCGACGATGGCGTCATTCGTATACGTGCCCAGGTTGTAGATGTGCCAGGCCAGCTTGAAATCCCTGGTCGCCTCGGCCAGCGCGTAGAGGTCCTTGTAGTTGAGATTGTTGACGGTGGTCACCACGCCCATGTACGGAAAATGCGTGCCTTGAGTCGCCTTCTCGCGGTTTATGGCCTCGAAACCGGCGATGACACGCTTGTACGAGCCGTCGCCGCGTATGCGGTCGTTGGTCTCCTCGAAGCCGTCCAGTGACACGAACAGGGCATGCCATTTTCGCTCTACGATTTCTTTGGCATACTTCTCAAGGAAGGTGCCGTTGGTATTCACGCTGACGGTAAGACCCGCGTCCATCATGTATTCCACAAGCGCGAAGAGGTCCGGGTAGAGAAAGGGCTCGCCCCCCCACAGGTAGACCACAGGCTTCTTGTGCTTGATCTGGTCTACGAGCTTCTTGTAGTCCTCGAGCGGGACTATCTTCTTTGCCTCGTTTGCCGCAAAGGTGCCCTTGAGCACCCCCTTGTCGCCTCGTTGCCCGCACATCACGCAACGAAGGTTGCAGAGCGGCGTCAGGCGGAAGTAGATCAGCCCCAGCTCGTTGGTCGTGGCAGGATGGAATACGCGGTCTATCAGCATTGATTTCTGCTGTGCAAAAAATGTTCCAGCCAGGCTTCTGGCAAGCTTCGGGTCCTTCTTGAGAAGTTTGGGAATAACGGAGAGGTTGGTCTTCATCGGGCAATCCTGGGTACCGGTGTAGACACGCTCTATACGAGCGAGTCGAGGAATTTTTTCATTATCGCGGGGGCGGCGGTCTTTGGAAGCAACCCAAAGAAGAAGGCCGCAAAGCTGTTCCTTGCGCCGGCAATGACGAAGGGCTTGCCGTGGTTGAGTGCCCGGAGCCCGACAGTAGCCACTGCGTCGGCATCCATGCTGTTGGAGTTTGAAAAATTCTTGTACCTGGGATTCTCTATGCCGGCATTGTCGTCAAAATCGGTCCGCACATACCCTGGAAGCAGACAGGTAACGGTGATGCCGGCAGGCTTCAGTTCGGCACGCAATGCCAGGCTGTAGTTGAGCACGTAGCTCTTGGTGGCGGCGTATGCCGCGAAGTATGGCGTGGCGTTGAGTCCGGCAAACGAGCCAACATTGAGGATGCGGCCGGTGCCTCGGGCCTTCATGTCCTTGCCGAACAGCGCGCAGAGGTTGGTCAGGGCGCTGATGTTCAGGTTGACCATGGCCTCGATGCCTGCGGGTTCCAGGTCCAGACAGGCTCCAAATACACCGGAACCGGCGTTGTTGACGAGCAGGTCGACCGCCAGGCCCTTCTCGGCACAGACTGCGTGGAGGCGCTCCGCGGCACCGGTTGCCGACAGGTCGCAGGGGACAACCACTGACGCGGCTGCGCCGGAACCCTTCAAAGCCGACTTGACGGCTTCCAGTTTTGCCACGTTGCGGCCTGTGAGCACTATGGCCCAGCCATCAGCCGCTAGTTGCAGCGCGAATTCCTTGCCTATACCGCCCGAAGCGCCCGTCACGAGCGCATATTTTATGACCGATTGCATTTCTTACTTATAGACTATATGGACATAAAGTAGAAGCGTCTGGCAGGGTAGCAGTTTGAAACCGATATTACGATCCGCCACTACTTGACAAATCCCCCTATTCGATGATAATGATAATCATTATCATATTTATTGAGATCTGGAATCAATCAAGGAGCAATCCATGACGATAGCGATGATGGATGATGGCGGAGAATTCGTAGTGGAGCACGTTTGCCTCCACAGGGAAACCGGCAAACGCCTGGCTGACATGGGGTTTACCCAGGGAGCTCACGGGTGGATAGTACGCAGAGGCTTTCTGGGCGCTGAAGGCATCGATGTGGAACCACTTGCCGGCATGCACCACTGTCGCGGACGGCATGGAGGGCGGCACGAAGGGCGGCACGAAGGGCGGCACGGCATGGGGCGCAGGTTCGGCGCTGGCCCCGGACGACAGCGGAGCTGACGGGAGCCGCCACCCTGCAGTAAGGAGCATTGAACTATGAGGAACGACGATATGGGCCTGGCAACGACGCGGCCCCTGAAGATAGCGCTCGCCGGCAATCCCAATGCAGGCAAGACGACGATATTCAACGCCCTGACGGGAGCTCACCACAAGGTTGGCAATTATCCGGGTGTTACCGTGGAGAAGCGCGAAGGCTCCAGAACCAGGAACGGACGGCGCTACGACTTCATCGATTTGCCGGGTATCTACAGCCTCACAGCCTATTCAATCGACGAGGTGGTGGCACGTGACTTCCTCCTCGACCACAAGCCCGACGTCATCATCAACGTGATGGATTCTACCAACCTGTCACGACACCTCTACCTGTGCCTGCAGTTCCAGGAACTGGGCATTCCGGTAGTCGGGGCGCTCAACATGAGCGACGAAGCCGAAGCCAAGGGCATCAGGATAGATGCACAAACGCTTTCCGCCGTGCTCGGCATCCGCATGGTAAAAACGGTCGGGCCCAGGGGCGACGGCATGGAGCGTCTGCTCGACGCGGTGGATGCCACCATCACTGAATCTGAAGCCGCGGGCAGCACCGGCACCGCCAAATACATCCAGTACGGGATGGAGATAGAAGACAGACTGGGCAGGCTCGAGCCCCTCATCCAGGCCGATCCGGCCTTCGCGGCACGGTTCCCGGCACGCTGGCTGGCGGTCAAGCTGCTGGAAAAGGACCAGCACGCCTTCGAGAAACTGGAAAGCCACACCGACAGCGCCAGGATAGCAGCAGAAGCAAAGAGTGCCAGCGCCTGGATAGACAGCCATTTTGGCAAGGATGCCGAGATTGTCGTGTCGGAACAGCGTTACGGCTACATCCGCGGCGCTGTCAAGGAAGCCATAAAGATAGAGCGGAAGCCTGACTTCTCGCTCACCGAGGCAATCGACAGCGTCGTAATGAACCGGTTCCTGGCCCTGCCGATCTTCGTCGGAGTGCTCTGGGCGGTGTTCCAGATCACCTTCGCACTGGGGGAATACCCCATGGCCTGGTTCGAGGCTCTGTTCGGCTGGCTCGGAGGCACCTTCGAGTCAATCGTGCCGGAGGGCATGCTCCGGTCCCTCGTTGTAGACGGCATCATCGGTGGCGTAGGCGGCGTGTTCTCCTTCGTGCCGCTCATCGTCATCCTGTTCTTCATGCTGTCCCTGCTGGAGGATGTAGGCTACATGTCCCGCGCCGCATTCGCGACGGACAAGGTCCTGCACACCTTCGGGCTGCACGGCCAGTCGGTGTTTCCCATGATGCTCGGCTTTGGCTGCTCGGTACCCGCAATCATGGCAGCCCGGACGCTGAAGAGCCCGCGCGACCGGATTGTCACGATACTGGTCATACCCTTCATGAGCTGCGGCGCAAAGCTGCCGGTACACGTGCTGCTCGCGGCGGCATTCTTCCCTGAAAACGCGGGCAACATGGTGATGCTCATGTATGCCATAGGCGTCGTCCTGGCCCTCCTGTCCGCGTGGACCCTGAAGAAAACCGTACTGCGCGGCGAGGCAACACCGTTCGTCATGGAACTCCCGCCGTACCGGGCCCCGACCATCTCCGGCATCCTGTGGCACGTCTGGGAAAAAACCTGGCACTACATCCAGAAGGCGGGTACGGTGATTCTGGCCTCGTCCGTGCTCATCTGGGCCATCACAAGTTTCCCGGCCTACGAACCGGACCAGGCCCGGCTGGATTCGTTCGGGGCCAGCTACCTCACAAGCCATCCAGGCGCAAGCGAGGAAGCCGTGGCTTCCGGCATCGAGACGGCCGTCGCCGTGCACGCCCTGGAGCACAGCATCGCCGGCAGCATAGGAAAATTCATTGAACCGGCCTTCAGGCCGCTGGGCTTCGACTGGAAAGTGGGCGTTGCCACCGTTACCGGCTTCGCGGCAAAGGAAGTCGTCGTCTCCACTCTGGGCGTACTGTATGCAGTGGGCTTGGAAGAAAATGAAGAAAGCGCGGGCCTCAGGGAAGCACTCAGGAACGACCCGAACTTCAACCCGCTCGTGGCCTTCACCCTCATGCTGTTCATCCTGATAATACCCCCCTGCTTCGCGACACTGGCGACTATCAGGGCCGAGCTGGGCTGGAAATGGCTCGGTTTCTCCATAGGGTTCATGCTCGTGCTGGGCTGGGTACTCGGCTTCGCCGTATTCCAGATCGGCACGCTGGCGGGACTCGCGTGAGCCCCGCGGTGCAGGCCGTCATCGTGGCGGCCATAGTCGTGGCGGCGGCCGCCTTCATCGTGGTACGCACAATACAGTCGGTGCGGGGCAGAAAACCGGGCTGCTGTACCGATACCGATGCAAGATCCTGCGGCTCGTGCTCCGGCTGCCCCGGTTGCGGAAGCCAGGGCAAAACCGGTTAGACTCTGAACCGGTCTATGCCGGATTCCACTTTCGCCAGCAGCTCGGCATTACGGACGCTGAGTTCGGTAACCCTGCCGGTAATAGCCTTGATGCCCTCTGATTCCCGGCCTATCGCTTCCATGCTGGAGCGGAGCTCCTCGGTAAGTCCGAGCAGACGCCGCATCTCGCCACCTGCCGCCAGGGCGCCCTTCGTCATCTCGGAGGACGCCCCGCGCACCTCGTCGGTTATGTCGCGTATGGAAGACAGCGATTCCAGCACGAGCCTGGAGCCTGTGCCCTGCTCTGCGACCGCTGCCTTGATCTCGGTTTCGAGCTCGCCGACCTTGCGCACGTGCCCCACGATGTTCTCAAAGGCGCTCTCCGCCTCGGCCGTCGACCCAACCACCTTGTCGATCCCCCCGCGTATGCCGGCGATGCTTGTGGCAATTTCCCTGGACCGTGCCCGGGACAGTTCCGCCAGGTTGCGGATCTCGTCTGCTACAACGG
>JAIFMD010000168.1 GCA_020048755.1 Spirochaetota bacterium
TGCCAGCCACAGTTCGACCAGCTTGGCAGCCCAGTCGCGCTTTCCTCGTGCCCGTGACAACCGCGCGGCCTGCATGGTTATCGTCGAGCCGCCGGAGACTACCCTGCCCGCCCGCACGTTGGACAGCGCGGCCCTGAGTATTGCCAGCGGGTCAAAACCCGCATGGCCGTAAAACCGCCGGTCTTCATATTCAACCAGGGCCGCAGTGTAGCGATCCTGTGCCGGTGCAGACGGAGCCAGCCGCCATTGCCCGTCCGCGGCCACCGAGGCGCCGAGCAGCTGCCCCGACTCCGCGTACAGGGCGCTGGAGTACTCAGGCACCCGTTGCCGCACCGGCTCCACAGCCAGCAAGAGGAACGCAAACAGCGCCACGCCGGCCAGGGCCGGTGCCATCCCGGTGCGCCGCGCCCATGCAGTGGTGATCAGCACGCCGCGAGCCGCGCGGCGCAAGTTCGCGAGGATCAGGGTCGTGCGGATCAGCCGCCCGTAGATCAAGGCCGCTGGCCGCGGCTGTTCGGATTGACCCTGGACGGCACAGGCGGAGCCGACAAGCGTTTGCCGGGAATTACCGCGAGTACGCCAGGCGCATACATCGCCTCCGCAATGATGGCCGGCAGGAAGAAATCGCCCTCGTAGGTCTTGTTCACATAGAACCTGAAACGCTTTGTCTCGCCCGTTTTAAGGCCAAAGTACGTCATCACCCTGTCGTCCCTGGTATCCTGGTAGTCGTACAGCGACGGGGCAGACGCATCGTCGTCACCCGAGCGGCCTATCCGCAGGTTGGCCAGTTCCCAGCCCGACGGCGTCCTGAAGGTCAGGGCCGTATCCGACAGCTGATCGCCACTCGTGTTTCGCACGGCAATTTCTACTATCAGGTCGCTGCCAAAGGCAAGCTTGCCGGGATCCACCACGGCCTCCGAGGCATCCAGATAGCGGGCGTTCAGGGTAAGCCCCTGAGAACGGCTCTGCTCTTCACCAGGCTTCGGGGTACCCGTAGCGACGAGCCGGGCATACACCGGCGTCGTCCCGTCATTGATAAGCGTAACCGGGAGGAGTCCGGCGGATGCCGTGAGTGGAACTCGTGCCATGGCCTTTGACAAGGCCACTGTTCCGGAACCGCCGTCGTAGCTGTACCGCACTGACGCCGATCCTCTGGCCGCCTGCTTCATGTAGGGCAGCGAGGCTATGAGCGCGTAACTCAGGTCCTGGGTGGACCAACCCTTGCTTGAAGACAGATCCTCGGCTATGCGCTTGAACAACGGCAACCCACGGGCCTGGTCGCCGAGCACGTTGAAGGCGTCCAGCACTATGGCGCGGTCACGGAGTTCCGAGCCATACACGCGCTCAATACCCGCATACCGTTTTACATCGGCTGGAGCTTCGCGCAGTATAGACTGTGCGCGGTCACGCAGGCTTGCCAGGGCATACGCCGCGGCGACCTGGTAGAGCGCGGCCGCGGGATGTGGCCCGTATTCCATGAAGCGGTTCATCGACGCGATGTCCGGCTTGCCGGCCAGAGCCAGCACGTACAGCCGGTACGCCTGTTCAGACTTTGCAAAATCGGCCTGTGCGTTCCAGGCGGAACTCTGGGTTTTAAGGTAAGCCAGTGCCGGATCTAACAGGGTGTCCGGCACGGTAAAGCCCTGGCGTTTTGCCATGACAAGGAAATGCGTCACATAGGCTGAAAGCCAGGGGCTTTCTTCATAGGAACCGGGCCAGAACACGAAGCCACCCGAGGTGGTCTGGAAACCTGCCATCCTCGTTACGCCAGACGCGACATTGACGCGCGCGGCCTCAGCCTGCTCGGGAGTCAGGTTCATTGCGTCAGCCAGGAACAGCTGCGGAAAAGCCTTGCTCACGGTCTGTTCGCCGCAGCCATGCGGATACCCGAGCAGGTACGAGAGCCGGCCGGACAGGTCTATGGGCGGCACGAGCGACATTTCGAGCCATGCTTCGTTGGAGCCGGCTATGCCGGGCAAACCTGCCTCTATGGTTCCTGAAGCCTTGCCTGCGAGCAGTGTCTCCGTTACCGAGGTTACGGGTACCGCTGGTGAACGCACCTGGATATCGATGCGCTGCCTCGAAACGCGTCCGCCCGGCCCAATGGCCTCCACGGACAGCCGCACCGAGCCGACCTTGTCAGCAACGTTCAGCTGGAACGAGGTTTCCTGTTCGCCCTCAACCGGGAAATTTACCGTTTTTGAGTCACGGCCGACTATGGTAGCGGCTCCCTCAACCTTGAGCGTCACCGTAGCCTGCGCGTCCTTGCCCATGAAGCCCAGCAGTGAAACCGGAACCGTAACTTTTTCGCCAGGACCGAGCACGCGGGGAGCGGTCAGGTACGCCATCAGCTCCGAGCGTACCGGCACCTCGGTCTCCGCCCTGCCGTACGCGCCTTCCTTCGTGCCAGCCACCACCATGAAGCGCACCGCGCCCACATAGGCCCCGAGCTCCACCTCATGGCTGGCTTGCGCGCCGCGGCCAAGCTGGAACGGCCCCAGGTACTGTACCACCGGCGGAAAACGGCTGATCTTCCGCGTTCCACCGCCATCACTGAACTCAGAACCGCCTATGGACAATAGCGTCTGGAGCTTGCCTGAATAGGCCCCGGCAACATCCTTGTACAGGTCAAAGGATGCCAGGAGGCTGGCTTCTTTCTTGTAGAATTCATTCCAGGGATCTGGCGTCGCATAGCGGGTAATGCCCAGCAGGCCTTCGTCCACGACCGCCAGCGTGTAGGTCATGGCCTTGCCGCCCTTCTCGGACACCTTTATGGTGGCCTTCTTCATCGGCTCCATGGCAGCCGGCGCGGCGATTACGGGAACCAGCCGGGTCGCCGCATCCTCCACCATTACAGGCACCACGCCGTACAGCCGTATCGGCAGGTCATTGGCGGTCTGGAGGTGGGGCTGCACAAAGCTGGCATGCACATAGACGTTGGGCGCCATGTCAGCTGTAGCCTTGAACTCATAGACGGTGTTACCGTCTTTGGCCTCAATCCATTCTTCCCTGAGCACACGGCCAGCCCGCTCCACCGTCACGTAGGCGCGGCCTTCCTTGTTTGACGGAAAACTGACGCGGACACTCTCGCCCACGGCGTACTTTTCCTTGTCGGCGCTCATGGACAGCATCACCGCGGAACCGCCGCCCTCACCCTTGCCGCGGCCGGCCCAGCCCGGCCAGTCGATGTAGAACAGCGAACCCGCGGCGTGGGCCTGTCCGGTCGAGCCTCCGGATAGGTCTGAAACGCGTATCAGGTACCTGCCCCATTCGGGATAGTTGATCCTGAGCTTCCAGGAAGCGCGACCGTTTTTCACGACCACGGTGTCTTTCAGTATCTGGCGGCTGTAGATGTCCTCGGCACGCTCGGCCAGGCTCTCTTCGCCTTTTTCCCACCACCAGCGCCACTCCAGCTTGTAAACCGTTACTTCTACGCGGCCGTCACCAGCTGTTTTGCCGTCGCGGTCCGCGGTCTACGAGCAGTATCTCCACCGGGTGGTCCTTGTCGGTCAGCAGCATGCCCCGCGACGCGTCGCCAGCAGGCAGCTTGAGCCCGACGTAGCGCTGGTACGGATGGAAGTCAACCGAAAACATTTCGCTGGAGAACAGGCCCGACCGCTCGAAGGCGCGCGACAGGAAGCTGGCCGTCATGGGTCCTGGTGCCGATTCTTCCTGCTCAAGGTCGACACTGAAGCGGGCCGCGCCGGGATGAAACCAGGATAGTCTCCCGGTGCCTTCGCCGAAGCGCTCAGCATCATCGACACGTCGGCCTTGAGCCCGGGAGCGGGTGCGCCATGCAGCCAGGCCGCCTTGATGCCCATTGCACCCAGGTCGGCGGCAACGTAGGGGGCCGTTCCGTAGTCCAGCGCCAGCTTGAGCCGGTTGGGCATCACGGTCTCAACCTTGATGGCCTTGGTAAAGGTCTTGCCGCCGACGTGCACGCGGGCGGTCCAGGTGCCGGTGGGCGAACCCTGTTCGGTACCGGTCTTTATATAATAGAAACCGCCCACCGAACTGGTGTAGGTAGCCTGGCTAGCCACCTGGCCCAGCGGGTTCTCGAATTCAAATTTCACCGGATGGTCGGCCGGCAGGGTGCCGAGCCTGTCGTACAGCACGAAGCTTAGGTGTATGTCGTCACCAGGGCGCCAGACGCCACGCTCGCCGTAGATGAAGCCCTTGACGCCGGTCTCCGCCTTTTCTCCGCCCACATCAAAGTGGCTGATGGCCAGGGCCTGCCCCGAACCCAGCTTGAGGTAGCCGCGCTCGCGGCCACTCTTCGCGCCAGCAGCCTCTGCCACTGCGACAAACGGCTCTGCCTGCGACCCGTCAACCGCATCGGTCAGCTTGATGACGACAAGGCCGTTCTTGTCGGCGGTGGCCTGCGCCAGTTGTCGCATCGCATAACTGTATACCGTAATTTTTGCGCCAGCCAGCGGTTTGGCGCTCCGAAGGTCGCCGGCGACGAAGTGCCAGGCACCTTCCACGTCTTTCTTGGCAGACAGGGCTACATCGGAGACCAGGACATTGCGCCGGGCGGTACGGTCCCGGCCGTAGCGTTGAATGTAGAACGCAGGGTGCGCCGGATCCTCCCGGTAGCGGTAGTATTCGTCCCAGTCAAACCATTCCTCGTAGTAATCCCAGTATGACGACTCCTCGCCCTGATCCGTGATGGTCACCGGCGGGAAGGTCCACTTGCCCAGGCTCGGGAGGTCGTTGGGGCTTACGTAGCGGATGTGGTCGTGGCCAAAGGCGACCCGCAGCTGGAAGAGCCCGTCGGGGTGTTTTGCGAGCAGCGGTGAAAGGTCAAGAGCGTTGGGAATCCACTGGTTCTTCTTGTCGTCGGTCCAGCCCAGGTCTATTTCCTCACGCCAGACCACTTCGCCCACGCGCTTGAGTTCGCTGGTGCCATCGAGTTCGTTGACCTGCATGAACTGCAGGAGGTTGTCGCCGTACACATGCAGGGCCTCGACGACCACCGTGGTCAGGTTCCGCGTTTCGAGGATCACACGGGTGCCCTGGCTTGACGGAACGATCACGCCGCCGGCCTGGAACCTGACCTCGGGTTTCTCCCAGTCAAACCGTACCGTGGCTGAAACGGGTACCATAAGCACACCGCGCTCAGCGCTTTTTATGCCCTTGTCCACGTCCACCTCGACGCTCTCGCGCCAGCGCAGCGACGAATAGACTCGCACGATGCCGCCCTCAGCTTCAAAACGGAGGTCACCGGAATCCTGCGCGCGTATGAGCCCGCGGAAATCCTGGTCCTTGTCCACAGGCGCGCTGAATGCGACGGTAAGGCAGGCAGGTGCTCCAGGCTCGGGACCGGACACCGACAGCAGTTCAAAGCTGCCCTCGGCTGGTATCCTGAATTTCTGCGAACCCTTGCCGCGTGAACCGATAGGCTTACCGTTCCATGAGAGTTCCAGTGTCGATTCCGATCCTGATCGGGGAATGCGTTTTACGGTAAAACGGTGTGATCCATCGCCTTCGTGGCTCCAGGAAATGTCCAGCGGCTTTCCAGACACGGTGGCCGTTACCAGTCGCTCGACCTCGGAGGTGGACGGAGCATCGTCTGAACGAAGGGTCCCGTCCAAAGCCAGGCTGCCGTCAAAGGCTGCGTAGAGCGCGCCTGGCGTCACTGAGAGCCCGGGTTCTGCAGCGCGCACCTTGAAGCTGAACCAGCCGTTGCCCGCCTCGCCTATGGCCGCAAAATCGAAAACAGCCTTGTAGGTACGCCCCGGCTCAAGGGGAACCGCCGGCTTGAAGTCTGCCTTGCTGCCGTCAGCGCTCCAGCTGACGCTGCCCTCGAGCGCCGGTTCAAAGCTGAACGGATTGGCCCCGGCCAGCCTGGCTGTATCCCTGCCGGAACTCAGCACTACGCTCAGTTCGGCAAAGCGCGACACGATGCCGTCTGAATGCGCCACCACGAAGGCAGGATCAGGCGCGCGATCACCCTTTGCGGAGCCGTGTGGCGAACAGGCCAGCAGGTTCAAGGCTACGGCCAGCACAGCGATCAGCGAACGGTACTTTGAGTGCATCGTGTTCATGGAATGTTTCCTTTCGGAACGGAGCGATCGCTCCGGAGGGCGATCTTCCGCTTGGCGGCAGACGGGTAACGAAAAGCCCGGATTATCGACCCGGGCGTTATGAAAGAGACATCCTGAGTATATGACGAAAAAAGTATCGCGTCAGGCCTTTTTGCCGGCCAGGAGGCGCTCCATCACCGTTTCGAGCACACTCCACACTGTATCGGCGCTGGCTTCACCATCCACGGATACCAAGGTGCCCCGGCTCCTGTAGTAGTTTTCAAGCGGTGCCGTCTGGGTACGGTAGTTCTCCAGCCGGGTACGCACCGATTCGACGCTGTCGTCGTTCCGGATGTACAGCTCTCCACCGCAGTCGTCGCAGATATCGGGCTTGGCCGAGGGCATGAAAACCGTGTGAAAACTGCGTCCGCAACCCCGGCACATGCGCCGCCCCGAGAGTCGTTCCAGCACCTTGGCATCACTGACCGTCAGGTCAATGACGTAGTCTTCAGGGCAAAACGAGACGAGCGCTTCGGCCTGCGGTATGGTGCGCGGAAAACCGTCCAGGAGCCACCCCTTGGCGGCGTCCGGCTTGGCAAGCCGCTCCCGAACCAGGCCTATTGTCAGTGCATCGGATACGAGTCCGCCAGACTCGATGAGGGCCTTTACCTGCAACCCGAGCGGAGTGCCTTCGCGCATGGCTCCCCTGAATATCTCGCCCGTTGAAATATGGGGTAACCCGAAAGCCACGGCAGCCTTGGCCGCCATCGTCCCCTTGCCCGCTCCGGGCGCTCCAAAGAATACGAATTTCATGCTCCGCTACGCTCCTGTAGAGATATCCTACCCGAGTTGTACAAAATCCACCAGAGGAAGTTGGAATAAAACAAGATCAGGAAATTTTGGCACAGAGCCACAGAGAAGATGAGAAGAGGGATCGAGCTTTAATGAATAAGAC
This sequence comes from Spirochaetota bacterium, assembly GCA_020048755.1. Taxonomy (GTDB): domain Bacteria; phylum Spirochaetota; class Spirochaetia; order Treponematales; family UBA12059; genus SZUA-370. The sequence goes on from JAIFMD010000168.1 coordinate 6,982, forward strand.
AGGGATTCTATATAAAAACAGGGCTATTTAAAATTTGAAACAGAATGATCAGGATAAGAAAAGAGATGGACAGGATAAGAGAATCAAAAGCTTTGATCAGCTTCTCCCATCCTACACCTTCTCCAATCCTGCACTATCCACTATTCACTCATCTTCTCTGTGTCTCTTTGCAAACTTCCTGGTATTCCAACCCGTATTTCAACCCGCCGGAACGGTATCGGTAGGATGCCACGGCCGGTTCAGGTTGTAGCGGAACAGCACTTCCACATGCTTTATGACAGATTCAGTAGGGAACACTATAGAAAACGTGCGGTTTTCCCTGAAATCAGAACTGGATGGGGTGCCTATTGGTTTGTCGTCCACGGTTATGGGCAAGCCAAGCGAACGTACCGTTTCAAGGTGCGGTTCCACGGGAGCTGCGCCATCCCTCAATACGACAAAAGCCTGGTATGCAAAATCGACCCGACGCTCTCCCGCTTCGGCCTTCCAGGCTTTGAGGTCCGCCGGTAGCCAGGATACGGCCAGCGGCAGCACGTCAGAGCCCAGGAGGTGCGTCATGGAGACCCGGGCACCCGGAAACATCGCGATGAAACGCCGCACTATTTCTATCGTATCGGCCCCCTCGCCTATGTCCAGCGGGACGATCAGCGGATCAAACACGCCTTGCACCTGCATCGAAAGCAGTTCAAAGCGGTACCGGTAATCGCTCTTGGCAGGCTTGAGCGGGTTGACATGTCCCTCCGGCACCACGAACACGACAGACGCCGCAGCTCCCGGCGACGCCAGATACCTGAGGGCCGTGGCCAGATGGGTCATCTGGAAGGGGTCGAACGAGCCGATGAACAGCGCTGCGTTTATTCTGTAGCCTGGGAAGCGGACCACCTGCGGAAAATCAGACAGATCGACAGGCACAAGACTTCCATCGCGTATCCTGTCGTCGATCTGGCACAGTGACTCCAGATAAAATGACCGGTAATATGAAAAATCATTCCGGTCCAGTGCGCTCAGATAGGAATAGGCATTCAGACGGTTGAAGATTTCCTCGGTACGCTCCAGCGCCTGCCCTATCAGGACAGAGTGGGGCATCCTTTCGCGGCGGTGCACTCGCGATGCTTCGTCGCGTAATTTCATACAGATAAATATAGATCTGTTTCCTGATTCCCGCAACAAAGATGTTGGCATATGATAGTTATTTATATCTATATTATTTTCTTGCTTTTTTTTGATTACGATATATTATAAAGGCAGTTACGCCCTCCGACAGAGAAAAATTCAGGATTTCCTCTTCATCGATCGACTCTGCACGGGCGACAGTTATGGGAGGTTTCATGGAAACAAGTTCTGCGACGAGTCCGGCGACCAGCACCGCACGTCCTCTCGACGAAGGTACGGGAGTACAACCCGGCGCTCTGCTGACGGCTCTTGAAGAGGCCCAGCGTGCCGATGAGTACAGCCATCTATCAGAAGAAACGCTGAGGGCGGTAGCCTTGAAAACCGGGGAGCCTCTTTCCCGTGTCTATTCAGTAGCTACATTCTACTCGTTCTTCAACCTCAAACCCCAGGGCAAACACACCATTGTCGTATGCCGCGGAACCGCGTGCCATACCCGGGGTTCGCTGGGCCTCCTCAGGGAAGCTACCAGCCGTCTCGGCATCGCAGGGTTCAAGGAAGAAGAAGAACCAACCTGCACCACCGATGACAGGCTTTTTACCGTGCGCACCGTCGCATGTTTTGGCCAGTGCGCCCTTGCGCCGGTCGTAGCGATCGATGGAACAATCCACTCGAGGATGACCACGGGCAAGCTCTGCACCATCATCGATGCAATGCGCAAAGGAGCCTCGCGATGACCCGCGTCACGATGAACCAGAAAAATTACGCGGCGATGGCCGCGCGCGGACTCGCCGGTGTCAAACCCGGCATTCCGGCGATCTCGGTTGGCCTTGGCACCTGCGGCATAGGCAACGGCGCCGATGTACTGTTTGACGCGCTCAGGGATGCCGCTTCCGATGGTAGCGTCCTTGTAAAAAAGGCGGGTTGCTTTGGATTCTGTGCTGAAGAACCGCTGCTCATGCTCTACCGTCCAGGCAACCCGATACTCCTGTTTACCGATGTCAAAGCAGCGAAAGCCGCAAAATTCGTCGCGGCTGCCAGCGACGACAAGGCCTATGAACGCCTGGCCAAGACTGCCAGGGCAAAAATTTCAGCCTGGGACTTCCGAACATCCAACATTGAGTTCGGTACCGGATTCCCGGCTCTGCCGGAATGGAACGAACTGCCGTTCTTCAAGGGCCAGGAAAAGCTGGTGCTCCGTGACTGTGGCCTCATCGACCCTGAAAATATCGAAGAGTACGTAGCCGTTGGCGGCTATGCAGCCCTGGCAAAGATTCTGGGCACACCGCCCGAGGACGTTATAGCAGAAGTTACCAAGGCCAGGCTCAGGGGCAGGGGCGGGGCCGGATTCCCGACCGGGATCAAATGGAAGATGATGCGCCAGAACGAGGCTCCGCAGAAGTACGTAATCTGCAACGCCGACGAAGGCGATCCCGGCGCGTACATGAACCGCAACGAGATAGAGAGCGATCCGCACATGCTCGTAGAGGGCATGATCATAGGCGCCTACGCCATGGGTGCGTCTGAAGGCATCGTGTATGCCCGTGCCGAATACCCGCTTGCCGTCGAGCGTCTCAGAAAAGCCATAGCCGATGCAAACGCTGCCGGGTTCCTGGGCGAACACATCATGGGCAGTGATTTTTCGTTCTCACTGCAGATCGTCAGCGGTGCAGGTGCCTTCGTGTGCGGCGAGGAAACAGCGCTGATAGCCAGCGTAGAAGGCAAATCGGGCAGGCCCTCGCCACGGCCACCGTTCCCCGCACAGAAGGGCTACCTCGGCATGCCCACGAACATCAACAACGTAGAGACCTGGTGCAATGTGCCGCTCATCATTTCCAGGGGAGCCGAGTACTTCACCGCAATTGGTACGGAGAAGAGCCCTGGTACCAAGGTGTTCAGCCTCGTGGGCAAGGTCAAGAATACCGGACTCGTCGAACTGCCGCTGGGCACGCCACTTTCAAACATCGTCTACGGCATGGGAGAAGGCGCAGGTGCAAAAAAATACATAAAGGCGGTACAGACCGGTGGCCCCTCGGGAGGTTGCATACCGGCTGAACATTTCGACGTGCGCGTCGACTACGAGTCGCTTGCCGAACTGGGAGCCATCATGGGTTCCGGCGGCATGGTCGTCATGGACCAGGACAACTGCATGGTCGATGTTGCCCGGTATTTCGTCGGCTTCACGGCGGCGGAATCCTGCGGCAAGTGCGCCCCGTGCAGGGAAGGCCTGTCCCAGATGATGCACCTGCTTACCGACATTACCCGGGGCGATGGAACCCCCGAGGATCTGGTCGAACTTGAACGCCTGGCCCGCGTCATCAAGGATTCGTCCTTGTGCGGCCTCGGGCAGACTGCCGCAAACCCGGTGCTGACAACGCTCAAGTATTTCCGTGACGACTACGAGCGCCATATTATCGAGCAGCGTTGCGAGTCGGGTACCTGCGAATCACTGTTCTCGGCACTGTGTGAAAACTCCTGCCCACTGCACATGAACATTCCCGGCTACATTGCGCTGCTGGGCGATGGCCGCATAGAAGATGCGTTCGAACTGACGCTCCGCGACAATCCGCTACCCGGCTCGATGGGGCGCATATGCCACTTCCACTGCCAGATGCGTTGCAGGCGGGAAACGCTGGACGAGCCGGTAGCGCAGGGCGAGATACACCGCTACCTCGCCGATACCATGTACAAGATGGGCCGTGAAAAGGACGTCTGGGCCATGCTCGTCAAGGAGAAGAAACCAGCAACGGGCCGCAAGATCGCCATCATAGGCTCAGGCCCCGCGGGACTGGCCGCCAGCTTCTACCTGTCCAGGCTTGGCCACGAAGTGACTATCTTCGAGTCCAAAGCCAAGGCAGGAGGCATACTACGCTACGGCATACCCGCATACAGACTACCCAAGAGCGTGCTGGACAAGGAGCTGGAACTCTGGAAAAAGCTCGGCGTCAAGTTCGTATTCAATACGACCATAGGCAAGGACGCCAGCTTCAGCGACCTGCAAAGCCAGTACGATGCGCTCATCATCGCGGTTGGAGCCCAGGCCGACAAACGGTTGGGCGTGCCCGGCGAGGATCTGCAGGGCGTACATCCCGGCTACGAGTGGCTTGAAGGCTTCGCGCTGGGCAAGGCATCAAAGCCAGGCAGGCGCGCGCTGGTTATAGGTGGCGGCAACGTGGCCATCGACGCGGCAAGGACCCTGTTCAGGCAGAACTGCGAAGTTACGGTTGCCTACCGCAGGGCAAAACAAAGCATGCCTGCCAACGCCACCGAACTTTCAGGTGCGGAGGAAGAAGGCATCCGCATGGAATTCATGCTTCAGCCGGTAGAAATACTCGGGGAGAAGGGCCGGGTAAAGGCCGTGCGCTTCAAGGTGATGAAACCGGGCGGCATGGACGCCACAGGCCGGCCAACCCCGGTGGAGACAGACAGGACCGTCGATATACCCTGCGACGACGTCTACGTGGCCGTTGGTGAAAAGGTGGACTCCGCCTCGCTGGGCGCCTCCGGCATTGCGGTGGTCAAGGACGGGCGCATCATAGCGGACCGCATATCAGGCAGGGCCGCGGGCAATGTCTGGGCCATAGGTGATGCAGTCACCGGCCCGGCTACCGCAGCCGAGGCCATGGGCCTGGGCAAACAGGTCGCAAAGGCCATTGATGCCGACCTGATGAACCGTGATGCCTTCAGCAGCCTGTTCAGGGAGTTCGGGCACTCGATGCGGGTTCCGCCGGAACCAGCAAAGGCTTGCATGTGCCACTCGACGCTCGTACCCCCGGAAGAACGCCGGGGCAATTTCCAGGAAATAGCATTGGGTTATTCTGGCGAACAGGCCATCGCGGAAGCGGCCCGTTGTCTTCGCTGCGACATCAGGGAAGATTCCCGCAGTCCATGGCGATAGGTGGAGGAACAGCATGAACCAGATAACGACCGCGATGATACAACTGACAATAGACGGCAGGCCGGTTTCCACCCCTGCGGGATCAACAATACTCGAAGCCTGCCGCGCATCAGGCATAAAGGTTCCAACGCTCTGCCACCTCGAGGGAGTAAGTTCCAATGCGTCCTGCGGACTCTGCGTCGTGGAGGTCGAAGGCGCAAAAAGCCTGGTGCGGTCCTGTGTCCAGGCAGCCGCACCCGGCATGAACATACGCACGGGCGGAGCCCGGGTGATGGAGGCGCGGCGCACTGTCGTCGAACTGCTGCTGGCCAACCACCCGGAAAACTGCCTCTCCTGCCTGCGCAACGGTTCCTGCGAGCTTCAGGCCATGGCCGAGCTCATGGGCGTCCGCAACAAGGCGTTTCCACGTACCAAAAAAGTCACTTACCCTGACCGCGTTGGCTGGGGCGTGATGAGGGACAACGACAAGTGCATACTCTGCGGCCGGTGCGTTGCAGTCTGCCGCGAGATGCAGTCGGTTTCTGCCATAGACTTCATTGGCCGCGGTGTGCGGTCCCGTGTAGCGCCGTTCCTGGACAAGCCGCTGTCGGAATCCACCTGCGTGTCCTGCGGCCAGTGCACCGTTGTCTGCCCGACAGGCGCACTTACCGAGCGTGACGAGACCGACGAAGTGTTTGCCGCAATCAATGACCCCTCGCTCACCGTCATCGTACAGACTGCTCCGGCCATTCGCGCATCGCTCGGAGAGGCGCTTGGCATGCCGGCAGGCAGTCTCGTTACCGGCAAGATGGCCGCCGCGCTGCGGCGACTGGACTTCGACCACGTGTTCGACACCCAGTTCTCGGCCGACCTGACCATCATGGAGGAAGGCTCGGAACTGCTGTCACGCCTCGCGAACAAGGGCACCCTGCCCATGATAACCTCGTGCTCGCCGGGCTGGATAAGCTTCATAGAGACATTCTATCCGGCGCTGCTGCCGCACCTGTCCACCTGCAAGTCACCGCAACAGATGTTCGGCTCGATAGCAAAGACCTATTGGGCACAGAAAGCCGGTGTTGACCCATCAAAAGTCGTCGTCGTATCGATCATGCCCTGCACCGCCAAGAAATTCGAGGCCAAGCGACCAGAGATGCGCAGCGCCTGGGAATGGTGGCAGAAGAAGGGCAAAAAATCCGCTCCTTACTTTGACGTTGACTTTGCACTTACCACCCGTGAACTGGCCCGTATGATAAAACGCGCCGGCATAGACTTCACAGCGTTGCCCGACGAGCAGTTTGACGATCCGCTTGGTTCCAGTACCGGAGCAGCGACGATTTTCGGAGCAACTGGCGGCGTCATGGAGGCTGCCCTCCGTACCGCGTACGAGGTTGCTGTCGGCAAACCGCTGCCTTCACTGGAACTTATGGCGGTACGTGGTTTCGAAGGCATAAAGGAAGCAACGATAGATGTGGGAGGTACACAGCTCAAGGTAGCTGTAGCTCACACCCTCAAGAATGCACGTGTCGTGCTTGATGGTATAGCTGCCGGCACAAGCCCGTACGCGTTCGTCGAGATCATGTCCTGCCCCGGCGGCTGCCTGGGTGGTGGTGGCCAGCCTGTAGCACCCAACTGGGAAAAGCGCGAACTGCGCCGCACCGCGATCTATACAGAAGACCGGGGTCTTCCCCTGCGGAAATCGCATGAAAACGAATCCGTAAAGGCTTTGTACACGGAATTCCTGGAGAAGCCGCTGGGGCATGAGTCCCATCTGCTCCTGCACACGAAGTACACCCAGAAGACGGTCTGAGCCATAGAGGCCGGTATCCGGCTGAGTCCGGATGCCGGCCTTTTTTTTCATTCAATGTTCCTGAAACCAACCTTTTAAAACAGGAACCATCGTAGACATCCACGTCGTTACCCGGTATAAAGGGAACCATGCCTATACGTGCCGTAGGTTTCGACATAGACGGAACCCTCTACCCAGCAGCAGCGCTGTACCAGAAACTCATAGGAAAAAGCCTTCCCAAGCTCCGTTTCCTCATAGCCTTTGGCAGGGTCAGGCGCGAACTCCGAGCGTTGCTGACCTCAACCGAGTACCGCGACCGTGGCATACAGGGAATCGAGGAACTGCACCGTTTCCAGTCAGAACTCGTCGCAAAACGTCTGGGTGCAGATCAGGAACGCGTGCACAACGAAATAGAAGCATTCTTTTACACCGCATCGGTAGCGCCTTTCGCCACGATAGCGCCCTACCCCGGCGTAGCCGCATTGCTCGATCAACTGAGGGCCAAGGGTTATAAACTCGGAGCCCTGTCTGACTTCCCTTGCGATAAAAAAGTAGAACTGCTCGGCCTGGCCAATAAATTCGACGTGACCATGACCAGTGAAGAAACCGGCCTCGTCAAACCAGACCGCGCCTCCTTTGATCTGCTGGCCCAGCGCCTTGGAGTCCGCAACGACGAGTTGCTGTATGTGGGCAATTCAGAACCCTATGACGTCAAGGGCGCCCTGGGTGCCGGCATGCGTGCGGCGCTCATCTCTAAAAACCTCTCAGTGCGCACCGCCGCCGAATATACATTCTTTGATTTCTCCAGGCTCGGCGAATATATAGAGAGTCGCAACGGAAACTGAAGGCTACATAATCGTACTTATTAAGAAAAGGGTTACCTGATTATTCTGGCAACCCTTTTCTGATGATTGTTTTGAATACTTTTTTATCAAATTTTTCAATATTTTTTCTTCCACAATTTTTTTGAGGCACACCATATCAACATCACCTTGGCCAATGATTTTGCCTTCATCGATGTTTGGCATTCTCGCATGCCTTCTTGGCTTTGGCTCTACACGAAGCGTCGGTAATCCGTACCAAAGGCCACAGCGAGCTTCTTTGCGGAAGCCTTGCCTATGGGGCGACGATCGTTTTCCATGCCTGAGAGGTGGGGGATGGGGATGCCGGTCTTTTCGGAAAGCTGGGCCTGGGTCCAGCCGGCGTTGTCGCGGTAGACACGGAGTGATGCCCCAGGAGTCACTTCGGCGGTGAGGGCGGCGAACCAGTCGGAGCCATCGACAGGCTCGTACACATCGTCGTCGGAAGCCTCAAGTGAGGGCAGGACGCCTCGAAGGATGGCGAGGACGGAATCGGCGCCTGGGCCACGGATCTCGACCTCAATATGGCGCGCTTTCTCGACTACCAGCATAGTACACCTCCACGAGCAAGCTACCGCCCTCATGTCTCCAGCAGGCCACCCACTTGTCCGCGAGGTGACAGTGATGGGTCAAGTCACCGAGTCGCGAATAATGTGGCCACCGGGGCAGGATGGGTCCGAAGTCCTGAAGGTCGCGTACGAGATTCACGAACTTCGCACGCACAAAGGCCGGGGACTTCTCAATGTCTTTCCGGGCCTTACGCAAGACCTTCACCTCATAGCTCATGAGATAGTATTACCATATTTTGGTAACTCGTCAAGGTAAGCATCGAAG
>JAIFMD010000111.1 GCA_020048755.1 Spirochaetota bacterium
CTATACTTCAAACGAGCTTTTCGACGGGAGAAAACGGCATCGGCATGGAAAATCCTCTCCAGCTTACCTTTGTAACTTTTAAAAAAGACTCATATATAATCGTAGAAGGCAAGCAGAATGCTGATCGTTTCTATATCATAAGGGCCGGCAAGGTCCGCATCTCCAAGGAAGTTGAAGTCGTCGAGGAAGAAGGCGGCAACATCTATTCCCCCGGAGACTTCTTTGGCGTCGTTTCTACGATGTCCAGCCATAGCCATATTGAAACAGCCCAGGCCCTGACCGATGTCACACTCATCAGCGTACAGCGCGAACAGTACGGCATGCTGATAGAGAAGAATACCCCGGTAGCCATGAAGATAATCATGGGGTTCTCCAAGCGCATGCGTTTCCTTGACGAGGCGCTTACCCGCATCACCCTCAAGAAAAGCGCCGAGATAGATCCTTCCCATCTCTTCAAGGTTGCCGAGTGCTATGCCAAACAGAGCCAGTTCAATCAGGCTTACTATGCATACTACCAGTACCTTAAATTCTGCCCCAACGGCCAGCATGCCCAGGCGGCTACCGAGCGCATGACCAAGATAAAGCCCTTCTCCAAGGCTGTATACCTGGATGGATCCACCGAAGAGTTCAACCGCTTCTACCCCAAGGACACGATGGTGTTCTCCGAGGGAATGCCGGGCTCGGAGCTCTACATTTTGCAGAAGGGCTCGGTGAAGATCACCAAGATTGTGGAGAACACCGAAGTACTGCTTGCCGTGCTCAAGGCCGGCGATATTTTCGGAGAGATGGCCCTCCTTGAAAACAAACCGCGTTCCGCCAGTGCCATAGCGTACGAGGATGCCTATCTGCTGGCTGTGAACAAGCAGAACTTCGAGCGCATGGTGCAGGCCCAGCCCCAGATCGTCACAAGACTTACGCAGCTACTGGCTGAACGCATCTGGTTCATCTACAAGCAACTGGCAAACACCCTCATCTCTGATCCCCTTGGTCGCATGTACGACGCCCTCCATATACAGCTTGAAAAGAACCGCGTTCCAATAAAGAACGGCGCCACGCACGCCTTTGAATTCGGGCCCAAGGAACTTATCAACATGGTCGGCCTGCCCATAAACGAAGGCAACATGGTGGTTCAGGAACTGCTGTCAAACAAGCTGTTCAGGCTTATAGACAACAAGATAGTCGTCCAGGACATGAGCGAGATAGTCAAGCAAGCTGAATACTACCGCAAGATGCAGAAGATAGAGAAATCCCGCAAAGACGCCCAGGCGGTTCGTTGAGCCCGGACTCAACTGCAACAGCCATAGCAACGGCCTTCAATTCCATGGGCCTGCCTGTTTTTTCTGTCATTGACCATGCAGGACTTACTCGTCTCGCTACGGTAGCCGATGCTGCCGCCGTTGAGCGATATGGCCTTCTGGCTTCCTCTGGCGCGGTTGTTGTGGCATTTCCCTATGATCCGCGCTATCGGGGAATCAGTCCCGAAATCGAAACCGATTCTGAAACCCAATCTGAAACCGAACCCGGTGTTGCCGGACCTCCGCCGTTTGCGCGGATAGGTGCATTTGCTGCCTGGAACCGGTATGCCGCGCTCACCCGCCTGCTGCTGGGGGCCGGCCGCCTGCTCGCGGAGCAATCGGGACTGCCTGCCAAGGGTTTCAGAGCCATCGTCAATTCCAGATTGCCGGAGAAACGGCTTGCCGTAATGGCTGGGCTCGGGTTCGTAGGCCGGTCCAGCCTGGTGGTTACGAAGGAGTATGGAACTGCCTGCCTGCTCGGTGCACTGCTCCTGCCCCCGGATTTCCCCATGCCGGAAATCGGCCAGGTATCCAGACCAGTACTGGATGCTGCCGGCCTTGAAGCCTCTCTGTTGCCAGGTTCCGGGTGCGGCTCCTGCCGGGCCTGCGTTGACGCCTGCCCTGGAAGCGCCATTGCGGTGGATGGTACCGGCATACAGCTTGATCAGTGCATCCAGTACTGGAGCACCAGAGCAGGCGCGGTGCCTGATACTCTCCTGCCTGTGTGGGGGCCGCGTCTGTACGGCTGCGATGATTGCGTCGTTGCCTGCCCCCGCTCCAGTGGTGCCTGGTCTGCCGACGCGCTTGGTACCAGTCCCGCTGAACGCGCCGATGGACTGTTCCTGCCGGCCGAGCGCAGGCCTGGCCGCTTCGTTTCTGCTCCCTACCTTGAAACTGCCGGCGACGATGAGCTCAAAGCGTTTTTCAGGAAGACAGCGCTTGGCCTGTCCTGGATGGGCCTGGACGAGTTCAGGCGGAACGCGCGCCTGGCCCGGGCTTGCCGCAGCATTGGCATTTGACGATGCGACATTAGCGCGCTACAGTAACAATAGGAGACCGCCCGATGATGGACAGCACCTTCAACCAGTACGTGACGTTTACACTCAATGAAGAACAGTATGCAGTTGCCGTCCGCAAGGTACGCGAGGTTCTTGAATACACGAGGATAACGAAACTACCCCGCACCGCCGACTTCATGAAGGGCATCATCAACCTTCGCGGATCGGGCGTGCCGGTCATAGACCTGAGGCTGAAGTTCGGGCTTGAAGAAACGCCAGTAGGCAAAGAGACTGCGATCATCGTACTCGATGTAGACAGCCGTTCCGGCCCCGTGGTCGTGGGGGTACTGGCAGACTCCGTGCACGAGGTCGTCGAGATCACGCCCGATAATGTGGAACCAGCACCACGTTTTGGAACCAGCCTGGCATCGGAGTTCATCCAGGGCGTCGGCAAGAGTGACTCGGGTTTCATCATCATCCTCGACATAGACCACATCTTCAACAGCGACGAAGTCCTCATGCTGAAAGCCCAGGAACAGGCCGCGGAGACTGAGCTGGCTCACTGAACTACTGGCACCTTGCCCGAGAGCCTCCACTCGCGTAGTATGGATTACACATGAAGCCATACGACAATTACGTAAACAAGACCGTACCATTGAAATTCAAGGGCGCCGACATGACCTTCGAACTGTCGCACGCGCTGTTCAGCTCCTTTGATATCGACTCAGGCTCGCGCTTGCTGCTCAAGGCCGTGGCAAAAAACGTTGCGGCGGAGACCACAGGATCGATAGTCGACATTGGCTCGGGTGTCGGGGTGCTCGGCATCGCATGTGCCAGGGGCTACCCGGGGGCCACCCTCCGGTTGCGTGACCGGGACGCACTGGCCTGCGTTTTCAGCGAACGTAACGCAAAACGAAACAAGATTGTACCGGTGTCGGTAGATCATGCCTTGTTCCTGGACGGCATCGAGGCCGAGCGTTTTGACCTGGTGCTGTGCAACGTGCCTGCCAAGGCCGGTACGACGGTGCTGGACCGCTTCCTTCGCGACCTGCCGGGTATCGTCTCGGAGCGCGGCCGTGGCGCCATCGTCGTCGTCCAGCCCATCGCGGAGGCCGCGCTCGCCTCGTTGCGCGCTTCTGGTGCTGAAATAACCCACCAGGAGCGCAATGCCGGCCACACCGCCTTCGTGTTCAGCCGCGGAACTGCCGCAGCCGTCGAGCCGGGAGCCGGAGCCTGCTGGTCGGTTCTGGAGCGCTCTGAACAGAAGCTGCAGGCGGGCAGGACCAACTATCGCATCAAGGGCTACTGGGGCCTGCCGGAGTTTGATACGGCCTCCTTCGCAACCGAACTGGCCATGGACCTGTGCGAGACCGCCATGTCAGGCCTCATGACCCGCCGTGCCCTCGTCATCAATCCAGGTATCGGCCGCGTGGCCTGCTACATCAGGGCCCGTGCTAAAAACGCCATCATCGACGTCTGTGGCCGTGATGCCCTGGCCCTGGCTGCAACGGCCAGGAACGTAGCACTGGACGCAGCCTCCGACACTCCTGCCGGTGATTCCTATGCGTTCTGCACCAATGTGCCGGACATCAGCTATGACCTGATCGTCGAACAGCCAGACCTGACGCCCCGCGTCGATACCCTGGACGAGACCTGGCAGAACGCTGTCCGCGCGCTCAAGCTCGGAGGCTCCTACGTAGCGTCCATGCCTTCGGCCGCGATGGACCGTTTCGAGCGGCGACGCCCCAAGGGGCTCGTAAAGATGGCGATGCACAGGAAAAAGGGCTTTGCCTGTGCCGGGTGGCGGCTGGAAGACAGGATTTTAGACCAGGAATAGCCAGTTCGTTTTAACTTGTGCACCACTCGTTTTGGGTATAGAACTATTATGTAATAAAGGAGACTCTACACCATGAATCTCGATACCATCAGACACCCCCGGTTACGCGAGTGGATAGACGAGAACATTGCGATGTGCATGCCGGACGACGTGTACGTGTGCGACGGCGGTCGCGAAGAAGCCGACCGCCTGGCCGAGCGCATGCTCCGCTCGGGCAGCTTCAAGCGGCTTGAAAAGCGCCCCAATTCCTTTTATGTACTAAGCGACCCGGGCGATGTTGCCAGAGTCGAGAACAATACCTTCATATGTTCCCGTTTTCACGAGGAAGCAGGACCCACGAACAACTGGCGCGATCCGCAGGAGATGAAGGGTGAACTCAGGCAGCGCTTCTTCGGATCAATGCGGGGCCGCACCATGTACATCATCCCGTTCTCAATGGGACCAGTGGGTGGGCCGCTGTCACAGATAGGCATCGAACTGACTGACAGCCTCTATGTTGTCCTCAACATGCGCATCATGACCAGGATGGGCGAGGCCGTGCTCAAGGAGCTGGATCGGGAAAAACCCTTCGTCAAATGCCTTCATTCGGTTGGATATCCACTGACCCTCGGCCGGCATGAACTTGCGTGGCCCTGCGATGCCAACAACAAGTACATAGTCCACTTTCCTGAAGAACGGGCCATCTGGTCCTACGGTTCAGGCTACGGCGGCAATGCGCTGCTGGGCAAGAAGTGCTATGCGCTGCGCATAGCCAGCGTCATGGCCCGCGACCAGGGCTGGCTGGCCGAGCACATGCTGATCCTCGGCATCACCAATCCCGAAGGCCAGAAGAAATATATCGTTGCGGCGTTCCCGTCTGCCTGCGGCAAGACCAACCTTGCCATGCTCGTGCCCAATGTACCTGGCTGGAAGGTGGAGACCGTAGGCGACGACATAGCGTGGCTGCGCTGGGGTGATGACGGCAGGCTGTACGCTATCAACCCTGAATATGGTTTCTTCGGCGTGGCTCCCGGAACCAGCATGAAGTCAAATCCCAACGCGATGCTCTCAATAGAGAAGAACAGCATCTTTACCAATGTGGCGCTGACGCCTGACGGCGATGTCTGGTGGGAGGGCATAGGTTCCGAGCCACCTGCGGGCATGATCGACTGGCTGGGCGAGCCCTTCGATGCAAGCAAGGGCAAGCCCGCGGCCCATCCAAACAGCCGCTTTACAGCGCCTGCCGGACAGTGCCCGGTGATAGACCCGGCGTGGGAAGCACCGGAGGGCGTGCCGATCAGCGCCATACTGTTCGGCGGCAGACGCGCCGGTACAGTGCCGCTCGTGCACGAGGCCCTGGACTGGGAACATGGTGTGTTCATGGGTTCCATAGTATCCAGTGAAACCACCGCCGCAGCTGCCGGCGCTGTGGGGCAACTTCGCCGCGATCCCTTCGCGATGCTGCCGTTCTGCGGCTACAACATGGGCGACTATTTTCATCACTGGCTCAGGATGGGTGAGCGGTCCGGCGTGGTGCACCCGAAATTCTACTTTGTAAACTGGTTCCGCAAAGGTGCGGACGGCAAGTTCCTGTGGCCGGGCTTTGGCGACAACGCGCGCGTGCTCAAGTGGATTTTCGAGCGTTGCGACGGCACCGGCAAGGCCGTGGAGACGCCAATCGGCAACGTGCCGGCTCCCGGCGCGCTCGACCTTTCAGGGCTGAAGATGAAGCCCGAGGCAATGGACGAATTGATGGCGGTGCGCGAGGAAGAGTGGCTCGCGGATGTTCCCGGCATAAGGGCGTTCTACGGCAGCTTCCACGACGGCTTTCCTGAAGAGCTGTCGGCGCGGCTGGAGTGGCTGGAACGGCGGCTCCGCAACCCGTCAGCATACCATTGTTAGTGCCAGCCTGATCGTGGGGGTGCCATGCTGACTGCCAGAACGAAGAAACTCTACGCCATTGATCCACGGTCCTGGGAACACCCCGCCGACGAGGCTGCCCTGGCGGCACTCAGAGGTGTCAGGGGCCTCGACGAGGTAACCAGGTTTGTCTTTGGCAATACCAGCGAGGAATCCATCCGGCTGATACACCTAGCCTCGTCGGTACGGGTCACGCAGAACCAGTTTCCTCGTGTGCACCAGATGCTGGATCGTACCGTAGACGTGTTTGACTGGCCGTACCGGCCTGAAGTGTTCGTTACCCAGAGCCCGTTTTTCAACGCTGGCGCGTACGGCGTGGACAAGCCGTTCATCGTGCTCAACAGCTCCATAGTGGGCAGGCTCGACGACCTGGAACTGGCCTGTGTGCTGGCCCACGAGATGGGCCACATCATGAGTGGCCACGCGGTCTACAAGACGCTCCTCTGGATGTTGCTCAACCTTTCGTCAAAGCTTGTGCCAGCAGGCGAGCTGATCGTCATGCCGATTATCGCTGCGCTGCGCGAGTGGGACCGAAGGAGTGAACTGAGCGCCGATCGGGCCGGACTCCTGGCTACCCAGATCCAGGATCCCAACTATTCGGTGCTGATGAAGATGGCTGGTGGCGACGACCTCTCGCAACTCAACATGAATGACTTCTTTGCGCAGGCGCAGGAGTACGAGGACCGCAAGGGGCTCCTGGATGGAGTGCACAAGCTGCTCAACACCCTGGGTGAATCGCACCCCTTCCCGGTAATCCGCCTCCAGGAGCTCAGGAGCTGGGCTGTCTCGGGGCAGTACCAGGCCATACTCGACGGCAACTACCTCAAGCGCGGCTTCCACAAGGAAGACGCGGCTGAAGAGCTGAAGCAGGGCTTCGAATTCTACAAGAGTGAGTTCGAGAAACTGGACGACCCGGTATCTAAGACCGTACGCGCCGTCGGCGACGGCCTCTCCAAGCTGGGCGACGATATCGGGGACGCGCTCAAGGGGCTGTTCAGGTAGGAATCAGGCTGGACTGGTGCCGGAAACCTGTGCCAGGCAGGCCGCGCCTGCCAGGCAGGCGGCGCAGGTGCCGGACAGGTACATCGTGTGCCGGCTCACGTGCAGGCCCAGTTCACGCTCAACGTCGGCTACGAGGCCGCCTATCCTGCACGCGCCAAGGTCTACAAAGCGGTGGCAGGATTCGCAGTGGAACCAGTGGCGGTGCGGCGCGCTGGCGCTTGCGTAATAGCGCTCCACGCCATGTTCGCTGCAGTACAGCACAAACGACTCCGCATGTCCCTGCGCCTCAAGGTAGTGGAGGGCACGGTACACGGTCGCCTGGTCGCAGGTATCCGCGAGCTTGCTCACGACGCCGGCCGCCGAGAGCGGCTCGGTAGCCCCGTCGAGCGCGGCCAGCACGGCTGTCCTCGCCTTGGTCATGCCTGTTTCTCCACCCCGGGAAGCACTCCGACCGCCGTTGCCTGACCAGGGTTGTTCCTGCTTTTTTTGCCATTTTTTCTGTTTCTGCTGCGGAATGCCGCGAAGGCTGAAACTGAAAGGAAAGCCGACCCCGCAATGACGACTACAACCGCACCCGCCGGCATATCCAGAGCCCAGCTTGCTGCGAGTCCTCCGACCGTGAACACGGCAGCCAGCACGGTGCCTCCTATCATCATGGCAGCGAGGTTTTTTGCCGCGTAACCAGCTGTGCCCGACGGCAGCGTCAGCATTGCGATGACCATGACGATGCCCACGAAGGTCTGCAACAGCACCACCGCTACAGCCGTAACCGCGAGCGTCGCTATGAACACCGCATCGGTGGGCACCCCCCGGACGCGGGCGAATTCCTCGTCAAAGGCGCTCGCCTCGATCTGAGGGTAGTAGCGCCAGGCCAGGAACACGACGACCGTGTCCAGAATGGCCAGCAACACCAGATCCCGCGTGGATACGAGGAGTATGTTGCCGAACAGGTAGCTCATCGGGTCGGCATAGCCCGGAGTCTTGGCAATGAACAGCACCCCGACACTCATGCCGATGGCCCAGAGCGCGTTTATGACGGTATCTTCGCGCTGCTTAGCCTTGAGCGAAACAAAGCCAATGATCGCCGCGGCCAGCACAGCGAACACCAGCGCACCAACTATCGGCGGCAGCCCGGGAATGATGTCTTTTGCGGACAGGTACAGCGCCATGCCTATGCCACCGAGCACTGCATGGGATATTGCGCCGGCAAGGCCCGCAATGCGCTTTACCGTCACTACGGCTCCAAGCGTTCCGAACAGCACGGCTGACAGGAGACCCGCCAGCAATGCGTTGCGGACGAACGGCAATGACGGGTCGAAAATTGCGCTCAGGTAGCCGTTCATATAGAATCCTTTATGCAGCCGCGGCATGCATCATCAGGCAGTTCGGTGTCGTGGAGTACCTGCAGGGCAGGGCCGCCATACTGCTCGCTGGCCACATGGGCTGCCAGCGTCGCCTGGTGGCGTATAACGCTCCGGCCTGTGCCCCGTTCACCAACGCAGAACACGCTGTCAGTCAAAGCCGTGACGAAACCCGTGTCGTGGGTGACTATCAGTATGGTCGCCTTGCCCTTGAGTTGCCCGAGTGTCTCGAACAGCCTTGTTTCACTCTCTGCATCCATATTGGCGGTTGGCTCGTCCAGTACCAGCAGTTCCGGCTCCGCGGCCAGCGCTCTGGCTACGAGCACCCGCCGCCTCTGTCCTCCGGAGAGGGCCGGGTAGGGCCGGTCGGCCAGATCTGCTACATCGGCCATCGCGAGCGCGTTTTGTACCGCCTGGTCGTCCGTTGCAGTGTAGCGCCTGACTGAGGTCCGGAGCCGCCCCATCCTGACAACCTCGATCACCGAGATAGGAAAAGCCGGATCGTACGATGCATGCTGGGGTACGTAACCAATCGAGTTCCGGGCTTCCTCCGGAGAGCGGCCCAGCACGGTGATGTGGCCGTCGGTCGGCCTGGCCAGACCGAGCAGCAGTTTGAGCACCGTGGTCTTGCCCGAACCATTGGGCCCTACGAGGGCTGCGAATTCGCCAGCGTGTATATGGAAATGAGCCTTGTCGAGTACCCGTAGCTCTCCATAGGAAAAAGATACATGTTCAAACCGTATCGCTACGGACATAGTGGTTAATTTCGTTTCATCCATCGTGTTCCCCATACTGAAAGAAGAAAGCCGGCACTGCAAGAGCCCGCTGTTTTCATGAACGTTCTTACCGTGCGGCTCTGGCAAGCGCAGCACCGATGCGCTTGATGTTGTCGAGCCAGTCCGGAGCCAATGCGTCTATTTCAACGACGACTCCACCTATCGCCTGTGCAACTGTTTTTGCCGCGCTGGCGGGAAACTGGGGCTGGACGAATATGATGTTCGCACCATCCGCGCGGGCTTCGGCAATAAGACCGGCCAGGTTTTTCTGCGTCGGTTCCTTGCCACCAGTCTCGACGGCTTCCTGTTCTATGCCAAAATCGTCCAGCAGATAACCAAACGACGGGTGGTAGACAAAGACAGTTTTTCCCTGCGACGGCGCAAGATCCTGTTCCAGAGCCTTCCATACTGCTTTAATTTCAGTTACGAAGGTATCATGCCTGGACTTATACATTGAAGCGCCTGACGGATCGTAGGCGACAAGCGCGTCGCGGATGCTGCCCGCCATGGCAATGGCCGCTTGCCTGCCCAGCCACACATGCTGGTCAAGGCCGCTTTCTTCTGCGTGAGTGTCTTCCAGAACCTTACCCTCGTGGTTGTGCCCTTCCAGTTGGCGGTACTGTATACCGGTGGTCGTATCGACGATAGCCAGCTTCGGGTACAGCGAGGCGACCTTGGGCTTGAGCCCCTTTTCAAAATCTACTCCTATCGTGAGCCAGAGCGGCGAGGATGCCAGATCGGCCATCTGCCTCGGGGTGGGCTCATAGGCATGGGGGCTCTGCCCCGGTCCCACCAGAACCATCGGATTGACGCGCTCGCCAGCGATCCGTTCGACGAAATACGCCTGGGGCAGGATGCTGACGACGACGATGGGTACTGTCCCTGCCGGCGCGCTTTCCCTGCCCCCCATGGCAAACAATGGGACTGCCAGCACGAGCATGGCCCCAGCCAAGAATATTGTACGTATGTGTTGTCTCATATAACCTCCAGTTCTTGATCACTCCGTTTTTGCAAATCATTTGCAATGCGAATGATTTGCAAAATATACTGCATCAGTAGTCCTTGAGGCAAGTATGTAACCGGAATGGATTTTGTTGTCGGCTTTCAGGACCCGACGTATACTCGTCTGTCAGTGAAATGACTATATAGAATTTCAATCATGTTATGGAGGATCAATGTGACCGCAACGCTCGTTATAGTGATCGCGTCGCTGGGCGGGGTTCTGGCCCTAGTCTATGCCGTATCGAAGAACGCCTGGATCCGCAAGCTTCCTGTCGGGCATGAAACGCTCGAGCGGATCGCAGGCTACATTTCTGAAGGCGCACAGGCCTTCCTCAAGCGCGAATATACCGTCCTCGTGCCGTTCATCGCCGTCGTGGCGCTGTTCCTGGCCGTGGCCAATTCCGGCTCGCTGCGCCTCCAGGCGCTGGCCTTCGTGCTCGGTGCCGTGTGTTCAGCTGCCGCGGGATACTTCGGCATGCGCACCGCCACCGCTGCCAATTCCCGGACGGCCGCAGCCGCCGCACACGGCATTGATCCGGCCCTCCGCGTCGCATTTGCCGGTGGCTCCGTCATGGGCATGACCGTGGTCGGCCTGGCGCTTCTGGGCATCGCGGCTGTGCTTGCCATCGGCGTGGCAATCTTCGGCGAAACCCTGCCGGCACTGCGCGATACCATATTCCCGATACTGTCAGGCTTCAGTCTCGGTGCCTCCACTGTAGCGCTCTTTGCCCGCGTCGGCGGTGGCATCTTTACCAAGGCCGCCGACGTCGGCGCCGACCTCGTCGGCAAGGTGGAGGCTGGCATTCCCGAGGACGACCCCCGCAATCCGGCGGTCATAGCAGACAACGTCGGCGACAACGTAGGTGATGTCGCCGGCATGGGCGCCGACCTCTTTGAGTCGTATGTAGGCTCCATAGTCGGTTGCGTCGTCCTCGGTGCTGGCGTGGCCGCAAGCGACGACATGCGCCTCCGCCTGGCCCTGCTGCCCATCATGATGGCGGCGATGGGCGTCGGCGCATCGATACTCGGCACCTTCCTGGTCCGGGGCAAACCCGGCAAGTCACCCCAGAAAGCCCTCAACGCGGGCAGCTTCGGCGCGGCAGGTCTGGCCGCCGTGCTCATCTACCCGCTCTCGGCCCTCGTGCTCGGAGGCGGCACCTTCGACGGTGGCAAGGATGCCCTCCGTGTCGCCCTGGCGGCCATCTTCGGCCTTGCCTCGGGCACCGCCATCGGCCTCCTCACCGAATTCTTCACCGGTACCGACACCGCGCCGGTGCGCAAGATAGAGCGCTCCTGCGATACCGGCCCCGCCACCGCCATCATCACCGGGCTTGGCGTGGGCATGCTCTCTACTTTACCGCCCGTCCTCGTCATCTCGGCGGCCATCCTGGGCAGCTACGCCTTCGCCGGCCTCTATGGCATAGGCATAGCCGCGCTCGGCATGCTCGTTACCCTGGGAATCCAGCTCTCCGTTGACGCCTACGGCCCCATCGCCGACAACGCCGGTGGCCTGGCCGTCATGTCAGCCATGGACCCGCATGTGCGCGAGGTCACCGACAAGCTGGACGCCGTCGGCAATACCACCGCCGCGGTGGGCA
>JAIFMD010000004.1 GCA_020048755.1 Spirochaetota bacterium
CTCCCGAACTGGATCGATAAAGAATATTTTGTATACAATTTACTATACCAGAGCATTGAAGAATGTCAAGAAAAAAAAAGCTGCGCCGGAATCGCTTCCGGGGCAGCCTTCAGACTTCATCAATTCACGTTACGGCTTTGGGATACCAAGCGTAGCAGGATCGACCTTGGCCTGGCCCATGTCCCAGAGGGTCCAGCAGAACAGTGACTCGAGCTTGTTGAAGATAGCCACGGCTTCCTTGCCAGTCTGTCCGATGGGCTGATAGTAATTCTGGGCCATGTACTCGGTTACTTTTGCTGACTTCATAGCCTTCTTGAATGCCGCATCAAGGACCTTTTTGGCGTCTGCGGGCGTGTCATCCGGAACCGCAAAGCCTATGGCCTGCATGATGGGCAGGTACTTCTTGAGCCCGGCGTACGACTTGAGCGAGCTCGGGATCTCGCCAAAGCCCTCAAGCTTGAACGACTGGTTGGTCAGCATGCCAAGCGGCCTGAGCTGTCCCGCTTTGATAAGCTGCTGCTGCTCCGCCAGTGAGGTGATGACGACATCGATCTCGTTGGTTACAGCGGCAGTCTGGGTCGGGCCTGATCCAGGGTAGGGGATGTAGTTGAACTTGATCCCGGTGCCGTTCTCAAAAGCCAGCATGTTCAGGTGATGCAGTCCGCCCACGTTGCCTGCGCCGGCCTTGACCGAGCCGGGATTGGCCTTGGTGGCGTCGACAAGTTCCTTCAGCGTCTTGTACGGTGATGAGGCCGAAACGGAGATCACGTCGGGAGAACCGGCTATGAGGAACGGGTACCAGACCTTCATGAGCTTGTCAAAACCGCCCATGACGGGACCTGAGACCACAGACTCGGACATGCCGGCCAGGTTGTATCCGTCGTGCGGAAGGCCCCATACGTGGAACATGCCGTTGGATGCGCTGACACCGCCCGTGACATTGGTAACGACGGCGTTTCTTCCAAGGAAGGGGCGCATCTCGCCAGCTATGAGCCTGTTCAGCACGTCAGTGCCGCCTCCGGCCGAGAAAACTACGGTTATCGTGACATCCTTGGCGGGAAATCTCGCCTGTCCGTAAGCCGCCGCTCCGATCATCATGAGTGCCAGAGCCAATACCATAAGCCGCTTCATAATCGCCTCCTTAAAAACTGTATGGAGAGTTTTGCATACAAAATAGATAGTACCAGCTATCCGCATTCTGTCAAGCTCTTTTATTGATGCATCCGCCATATGCCACACACCATGCACAGGTGCCTGTTCACGTTCAATGCAGCGGCCGGGGTGTCGCCCTGGTCCTGGCCAACACTGTCAGGGGCGCTCCATACCTACCCCCTTGCCTTTCAACAACGTTCAACCCCTGATTATTATTTTTTTTTAATGGGCGTCTCCCTCCCTGCGGTCGGGCCGGGCTCGTCGGGGCTCTGGTCGCGGTTACGCGACCGGCACTTTGCACAGTAGCGCAAAGTGCCGCCCCTCCGATCCCTGACGCTTGCGTTTCTGCTACTTGTATGAAAATCAGTTTTTTTTTATAATCAATAATCTTTTTTACAAGGAACCATCATGGCCAAACCAGGCAACGCTTTAATTCAGATCGCCAAGAAGCTTGAAGCACTCCAGATCAAGTCAGCCAGAATGAACCAAGAAATCAAGGCACTTTCTGATATCGTCGCTGCAGAAGCCAAAAAACAGGCAGCAACCCCTGCGCCGGTTGCCGCAGCCAAGGCGATTCCCGCCAAGGCCGCTCCCGGCAAGGCAACTCCTGCAAAAGCTGCGCCCGTAAAAGCAGCCCCCGCAAAGGCAGTTCCGGCCAAGGCTCCTGTCAAGGCATCCGTAGCCCCGGCCTCCACTGCGGCCCTCAAGAAACGCGGCCGCCCCAGCAAAAAATAACAATCGGATGCGGGGAACCATTCCCCGCATCTTTACTGCTTTTTACGCCCGCCTCAAGAAAATAAAATAACATGTAAAGATTATATATGTATTTTTATACGAGGGCATGAAGCCTGTTCTTGCCAATACCACCATACCAGGCAGATTCATGTCCGGCTTGACATGAGACCACAGGCACAGCATTATGGGCTTATGACTACAACATCCCTTTGGGCGACATTTGTGTCGCTTCATGGGGAGTCGAAGATACGCATGTACTGGAGGAGTCCCGTTATGGATCTTGTACCCGATAAGAAGAACAATCCGAGCATCAAGCGCGTAATCGGCATCATGAGCGGCAAGGGCGGAGTCGGCAAATCAACCGTCGCCGTCCTCCTGGCCCAGGCCCTCGTAGCCCGTGGCAGAAGTGTTGGCATCCTCGATGCCGACATCACAGGGCCGAGCCTCCCGAGGCTCCTCGGGGTAGATTCCTTCCGTGCCGAGTCCGATGGCCACAGGCTGTTCCCCATCGTCAATGAAGAAGGCATAAAGGTCCTCTCGATAAACCTTTTCAACGAGAACGAAGAGGATCCGGTAATCTGGCGGGGCCCCCTTCTCGGCAAGGCCATCGAACAGTTCTGGGGTGACACCGAATGGGGCCAGCTCGACTACCTCATAATCGATTTTCCTCCCGGCACCTCGGACGTTGCCCTGACCGCCTTCCAGACGATTCCCTTTGCGGGCGTCGTCGTGGTCGGCACGCCCCAGGACTACGTCTCCATGATCGTCAAGAAATCGGTCAACATGGCCACGATGATGAAGGCTCCCGTGCTTGGCATCGTCGAGAACATGCGCTCCCTGGTCTGCCCTGACTGTGGCAAGGAGATCCAGCTCTTCGACGACGGCGGTGCAGGCAGTGGCAAGCGCCTCGGCCTGCCGCTCTTCGCCAGCCTGCCCTGGCGCAAGGAAGTAGCCCAGGCCCGCTCCCTTTCCTGGGCAGCCCTGCCTGAAGCCGTACACAAGGATGCGGACCACATAGCGCACGAAGTGGAACTCGCCGTAGCTTCGTGGATCCCGCCAGCAAGCGCGGAACCCGAACAGGCAGGCTGCACGGACGAAGGTTGCGAGTGCGGTACGCAGTCATGCTGCGAATCCTGCGCCGACGCCCCCGCACGTACGTAAAAGCAATACACATGCCCCGCCCCATCAACGAGCGCAGGCTAGGCGCGCCCATCAAGGCCCGCATCATGAAACCAGCCGGAGTTCCGGCACGGAACCTTGAAGAAGTAGTCCTTAAATTCGACGAAGCGGAAGCCCTCAGGCTTGCTGACCTCGAGGGCCTGTACCAGGAAGCTGCCGCACGGTCCATGGGCGTATCACGGCAGACCTTCGGCAGGATCATAGAAACAGCACGGCACAAAATCGCCGATGCCCTCTTGAACGGCAAGGCGCTCCGCATTGACGGCGGAGAGATCACGATAGGCAATCCAGGAGATACCATCATGAAGATAGCAGTACCTTCCCGCAACGGACTCGTAGACGAGCACTTTGGCCACTGCAAGGAGTTCCTGATATTCAAGGTCGAAGGCGACAAGCTCGTGGCCGAGAAAGCGATGCCCTCCCCCGAAGGTTGCGGCTGCAAATCAGGTATTGCTGCCGATCTCGCCCGTGCCGGCATTTCCCACCTCGTTGCAGGAAACATGGGAGAAGGCGCGGTCCGCGTCCTCACCGCTCACGGCATCAATGTCATCCGCGGCGCGGCCGGAGACGCTGCGGAGGCCGCACAGGCCTTCTTCAAGGGCACGCTCGCAGACTCCGGTGTCGGCTGCGCAGGCCACAGCGGAGAAGACGGGCACGAATGCTCCCACTGACCTCCCCCTACACAGTATAGAAGCAACGAGGCTGTCCTTTAATCCGGACAGCCCTCAGCCCAGGCAGCATTCCTATACCGCAAAACCCAGAATCACCTTGGTTCCACCCGTACGTTCCATCCTGATCGTCCCTTCAAGCTGAACAGTCAAAGCCTTTACCAACTGCAGTCCAAAACCTGTTGAATTGTCCCATGATACCGACTCTGGTATTCCAGTACCGTCGTCCTGTACGATGATGGTAACGGTATCATCGATGTTTGTCGCGGAGACGGTGATCAGGCCGTGCTCCCTTCCCAGGAAAGCATACTTCATGCTGTTGGTGAGCAGTTCGTTGATTATCATCCCCAGCGACTGAAGATGATTTGCGTCCAGTATGAATTCCTGGATGTTTTTCTCGACCGTCACAAGGTGGCTGTTTGGAAAGTTTTCTAAAACTTCATCAACCAGTGCCGAAAGATAGATTCGTATCGAAAGCCTGTTGAATTCAACTGAATGGTACAACTTGTCATACAGAACACCCATGCTCTGCATCCGTTTTTCTGCATTCTCGAGTGCTGCCCTGGCAAAACCGTCTCTGGCGTTTCCCGCCTGCAGGGATAAAAGGCTCATCATGGTACTCATGTTGTTCTTGATGCGGTGATGGACTTCCTTCAAGACCAGTTCCTTCTCCGCGAGCAACAATTTTACCTTTTCTTCTGCAAGTTTACGCTTTGTTATATCAACAGCATGCGTCAACGATAAAATAACGGTTCCTGTTTCATCCTTGATCGGATTTGCGGTAGCGTAAAAGTACAGGGTTTTATCCGGCAAGGGTACTTCCACCTCCAGCGATTCGCTTTCTCCGGTCTGGAAAACCCGTTTGGTTGCTGCATATCTATAGTCAGCATGTTCCTTTGGATATATGTCCCAGAACGTCTTGCCTATAAAGTACTCCGGAGTCTTGCCAAAAGTAGACGCAAAAAGATGGTTGGTAAACTGGTACTCCCCTTTTTGGTCAACACAGAATATCGCGTCACTTGAACTTTCAATGAGCGAACGGTATTTCAGTTCGCTCTCTTGCAGGGATTTTTCAACATTTTTCCGCCGGGTAATATCGATGAAGCTGATGAGTATCTCAACAAGTTGCCCCTGGCCATCCATGACAGGAACTCCATTGACCATCACCCATACAATATCGCTGCTGGCAGATCTCCGGATGCCCGCTAGATAATCCTTGAGCGGTTCCTTGCTGGCCAGTATCCTGTTGACAGGATATTCACACAAGGGCAATACAGCAGAGTCTGCATCCACGAAATTCCAGGCTGGATCAAGTGCCTCCATGCCTTTCATCTGCCGCTCACTAAGACCCAACAGTTCAGAGGCTCTTGAGTTGCTCATCTGTATCGAGGTATCGGGAGCATGCACAACAATACCGGCATCCAGACTGGTCAGGAATCCTCTATATCTGTTTTCACTCTGCCGCAGGGCAGTCTCAGCCTGCTTGCGCTCGGTAACATCCTGGATTACACCAAAAACAACATTGGTATTCCTGTCATAGGTTGCCACAGAATGAATATCGACTATGAACCCAGTATCCGGTCTTCTGATCTTGAATTCCAGATCGTAAGGAGCCAACCCCGCAACGAGGTCCGCCAGAGCTTTGTTCAGGGCAGGCCTGTATTCAGGCAATGGAATCTTCTGCACCTCAGCCAGCGGTATTTTCTTGAAATCAACCCCGTAGATTTCGTCCGCGCCATCCAATGCCAGCATGGTCATCGTATCAAGTTCCAATATCCAGTTGCCAATCCTTGCAACACGTTCGGCTTGATTCAAACGTCGTTCACTTTCAAGCAATTTCACATCACGGGCATTCAGCGCTTCATTCTGGAGTTGAAGCTCTTCTGTCGTTGATCTGAGTTCTTCATTTAAGAGTGCATACTCTTCGTTTTTCTCCTTGAGGGCAATCTCTGCAAGTTTCCGTTCCGTAATATCCTGCCCGGAACTTAGGAATCCTATGGGCAGTCCATGCTTGTCCCTTATTATGGAGTTACGCCAGAATACAGTTTTTATTTCACCCGTTTTTGTGACAACGGAATTCTCATGGGTATCGACTCTCGACAGATCTTCTGATAGTCGCTCTGCATAATAAACGCGAATTTCATCTTGTATCCCAGGCGGGAGAAATGTTTCAATATAATTTCTACCAACAAGTTCCGGAGCATCATACCCAAAAATCCTGTAGCCAGAATCATTGAGCATGGTTATGTTGCCTTCAAGATCTTCAGACATGATTATTTCTGCGGCTACATTGAGCATCATCTCTGCAGTTTCCTTGCTTTTCATCAACGCGTCTTCTGCAAGTTTCCTGTCGGTAATGTCTATTATCTGAGTGATAAAATGATCTTGCTGCCCCTTCGATTTGACAAGTGAAGTCGATACAGTCGCCCAGAATACCGATCCGTCCTTTCTTAGATAACGCTTCTCAAAAGAACATTGCGCAATAATGCCGTTGACTATGTGCGACAGCACGCCTTGACCTATCGATGCATCTTCGGGATACGTAATGTCATTGAACGTAAGATGTTTCAGTTCATCTTCAGAGAATCCAAGCATACGCTGGAACGCCTTGTTAACCCTCTGGAATTTTCCATCAATGCCGACATAGCAGACCCCGAGGGCTGCATTCTCAAAGGAATGGCGGAAATATTCCTCGCTTCTTTCAACCTTGTAGTTGGCCTCAAAAAGCTTGAAAGCCATCTTGATCGACGCATCAAGCACCGTTATGGACGAATTCTTGAGTACATACCCATAGGAAGTTATTTTTTCAGTTTTTTCTACGACTTCCCTCTCGCTGTGTGACGATACAAACAGAATGGGAACATCGTGCGCCTTCAGGATGATTTCGGCGGCCTGAGTGCCGTCTATCCCGTCTCCGAGGTTGATATCCATCAGGATCAGATCGATCTGCGGGCAGGTTTCCACGGCTTCTACCGCTTCTCTGCCATTACTGGCCAGAATGACCGAGTATCCATACTTTCCCAGCGACATTTTCTCCGTCATGGCGATGATTGCCTCATCTTCGACAAGAAGGAGTGTCTTCTTTTTCGTCTGCATCCTGAACCTCTTAAAAACCGGTTGGCTACACTTCTACTGGTTGAACTCCAGGACAACCTTCGTTCCGCTTTCACGCTGTATGCGGATCGTCCCATGCATCTGTGCCGTCAAGGCATGAACAAGCTGCAGCCCGAATCCAGTCGAGTTTTCAAAAGAGACGGATTCTGGAATGCCATCGCCATCATCCTGGACACTGACGATGACATGCCCGTCCGCACGTGTTGCCGATATTGAAACCAGCCCTCGTGCTTTGCCCTTGATACCATGCTTCATTGTGTTGGTCAGTAGTTCATTGATTATGATACCAAGTGGCTGAAGGCGTTTGGCGTCCAGAAGAAGGAACTCCTCCAGGTCCTTTTCCACCCTCACAGACTGAGCATCCGGAAAATTGCTGATGATCTCATCGACCAGGGTGGATAGATATTCCTTGATGGAGATATCCTTGAAATCATCGGATTCAAACAACTTGTCATACAGGATCGACATGCTCCGGATTCTACTCCCTGCATCAAGCAACGCACTGGCAGCTGAAGGTTCTTCCACGGCGGTTGCCTGGAGTGACAGCATGCTGGTGATGGTGTTCATGTTGTTCTTGATGCGGTGATGGACTTCCTTGAGTATCAACTCTTTTTCTTCCAGGAGAGCCTGGATTTTTTCCTTTGATTTTTTTTGCTCATCGATATCCGCATGAGTACCGCAGAGACGGACCGGATTGCCTTGCCGGTCACGTTCCATGATCTTTC
Organism: Spirochaetota bacterium; assembly: GCA_020048755.1. GTDB lineage: Bacteria > Spirochaetota > Spirochaetia > Treponematales > UBA12059 > SZUA-370. Next base: position 7,574 of record JAIFMD010000004.1, read on the forward strand.
CGCAATCATGTACCCATTTGTATGCCCCGTCACGAGTCTTCATCCTATATTCGATCTTGTAAGAATCCGTCCTACCCGACAGATGATCCTGAATCGCCTTCCAGGCTCCTTCACGATCGTCGGGGTGCTGCAAATCCACACCTTGCTGCAAATCATCGTTGATCTCAGCCAGCGTGTACCCCAGGATCGCAGCCCACCGCTCATTCCGGATTATCTTGTTCGTCTTGACATTCCAGTCCCATTCGCCGAGATCGCTTCCCTCAAGGGCAAACTTGAGCCGCTCCTGACTCTCCTGCAACGCAAGCTCGTTCATCTTGCGGTCGGTGATATCGATATGTGTCCCGAAAATTCGCAATGGTTTTCCATGATCGTCCCATTCGCTTACCTTGCCACGCCCTTGAATCCAGATCCAGGCACCGTTTTTATGCTTCATCCTTGAATCATAGGAATAAGAATCCACCTCACCCCGGACATGCTGCATTAAAAGATCATTGGCTTCTTTCATGTCATCAGGATGTTTCCGCAGCATCCATGATTCGAATACTCCCGGGCGGAATTCATCCAGGCTGAACCCGAGCAAGGCAGCAGATGCTTCATCGATTTCAGCCTCGCCTGTCTGTATATTCCATTCCCAGGTACCAGCGCTGGTCCCATGAAGCACATTCCTGAGCCTCTGTCGTTCCCGTTCGAGCATGTCACCGGCTCGCTTCTGCGTATCAATATCCGCATGCGTTCCACAAAGACGGACTGGTTTTCCGTCCTCATCACGCTCCATTATCTTTCCACTATCCTGGATCCATTTATAGTGGCCATCTTTCGTCCTCATCCTGTATACGGCCGTGAAAGCATCCGTACGGCCTTCGTGATAATCCTGGACGGCCTTGCGGACCGCGTCCCGGTCATCAGGATGCTGCAACTCGACACCTTGATTGAAATGGTCATTGATTTCAGACAGTGTGTATCCCAACATCTCCGCCCACCGCTCGTTGCGGTGTACTACATTGGTTTTCAGGTTCAGTTCCCACTCACCGAGTCCACTGACATCCAAAGCAAACCGCAAGCGCTCCTCGCTCTCCCGCAAGGCCGCTTCTGTCCGCTTTCTTTCGGTGATGTCCCGGATGATGCCGCCGATCGCCTTTCTTTTCCCGCTTATATGCAAAGAAAATTTGGTGGTCTCACAAAACCTGTCTCCTATAAGCTCCTGGGTCATGAAAGAGGATTCAGATTCCAGTGCTTTCAGATCGGAAGCCTTGCTGGAATATCCCGGCTTGCCTCCTGCCAGTTCCTGATCGGTCTTTCCGATCATCGCCTCTTTTGAAGTATTGAAAAACAACGCCATGGCATCATTGACAACCACATACCGCAATCGCTCGTCTTTCAGGAATACCATGTCCTTGACAGCGTTGATGAATGAGTCATAGCGTTCCTCGCTTTCAAGAACCTTGTTTGCCGATACTTGAAGCTCATCCATGGAAGAACGCAGTTCTTCGTTCAGTGCTTCATACTCTTCATTTTTCAGCTGAAGCGCAATCTCGGCATTCTTTCGTTCGGTTATCTCCACGAAAGCCACCACAAAATGGTCCGGCTTGAATCTATACCCGACGCAGTCATACCATCGCTTGTTCAGCTGGAGATACTGCTCGAAACGAACCGGCTGCCCGGTACGGGCAACATCACCAAATACGCCGATCCAGTTGAAGGGGTCGTTTTCTATGCCAGGGAAGGCTTCTGTAACGAGCTTGTATCTGGGATCGACACCGGTCAGGTCCCTGTAGCTTGAGTTGGCGTCGAGGAATCGATAGTCAACGGCTTTTCCTGAATTATCATAGACCATTTGATGATATGCGACCCCGATTGGCCCTTTTTCAAACAAGGCACGGAATTTCTCCTCGCTCTCCAGCACCGCGCTTTCAGCACGCTTGCGTTCAGTGATGTCCCGGTAATTCAGCAAGACACCGTTGATGCCAGGGGCATTCACAAGATTGGTAGCGGTAAGCTCCACTGGTTTGAACGTTCCGTCCTTGCAAGCATACCGGTATTCCACATCGGCTGTGGAATCATCATGTTCAAGAAGGGCAAGGAACCTTTGCCGGATCCTTTCCAGATCATCGGGATGAACGGTCATCAGTCCATCATTGCCAACAAGGTCTTCCGGTTTCCAGCCAAACCATTTTTCAATATTGGAGCTTGTATACTTGATGATGCCATCCGCACCGAGGATACCAATGACATCTGATATATTTGCAATCATTGTTGTTTGCTTTGATTCGGTCTCGGTGACTTTTCTATTGGCTTCGAACAGCTTCAACGCCATCTTGATTGATGCATCCAGGACAGTAATTGATGAATTCTTGACGACATACCCATACGAGGTGATCTTCTCGGTCTTCTCAACAACGTCCCGCTCGCTATGGGATGAAACGAATACAATCGGAACATCATGGTCTTCAAGAATTATTTCAGCCGCCTGCGTGCCATCGATACCATCACCTAAATTGATATCCATGAGGATAAGATCAATATCTGGATTTGCGCGTACAGCTTCAACGGCTTTGACACCAGTGCCCACTGTCTTTACGGCATAACCGTATTTCTCGAGAGCAAGCTTCTCTTTCAGCGCTATGATCGCCTCATCCTCAACAAGAAGGATGGTTTTACCCTTTATTTCGACCATATCCACCTCACAACACTACAATCAACCAACGAGTCAATAAAGTATACGGTTGATTTTGAAATTAGCAATCTCTTAGGCATCATGAGCCGCGTCAGCGCCGGCATCTGTCATATCGAGCGTGGGTATCTGCCCCGGCAGGGCTTCTCACTCTGTGCCATTCTCCGGTACAACTTGGTAGAATGGTTAAGGAAATGCGGTTGATCCAACGCCGACTCTGATGTACGCTACCGTGCCGACTGGAGGCCTGTTTTGAAAAAAACCAAAATCATCGCGTTGCTAATCATCACCATCGCGGTTCTTCCGGCCCTGGCAGCCCCTGCCCAGGGAACGACCACTGCTAAAACCGCTCCTGTGAAAGCGGAAGTCCCCAAACGCATCGGCCTTACGTTCAGCCTGCTCAACCCGCAAGGTGGAATGCTGGATTTTTCAGATGGCTACCAGTTTGGCGCGGGCGGCAAGTTGTGGATGAATGAAACCATGGCTATACGTGCTCTGACTGGTTTGTACCTGCACCTGCCGGTAACCGGCGAAAATGAGACCTATCTTTCTGTTGGCGCAGGAATCGAATTCCACACCCCCGGAAAGGTAGTCTCACCGTACGCAGGGGCGATAGTCGGGATCGGGCTGGAATCAGTCCTGGGTACAACAGAAACGAGCCTCCAGATAGGCGCAGCCGGCGGAGCTGAACTCAAGCTGACGGACAACCTGTCGCTGTTCGGCGAGTTCCAGGTCAAGCTCGTCGTCAGCCCCGCGGGCACCACGATAGCATTCGCCGATACGCGCTCGCCTGCAAGCGGTTCAGTATTCGGCGCAATACTGTATTTCTGAGCCTGTAATCAAGCCCGCGACTGCTCCACGCGTGAAGAGTCCTCCCAACCGCTAGAACTCTTCTACAAAGCCATACGCCTTGGCCAGGTATCCAACCAGTGATACCGGATCATCCTCACCTAACAATACCTCTTTGATACCAACTTCGTTGATAGATTTCACCCTTTATAATAGTTTTTAGCGGTGGCAACGAACTTTTCAGTTCATCACTGCCGCCACAATTAACTATGCTTGTTTTCGCCTCTTTTCAGTCATTTGAGGCGTTTTCAGGATTAATTGGGGACGGTTTAGGTAAGTGGTCAACATCGACGCCTGCCAATTTTTTGCGGCGAAGAGGACTTGGCTTCCGCTCCTCGACATCCTGTCTCGGAGCTTCAGCCCACCTCAGGGGCTCTCGGCGCGTCCTGCAATAAACGCCCATGCTGCATCCTGGAATTGGCGGGGGATACCCCCGCACCCCATCGGCGCTACGAGTCTCGCGCCTCATGGTTCAAGTCCTCTTCGCCGCTGATCCAAAAAGAAAACCCCGACCTTGCGGTCGGGGTTTTCTTTTTGTGCGGCGAAGAGGACTTGAACCTCCATGCCTTGCGGCACTAGCACCTCAAGCTAGCGTGTCTGCCAATTCCACCATCGCCGCGGGCAGCTC
>JAIFMD010000045.1 GCA_020048755.1 Spirochaetota bacterium
ATTCAGGTTAAACTCGAACACTCCACCATTGTCGCGATAGATGCCGCCCGAGGTGTTCAGCCATAATTCGCTCTGGATACCGCCTGATTCGCCGAAGTATTTTCCCGTTGACAGCGAGTTGATGGTTACTGCGAGGCCGGGCGTAAGCGTTGACGGCACAGACGCGGTATCCATCGATGGATAATCCAGAAGTCTCGAGCCATCCAGGACGTAGATCGTATTCTCCACGACCGTGGCGGACGAGTTAGCGCCTGACTGGGTCAAGTAGCGGTAGTCGGGGGCTGCCGACAGATCGATGGCCACCTCCGAGTTGCTACCTGCCGCTATGGAGAATTCCGCGCTGGTTCCATAGTAGTCTATCAACAGCACCTGCTCTGGCTTGGTCCCGACGGAAAGGGCAAGCCTGTAGCCCGCTCCCGGCAACAGGCCGTTGATGGTAACCCGCAGCGTGGTGCTGTCTACCAGTTCCAGCGCGGGTTGCTCGTTCAGGGGAACCACCGTTCCGTCCCTGGTCAGGACGTAACGTAGCACGGTGTTTTCGTCTGCGCCTACAGCCTTCAGCCCGCGCGGGCTGGTAAGGGTGATGCTGCCTGTCTCTACCGGCGACTGGAACGCGCAAGACGTAACCAGCACTATCGCCAATACAATGACCGTGAAGTTTTTCATTGCCTGCCTCACTCTGCCGCGGGTAGCGTGACGGTAACCGTCAGGGTGCCGTACTGTATGCCCTGGGGGCTACCAGAAGTGATGATGACGGGAGTGCCTGAACCGGAGCTTGTCGTCGCGACCGTTGACCCCGACCCAAGCGAATCCCTGTCGCCGGACGTGGTGCCGCGTATTGTACCGTCAAGTCCCAGTGACAATCCGGCATCCGAACCGGCGGGCACAAGGAATTCCTGCCCGTCCGCCGGGGGAGTATCCGGAGAACCGGTAAAATCTCCCTCTGGATCCGGGGGCGCCTGACCTTCAGCTTCGGGTGGCATCTGCATGTCCCGTTTCGGGCGACCAGGGATGAAGGAGACAACGCCTTCCTTGACGGTCAGGATGAGTCCGTCGTATTCAAAGTCCGTACCGCGCACGGATGCCGTAGAGTATGGTGACTGGACTACAAACTCCTGTTTGACACCCTCGGCCGACTTGACTGTGGCCTGGACCGTGCCGGTCCTGAGGTACAGGCTCGTGGAAACCGTACCCTTCTCCTCCACCAGCTTGTCGACAGTCATGCGGGTCAGCGGTTTGACAAAAATGGTGTTCTTGTCCATTTTAACAGTAACCGAAGAATCGAATCCCGTTGAGATGGTGGTCAGGGTGCTTATCGTCATACCATCCTTTGCGGGTGCCCAGGAGGAATTTACGGCTTTTATTTCTACCTTGCCCTTGATGTTCGTCAGTATGACCTGAGGAGCCGCCTCAAGGATGGAGAACCCGAAACCCAACACCATTATAAAAAGAACCGTGTTTCGCATATCTCGTAGCCTCACGTATGTGCCTCCTGTCTACATTCCCAAAGTCAGCGCAACATTCATAGAAAACTGTGCTGAGCCATCGGTAAAAGCTCCCGTAGGTGCTTCCCCAGGCATAAAGATTCCTGTGCTTAAAGATAGCCCCAAATCTGACGAAATTCTGTAATTCGCGAAAACATCGGTCTCGAATCCCAGCCAGGGCGAATCGCCGCCTGGCTCCAGTCCGGTTGCATCCAAGGCCCCGGTTGTCGGCCTCATGAACGCGAACAGCTTGAGCCCGGTCTGGATACGTTCTTTGGGGAATGGTTTGACCGAACCTGTCAGCTGCGCAACCATAAGGTTGGACAGGGCAGGAGAAAAGACCGCGCCCAGCGTCGAGGAGGTAATCGGGATGAACATGGTGCCGTTACCTGAGGAATTGCCTTCAATGGCCGCCGTATAGTCGGCATCACCCGAGGCGAACAGGAACCTGAAGTTGAAGGCTGCGCTGAGCAGGGCCGGCATGAAATACTCGAGGGACACACCTGTCAGGAATGATGAAATAGGTACGTACTGATAGGAGTACCCGCTTTCGGAAACCGCATCCGTTACCCATGACAGCGTCCGTCCGGATCCATAGGTAAAAAAGGCATCGTAGAACATCTTTGGTATGAGCGGGCCGGAAACCTGTATGGAACTGTACTGGGTGTCGAGCCTGCCTCCAAGGGGAGGATCGTTCGTATCCCGGGTCTGCGTATATAGAGGAATGAAAGCGGAGGCCGGGTTCGTGTCCTGTTGGGCAATGAAAGAAAGGTTAACTGATTGCTTTAAAATGTCGGGGAATTCAGCAGTTGCTTTATACAGGAGCCTGGAGGTGCCGAGCCAGCTGGTCGCGTCGGCCGAGGCTGTCTGGTCGTACAGTGACATGACTATGCTGTTGGCATTCCGGAGCATCAGGGCGGTGGACCCCGCCTGCACGGAGACCTTGATGAATGGATATTCGAACCCGATCAACGCCCCGTCTGCGGGATGTAAAACAATAAGCCCCATCGCGTCCTTGACAGCCAGTCGCCCCAGTTCCACATACATGCGGCTCAGGTCCGGCACTATGTTCGGGAAAACAAGGGCCAGCCGCAGGCGGTCGATATCCCCGGTCGGCAGCCAGGTACTAGACCCACCCGACAATCCGATTTCGACCGAGCCTCCGACATGGGCCGAACCCTCGAACAGGGAACCGTTCGTACCAAGCGGAAGCTTCCACCAGCCATCAAGCCGTTCTGCCGCGGTAATGGTTGTGGAAGGGGAATCAACCAGAGTGAATCCAGTGGTAGAGTCTACCCCGGCCTCCTGGGCAAACGCCATCGCGCCGGACAGTATTAAAAACACGGGCAGGGTCAGGGCCTTCTGTCTGTTCATCTTGTACCACCCTTGAGCGCGGATGCATATCCCAGTGAGCGCATGACGTCCTCTCCGGTTACCAGCCGGGAAGGCCCGCCGCGGGCAGATACCACTTTTTTGAAAACGAGCTCTCGGTATGCGTATCGCCTTCCGGGAAATATCGAATACATCACGCCGCCTTTCAGAGCGAGGCTTTTCATGACCATGAAGCTCAGCGTGTCGACCCGGACCGGCCCCGCGGGTGTGCTGGACTTGCCAGCCAGACCCAGGTCCAGCGCTTTCGCAAAGGCGACATCGAGTCCGTCGGATTCCTGAATCAGCCCTCCGGCTGCCAGTACGATATATGCAACCGAATCGAAGCGGGCTTGAGCCTGCAACAATAACACGTCGATTTGCTCATTCGACTGTGAATGGACGGCCACCCCGGAAAAGATCAGGAAACATGCCAAAGCCGACGGAATTCGATGAAAGCGCATCACTGATACTCCTTTTCCTATGGTAAAACGGAACTCCTGCAAATTATAGTATAGCCATCTCAAAAAAACACTATCCATACCATGGGAGTTGCAATGAAAAATAATCCGCGCATCATGTACCTGGTTCCCGTAGGAATCACCGTGCTTTTTGCTGTTCTGGCTTTGACCGGGGGGGCGGCCTCGCTGGAGTTCAGGGTGCTGGATGGATTTCTTGCCCTCCGCCCTTCGCCGCCGGAAGATCCACGCATACTGCTCATCGATGTAGACGATCCCGCCATATCCACCATAGGCACCTGGCCCATCAGCCGGAGCATCACCGCGGATGGACTCATGCTTCTGGCCGAGATGGGTGCCAGCCAGGCCACCTTTGATATCGAGTATACCGATAAAAGCCCGCGTGGGGTAAATTCTAACATCCTTGAGCAGGCGATTCCTGAATTGCTGGATTCCGGGATGGGCAGGTTGCAGTCGAACATACGGGATCTGTTCGGAGCCGTGGCTGCGGGGCAATTAAGCGTACAGGATGCCGGTGTGTACATCGACGATCTGGTAGACATTGCAGACCAGACAAAAGAAGAAATAAAAACCGCCGTCGCCGATATAGCCCTGGACAATGACGAATACCTTGCCAAGGCTGCACGGTTCTTTGGCAACACTTTTTTTACCATCAATATGCGGAAATTTCCAGAAAGCAGCGTGAGCCAGGATGTGCGGGACCAGGCAATCAGCCTGCACAGCCTCAAAAACATCGAGGTGCAGGGAAGCTCCATCACGCCGGCTGTCGACATCATCCCTGTACTCAGCCCGGTTATCAGTGAAGCCAGGGGTATCGGTTTTACCAACGCCGAAGCGGACAACGACGGCATACGGCGCAGGATCATGCTGGTTCAGAAGTATGACGATGCCTGGTTCGGCCAGCTGGTATTGCGGCCGCTCCTCGACGTCCTGGGCAACCCTGAATTGACCGTATATCCCAACCGTATCGTGCTTGGCGGTGCACGGCTGTCCGACGGTACTACGACCGATATCAGCATACCCATTTCAGCTGAGGGCAAGACTCTGCTCGATTGGCCGCACAAGAGCTTTGACACGAGCTTCAGACACGTGTCGTTCGAACAGCTCTATCTGCATGACCAGCAATTTGCCAACCTCGTGCATAACGTGAAGCTGGGAGAATCGGGCAACTGGTTCCATGGATTCCAGGGTGAGGTCCCCTTGCTGGAGCTTGTCCGCCAGTACAACGCCCTGCGCAGCGCCATCATGGATGGTGACGAACCGCAATCGCGCGTCTCCGATTACGCAGCTCTGCGCTCCAGGTTCCTGTCGGAACTCGGCCTGTTCCTGGACACTCGGCCCGAGGATGCCATACTCGCCGACATCGGTCCCATCCTTGCCAATCCCGAGCTTGATGATGCCACCAGGCACGACCTGACCTCCCTCCTGGTGACGATACCGGACTACTTTGCCAAGACCAGGGGCATTTACGATCTCGTCATGAAGTACCGAGCCAGCCTGGCCGTGCTCAATGGCGCGTTCTGCATCATCGGGCAGACCAATACGGGCAGCACCGATCTTGGGGCAAACCCGTTCGCCAAGGCGTACCCTAACATAGGAACGCACGCTTCGCTCGTGAACATGATACTGAACCGCAAATTCATAGTGGAACTTTCACCGTTGTGGTCCCTGCTCATCGCTCTCGCAGCCGGGCTTGGATTGACGTTCCTCACACGGTCACTGCGGCCTGCCTGGTCCATTACCATGGGGATTGTTGCGTCGCTCGGAATCATCGTGCTGGCCGGAGCTTTCTTTGCGTTCACGGGGAGGTATCTGCCGGTCATCCCACTGGCAGGGCCGGTCATCCTGTCGTTCATTGCGGTGACCTTCCTGAAATTTTTTGTTACCGAGCAGGAGAAGGGGTTCCTCAGGAACGCATTTTCCCATTACCTGTCCGCCGACGTCATCAAGGAGATCATCGCCCATCCCGAGAAACTGAGGCTCGGCGGCGAACAAAAATTGATGACCGCCATGTTTACCGACATCAGGGGATTCTCAACCGTCTCGGAGAAGTTGACACCAGTGGAACTGGTTACCCTTCTCAACAATTACCTTACGGGCATGAGCGACATGGTTCTTGAGATGGGCGGAACAATTGACAAATACGAAGGTGATGCCATCATCGCATTTTTTGGTGCTCCGCTGGACCTCGAGGATCATGCGGCACGGGCCTTGAAGGCCGCCATAAACATGAAAAGGATCGAGGCTGAGCTGAACATACGGTTTATCGAGGAAAAAATTGCACCAAGCCCGCTCCTGACTCGTTTTGGCATAAACACAGGACAGATGGTAGTCGGCAACATGGGTACAGAGAAAAAAATGGATTATACGATCATCGGGGACGCGGTGAACCTGGCGGCCCGGCTCGAAGGGGTGAACAAGCGGTACGACACCTGGATGTGCATCTCCGAGGATACGGTGAATGCTGCCGGTTCCGGATTCGTAGTACGCAGGCTGGATCGCATCCGCGTGGTTGGCAAGGCTGTGCCGATACGGATATTCGAACTCGTCGGCGAGGAGGGCAGGGTTCCCGATGCGACCATGAGGACCCTAGAACAGTTTGAACTGGGTCTGAAGTTGTTTGAAAACCGGGAATGGGTGCCGGCGATCACCAAATTCACCAAGGCCATGGAATCCGTGCCCGACGACGGTCCGTCAGCGCGGTTCATAAAGACCTGCAGGGAGTACATGACCAAGCCGCCATCCCAGAATTGGGACGGGGTATATACGATGGACCTGAAGTAGGGCCGGCACCTTCAGTTGCCGGAATTACCTAAAGGTTCGCTACACTATTCACGGAAGCTGAAGAAGCCCTGTTCTGGCAGGACCATGATTCCACTGACTATGTGGATTGGTCGACGGTATAGCGCAGGGGTAATGCAAGGTTTATCGGATGTTCTTCCAGCTCAGATAGCTACCGGATGAGGTTTTGAAATCCGTATCGCCCGCATACACCACATATGAATTTTCCGGTTTGACTTTGCTTATGTTTTGCAAATATACCAGTCCATCGAAATTCGAAGATCTCATTGTCGCACCCGCCTTGATCTCGATTGCATGCAAATCAGATCCAGTCTCAATGAGCAGGTCTACCTCATGTTGCGCATTGTCCCGCCAATAACTGAGCGGAGGAATCCTGCCTTGAAATAAAAAGGACTTAAGGTATTCGGAGACAACCATGTTCTCGAATAGATTTCCACGCAGGTAATGGGTAGTAATTTGTGCACTCGTATCCAGCCCCAGCAACGAGGCGACCAATCCGGTGTCGTAGAAATAGATTTTGGGAGACTTCACCAGCCGTTTACCGAAATTCTCGTGATGCGGTTTGAGCAGGTAGATAATGTTGCTGATCTCAAGAATTGAAATCCAGTCTTTGATCGTTGGAACCGAGACTTCGGTATCCTGTGCGATGGAATCATAATTCAGCTGGGTACCGATTCTTCCCGCACAGACCTTGATGAACCTCACGAATGCATTGTGGTTGCTTATATTCCTGATCAGCCTGACATCACGCTCAATATACGTCTGGATATAGGAGGGGAAATAATCAGCAGGATCGATGGAGTTATTGTACATGCGTGGATAACCGCCGGTGAACAGCCACGTGTTTAAATCCGGCGCAAGCAACCGGGCCGCACTCAACTCCGCGATCGAGAACGGTGCGAGATGCAGCACCGCGCACCGGCCGGCCAGACTCTGGGATATTTTTTCCAAAAGCAGGAATTCATGTGAACCAGAAAGGATGTACATACCTGTTTCATGTACCGCATCGATTTTTGTCTGCAGGTAGGAGAACAATTCCGGCGCGTTTTGTGCCTCGTCTATGATGGTGCGGGAACCATAATTCATGAGAAAACCCCTGGGATCCTGCAGCGCGAACGCCCGTATGTCGGGATCTTCCAGCGATACATACCGATAATCGGGGAAGCAATGCTTGAGGAGCGTGGATTTTCCGCATTGTCGTGCCCCGGTTAGGGTGAGAATGGGGAATTTCCTGGCCAGGCTTATTATTTTTTCCTTCAGAATGCGCTCGACCATTGGTTTCCTCCAGTATAACTCGCTAGTTTATACAAATCATAATATCGACTTTAACATTTGTACAGCGCGCTGGTCGATTTTCAACGATTTCCTTGTATGAAAAGCAGAAAGTAGCGGCACGTCTATGAAAGCCACCAGAAAACCGGTACCTGATTTTACCACGGAAGCTGAAGAAGCCCTGTTCTGGCAGGACCATGATCGACCGCCTGCGGACCATGGCACACGAGCGCGACGTGCCCTATCAGTCGCTCATCAAGATGATCTTGGCAGACCGACTGGCGCAGGGGTAAAGACCTTTGTTGCATATAAAAAAGCATCATTAGCTTTACATTTATTTAAATAATGCTATAGTGTAAAGCAAGGAGATACAGATGCTGGATGTCTATGTACATGAGCAACTGGCCGGTACCCTGACCCGGGAAGGTCGGGAGCATGTTTTTACCTATCATACCGACAATCCGGAACTGTTCGTGTCGCTGACCATGCCGGTCAGGCAGAAAAGCTACGTGTACCAAAGCGAACAACTGCATCCGGTTTTCAACATGTTCATTCCGGAAGGGTATCTGTTCGACCTGTTCAGGACGATGCTGGCCAAAAAAATGGACGCCATCACCGAACTGAAGCTACTGACCGTTCTGGCTTCGGGGATCAGGGGCCGGCTGACCTTCAGGCCCCGGCAGCGTCCGGATTTTGACTGGCTAGTGCCGGGATCAACAGAAAGCATCAGCCTGAACGATCTGCTGGCTGCCCCTGATGACATATTCGGGAGGCTGCTGGAGCTGTTCCTGTATCGCTCGGCCATTTCCGGAGCACAGCCCAAGGTTCTTGGCTCCTTGCGTGACAAGACCGCGCTGACACTTGATGACTACATCATCAAGACCTACGGGCCTGAATATCCCAATCTGACTGAAAACGAGTTTTTTTGCCTGTCAGCCGCCAGGGCGGCCGGTATCGCCGTGCCGGAATTCTGGTTGAGCGACAGCAAGCGCCTGTTGATCATCAAGCGTTTTGATACCGGGCGTCCCGCCGGCGAGGCTATGGGTTTCGAGGAAGTGTGCGGCCTGACGGGAAAAAGCAGCCAGAGGAAATATGATGGCAGTTATGAACAGATTGCGGGCTGTCTGACCAGTTTTGTCTCACCGGCGCATCGTAGCGCTGCGCTCGAACAATTGTACAAGACCCTCGTGCTCTCGGTGCTCGTACGCAATGGCGATGCGCACCTGAAAAACTTTGGAGTCCTGTACAGCCAGGGCGCCGCCGATGCCAGGCTTGCGCCGGCGTATGACCTGGTTACCACAAGTTGTTATATTCGCAATGACGTGCCTGCCTTGCAGCTGAGCGGTCGCAAGGATTGGTGGAGCCGCAAGAAGCTGTTTGATTTTGGGCAACTGCATTGCCAGCTGTCTGGAAGTACCGCCCGATCCCTGTTCGAGCTTTGTGTGCATGCTGTCGACCGGACCAGGCAGGAACTGCGGAGCTACATCAGTGAAAATCCGGGCTTTGCCCTGACTGGCTCGTCGATGCTTAAAACCTGGGATGCGTCCCTGCGGGCATCGGGTTGTGGAGGCATGCATGAATCTGCTTGACCTGGGCCCCACCGTCGCCCGCGCCCGCAAGGCCCGGGGACTGAAACAGGCCGACCTGTGCCGCCAGCTCCGGCTCAGCCGCGTAACGCTCTCGGCCTTCGAGAATAGCCGTTCGCTGTCCATGAGCCTGTCTACCCTGCAGCGAATCCTTGAACTGCTTGACCTTGAACTGGAACTCAAAGAGCGCCGCGCGCTGCCCACCCTGGACGAGTTGGCAGGCAACGACGGCTTGTAGCGGAAAGCCTGCCGAATGCTGAGTCGCGTGGCAGTCAGGGCGGTCCGGCCGCGCGCCCGTTGCGGTCACCGAGGGTCAAACCCCGTTCGCAGCGCGGCCGTCGCTCTGTGCGGGGCTTCGGTCCGGTGGCAGTAGCCGCCGGACACCCTGCGGGTCCCCTCCCATCGCTACCGCGGGGAGAGGGTGGCACTCTATGTTAATCGTAACAAAATGATATTTAGACCTGGTAAAGGATCATTTCCCTTGCCTTGAACTTTCCGCAGTAACTTTGGCGATATCCTTCGGGCTCAGCCTGGACGGCACATCAACATCGCTGTCTTCACTTTTTAGTATATCGAAAAATGCGTCCATGCTCAACGCGAGCCTGTCGGGAACTCGATCAGCAGGAACAAATACATATCCCGGCTGCGGAACCGGATGCGCCAGATGACGTCAGATTCCCGCCTGGCATAGGCTTCTGTAACGAAGGTGTTCTTGCACAGCTCCATGTCGCTGAAATCAAGGTCGGCGATAAACTGTTCGTCGACAAAATGGGTAATGAGGCCGCGGACAAAGTACGGGTGCGAGAACAGTTCCGAATAACGCGTGTCGCTGAAGCGTTTCATTGGTTCCCCCGCCTAGGGTACGCAGGCAGAAGCATGGGCGCTTGCGGGGGCGATACCAGGAAGCCCTGTTCTGGCAGGACCATGATTCCACCGACTATGTAGACTGGTCGACGGTTGCGCCAGGCGTTTTTCCGGAACTCAGGCAAAGCCTCAAGAGCATTTCCATACGCCTTCCGCAACCCATGATCGACCGCCTGCGTACCATGGCACACGAGCGTGACGTACCCTACCAGTCGCTCATCAAGATGATACTGACAGACCGCAGAGCGCAAGGGTAATGCAAGGGCGGTCCGGACGCGCGCTCGCTGCAGTACCCGCGCGTCAACCCGTGTTCGATGCGCGGTGAAGGTGTTGTAGAAAACATGATTTCCGGTTCAATCGGGTTTATAACTTAACATATTCCGCTCGCGCTGTTGAAGCGCCGCGCTTGACAACCTGTATATGCGTTGCTAATATCGTATATACAGAGGTGGGACGATGCTCAGCATACGAAATCCTGAAGTCGAAAGGGTCACCCGGGAACTCGCCGCTACTACGGGAAGATCAATGACCGAGACCATCCTCGACGCCTTGCTCCGACGGCAATCCGAAGAATCAAAACTGGCCGTGCGGAAAAAGGCCATCTTCCGGTCTATAGCGGCTGCCTGCGCCGCCGCTCCGGACCTCGATACCCGTACGCCCGAAGAAATACTGGGATACGATGAGGCTGGAGGCTTCGGCGATGGTAGTCGATAGCTCGGCTATTGCCGCCATCCTGTTCGGCGAGCCAGACGCCGAGTTCTATATCGATGCTCTGGCTACGAGTGAACGCACGTTCATGAGTGCGATCAATCGCCTGGAGTCGGGTATGGTCATGGAGTCGCGCAAGGGCAGCGCGGGTGCCTCGGCGCTCGCATCCCTGATGGCCAACGCTGAAATTGAGGTGCTGCCCTTCGACGCGGGTCAGGCTGAAGTCGCGCTTGCCGCATGGCGCCAGTACGGCAAAGGCCGGCATCCGGCTGGACTGAACCTGGGAGACTGCGCGGCGTACGCGCTTGCCATCACCCTCGACCAGCGGCTCCTCTTCAAAGGTGACGATTTTTCCAGGACCGACGTAGCCTCGGTCGAGCGCCTCTGATCGCGGTTGCAAGTACCGCTACTCAAGCTCGACGACAAGGGCGCAAACTTCCCTGTACTGTATTGCAATCCCATCGCTACCGCGGGGAGTCTGAAGCGTTTCATTGATTTCTCCGCCCTGGTTACGCAGGCGAAAGCACAGGCGCTTGCGGTTGATGCAGTTACTAATTGTGGCGGTATATGGCCTGTTGATGAATCATTACCCTTGCGTTGAATTTTCCTCAGGAATCTTAGATATTTCCTCCGGGCTCAATCTGGTCAGCTCCGTCACTTCGGCAAGGCTCAAGCCTCGCTGGAGTAACCGGCGCGCAACCATGACCGATTCCTGGTAAGCTTCTTTCCTGGCTTCCTGGCGACCTTCCTGGCGGCCTTCGGCAATGTTCTTGTCGCGCCACAGGCGCAGGTTCTGTTCAAGCATGGAGGGATCCTCCTCGGTCCGGAATTACATATCTGGTGCATCCAAGTCGATCTCGGCTACCTGGCGGAGGTAGTCGTTGATCCACCGGCCAAACAGGGCAACGGCATCGCTGTCTTCAGTTTTCAATATATCGAAAAAGGCGTCCATGAAATCAAGGTCGTGGACGAGGGTAATGGCGAACATGTCAGACTATGGTATACTTATGGCATGGAATCGA
>JAIFMD010000084.1 GCA_020048755.1 Spirochaetota bacterium
GCCTCGCATGCGGCTGCCCACGCGGCAGCCCAGGAAACGGACAAGCTTTTAACCGGCCTGCGCTCGGCGACCAACGCCAAGCTCGCGTCGTTCTCGCGCATCGCCAGGGTGGTGCTCCAGGAGCAGCCCTTCCAGAAAACAGCCACACTGAAGATCAAGCGCTACCTGTATCCGGAGACGGATGCGCCGTCGGTGTAGGCGCGCTGTCCCGAGGCCGGCTAGCCTCGGGGCACCGAGGCCGGCACCCTGATGGCAAACCTGCAGACGGGGTCGCCGGCCAGTACCGACGAGATGACGGTGGCTTTGGTGGGCTCACCGAAGGCCACGTCGAACATGAATTTCGTATAACCGGCGGAACACGCGCACCACGCGGCGGGTACGCCGGCTCCGTTTTCAGTAATTGAAGAAGCCGCCAGCGGGCAGTGGCAGGCCAGGCGGCGCTTCTCCAGCGGGTCGGTTTCCCGGAGGTAGCGGTCAGGGTCATAGGGTATCTTGGTGACAAAGATGGTATCGCCAACCCTGACGCCGCCCTGGACCTCGGGATGGCTCCGCACGAACTCTACAACCGCACCTGTTATCTTCTGCTCGTACCACAGCGTGCCGTCGGCGGCGTGGCGCGCCAGTTCCGCCACCTGCCGCTCGTGGTAGTCGCCGAGCCATGCATCCACCGAGCCCAGCTCAAGCAGGCGTTCCCGTTCCGGCGCGAACGCGGAGACCGGAATCCCGTGCACATTCCAGTCCAGCACCCGCTCGGCCCGTTCCGCGCCTAGTTCGCGTACCAGAGCAGTAACGAAATCCGTCGTAGCAGCGGGGTAGGCTTCAGGAGCCGCCCCGGTTGGCGGAAAGGACAACCCGGCCAGTACGCGGTCCGCTATCGCGTCACCTTCCAGTTCCCGCAGGCGGCCTGCCATGGCGGGGAGCACGCCCACGGGCAGGAGGTAGGCCAGCAGCCTGATGGCAAGTTGTTCATTTTTTATTACGGCGAAATACCTCGCCATGGCCATCAGGGTGGATTCGTCCGCGGTACCGGTTTCAACGAGGCGGGCGACATGACGCTCAACGCTGGCCGGTTCTGCATCAGCGAGGGTTCCGCCCGGACCGGCAGCTGACTGTTCCAGAACCGCCACCACGGTGACGGCGCGGGCGGTGGCGGCTTCGTCCAGACCGCGGGCGGCGCAACGGGCCATGAATTCCGATTGTTTGAACATAAGGCCTCCCTGCAGTACAGCATGTGCGAAGTATACGTGGAGTCCACATCGAAAATCAATGAACGTAAAAAAAACCCACACACTGCCAGACTGACAGCGCGTGGGTCTATTGAAAAAAGCAATGCGTTACTTGACCTGTGCCAATCCCAGCATTTCGCGCGCCTGTGCAGGTGTTGCAATCTCACGGTTGAATTCATGAGCCATCCGGACAGCGCGCTCGACAAGCTGGGCATTGCTCGTGGCAGGCTCTCCCCGCCGGTAATAGAGGTTGTCCTCCATACCCACCCTGACATGTCCCCCGAGTATCATCGCCATCGCCGTCATGGGTGGCTGGAAGGGGCCGACGCCTGGAAGCAGGAATATGGAATCGGCCGGCAACTCATTGAGAAGGCCGATTACATTCTGGGGCGTAGGATATACCGATGTAGGAAATCCCATGACGAACTGGATGGCATAAGGGGGCTTGATGCGGCCACTTTTTATCAGGCCATTGATCACATGGAAATGTCCTTGATGGAATAATTCTATCTCTGGCTTTATGCCTTTCTCCATCATTGTGTCGGCCATCCGATCTACTTCGCCATAGGTTATCGGCATGGCAATGTCTATACCCTTGGCAGGCCTTGCGTTGGGCAAGGGTTCAGGGCGTTCCGCCTGCGTAAAGCGCAACATGAACGGGCCGGGGTTCAGACTGGCCATGTCAGGCCGCGGGTCTGCATACAACCCGGCCATCCTGTCCTCGGTACTCATCGTAGGCCCGCCGCCGGTCGTATTGTTTATGACTATGTCCGGGCAACGGTCGCGTATCATGCGGTTGACCCGGGAGTAGTCTTCAGGAGAACTCGTGGTCTGGGCCCAGTTGTTCCTGTCCCGGGCATGCACATGGACTATGGACGCCCCGGCCTTGTAGGCGGCGTATACTGCATCCGCCTGTTCTTCAGGTGTTTCAGGCAGATTGGGATTTGCTTCCTTGCCATGGAATCCACCTGTAATGGCAACCTGCACAATCATGGGCGGGAAGGAACTTTTCTTTACACGATCCATCCACTCATACGGGTTCCTGTAATCCCAGCAATATTGTTCCTTGATCATGTGTCGATCCTTTCATTTCTGCCGTAAAAAACAGCCATCATGCGTATTGTTCCATGCCAAGGTCTGCCAGCAACTCCCTGCCCGGAACACCATTCTGATCCCAGCGGCGATGATGGTAATAATCCAGGATGGCGTCATCAAGGCCTTCAGGAATCTTGCCGGCGGCTACACCCTTGTCAACCGGTTCCATGAAACGTTTGGGATAGGTGAAGTCGTCGGCTTTTTTCCATCCGTACCTGATATTCAGAAGCTTCTGGAGTGTAGTAATACGTTCTCCGCATTTACGCATGTCGGTCTGCGTCCAACCAAGGCCCGTGACCGCATTGATAGTACCAAGCAGGTCAGTCAGATTATACGAAGTAAACTCCTGGAATTTGCAGTGCACAGCGGAATTGATCACGTTGCAATAATCATGGAATTTGGCATTGAATTCCGATGCGCGTTCCCATGACCAGCGTTCTTCATTGGCTACGTGATCGATACCCCACTCGGGCAGGAGGATATGGCCAACCCAGATATGCTGGGTATTGGCACGCTCATGATTCGGCCCCGATGCAACACCGGTGCAATAGTTGAGGGCTGAGGTGTACTGGGCTCGCCAGTTGTGGGCGGCGATCTCGGTGCCTTTCATCTGGACAGCCCAGTCTATCGAGTTCTTGCCGTACTTTCGGGCGGCGGCCCCTGAGCCGTCTGCAAGCGCATCAGCCAGCCCCGGTTCGCGCACTGCAATTTTTTTTATCATCTCGATGACCGCGTCGCTGTTGCCCCAGGTCAGATCCAGTCCATAGGTGTCAGCCTTGGTGAGCACCCCTTTTTCATACGATTCCATGGCCCACGCCATGACAGAACCCAGACTGATGGTATCCAGCGAGTACAGGTTGCACAACTCTCCGGCGTATGCTATTGCCTGCATGTCGTCAATGAGGAGATTGAAGCCCATCATCGCAAAGCTCTCGTACTCTGGCCCTTTGCCGCTGTAGGCATACTTGCCTTCTTTTACCTCTACCTTGTTGTGACACTGGATTACACAATACTTGCAGGGCCATGGCTTGGCATTGAGCTTCTCTACATATGGCATGCCACCAATGTTGGCAACACCGGAAGGAAAATCGAGTTCTGATAGACTGTAGTTCTTTACCGGAAGGTTGCCCTGGGGAGCGAAGAGCGCTGTAGCCATCGCGGTACCAAGAACGCGTATCTTGAAGTGGTCGGGCTTGGTAGCCATCACATCGATCATGCGCTTGTTGATGGCCAGATTGAGTTCGGTCGCAGCCTGCTGGTCATACACATCGGGGAACTGTGATCCCTTGACGGCGAGTCCCTTGAGGTTTTTTGATCCCATGACAGAGCCAAGTCCGCAACGACCAAGGAATGATTTCTTTGCTGTCTGGATATTGGCGTACTTGACCAGCTTCTCTCCGGCTTGCCCGATCGAGACAACCTGGAAGGCTTCACCCTCCGCAGCTTTGATCATGTCTTCGGTAACGTACGCATCCTTGCCCCACATACCGCTCGCGTCTTTGAAGGCGACCCTTGAATCTTCTACAACCACATACGTTGGAGCAGCAGCCTTGCCGTGGACAACAATGGCATCTACGCCACACATCTTCAACTCCATGCCAAACGACGCGGTGCAGGCGGAATCAGCGTTCATGCCGGTAGCCGGGCTTATAGCGCCTGCTGACCATTTGGCTGCGCCTGATTGTTTCTGGCCCTGGAACGGGCCCGTCGCGAAGGTAAGGCGGTTTTCTGGGTCCAGCGCTCCAGTACCCGCCGGACACTCTTTCCAGAGGAAATACGCAGCCAGCCCCGCTCCGCCAAGGAAGTATTCATACACTGATTCGGGAACGTCCTCTACCGTGTGACTCCGCGCCGAAAGATTGACCTTAAGTATCTTCTTCCATACACCTTTCATACCGGACTCCTTACCCTTACAGCTGGGTTATTTCGATTTCCAAGGCCAACGCCTTGTCTTTGATGAACTGGATCAACGGGCCACGTAAACCGGGCTTTGGTTCCAGACCTATTTTTTCACAACCGTGCCCTTCAAGGAAAGAAATGTCATTCCTGATATCAGTTGCACGCAGGGCAAAATGATGGATAAAACTCCCTTCCTTGCAGACGCGCTGGTTGAAAGGGCTATCTGGATCATAATCCTCAAGCAATTCCAATGAACAATCGCCGAACTTGAGCACTGCATATTTCTTGCGACGCGCAGGAACATCCACAATGGGAGGCTCCGCCACACCATAATTCTGGCAGAACGCATGGAGCGATTGGCCCAGATCGGCGACAAAGACGCCGATGTGATCAATGCCTTCAATCATCGTCTGTGCAACCTTGGCTTTATGGTGTGGCGATAGATGATGACCAGCGCCATGGTGAGGAACACCGCCGCGTTGGCTCCACCAGCCCAGAAACGCCCCACCAGCGCCATCAGCATGCCAAGGGCAAATGAGGCATAGAAGGTACCGGTAAGGCTTCCCATTCCTCCAACGATAACCACTGAAAACGCCAGCAGCAGGATATGCATGCCCATGTACGGTTCAGCCGTGGAAATAGGCGCATAGAGTATGCCCCCGATTATCGCAAGAGCGCTGCCTATGACGAATACGATGCTGAAGTAGGTACTTATGTTTATTCCCAGGCACCGTACTCCCTCGTTGTCTTCGAGCGCTGCGACTACAATCTGCCCTACAACGGTCTTCCGGAAAAATTGCCTGAGTCCAAGGAATATGAGTACCGCGACAAGCACGATGATGATGCGGTAGAGGGATATTCCGACGCCGGCGACATTGACCGATACGTGGATGGGCACATTGATGGATTGCGGCAGGGTACCGAATACAACCTTGATGAGATCGGTACCTATCAGCAACAAGGCGTACGTCGCGATAATGGCGTAATCAAGGCGCTCGCCGTACAGGCGCCTGATGACAAAGCGCTCAATTGCCCAGGCCAGCGGCACCATGGCTACGACGGCAATCAGCATTGCCGGTACAAAGCCAAGCGACAAGGCATCGCGGAAGCCTATGAAGCTATACACGCCGAGGGTATACACCAGGGCATGGGCAAAGTTGATTATGTGCATCGTGCCAAAGGTCAGGGATAGGCCTATCGAGAAAAGATAGAGTACCGCCCCGATAGTGAATCCATACAGGATCGTTTCAAACATGATCTACTACGCTCCCTTCCTGGATTTGATCGATTGGCGTAGCAAGCCAGCCTTCTCAACAGCGAATCCAAATACACCTTTACGGAAACTGAATACGATTATAAGAAGGATTATTCCAAGCCACATTTCCCACTGCGGGAGTGCGAATCCGGCCAGTCCTTCCGCCGCGGAAATGACAGGGGGCAGATAGTTTTTTACGAGCATGAACAACACACCACCGATGAGCGCACCATACAGCGATCCCGCTCCACCAATCAGGATGGCGAAGATGATTTCAATATTGCTGAGCGTGCTTATGGCTCGCGGACTGACGAAGCCTTGTACCATGACAAATAATCCGCCAGCAAGCGCCGCGATGGCCGCGGAAACTATGAAGGTGATCCATTTGTAACGCTGGGTGTCATACCCTAGAAACTGGATGCGGGTCTCGTTTTCCTTGACGGAGCGGATCAGGACTCCAAACGGAGAACGTGTCAGGATACGCAATACCAGGAATACCAACAGAAGAATGATGAGGACAATAATGAAAGCATCCGTGTCTTTTCCGAAGCGCAATAGTCCGAATACCTTGCCTGGCGATGCTATCAAGCCATCATCACCCCTCGTGTATTTTGAAAGAGGCGTATGAACGATAAAAGAACCAAGTTCATTGAACGCCATCGTCAGGAGGGCAAAAGCCGCTGCCTTCGTCTGGACCGCTACCCACCCTGTAACCGCTGCTATCAATGACGTAACGATGACTGCGAACAAGAGCGCGAGAAGCGGATCATTGTTGAAATAGACCAACCATGACGCTGCCAGATATGCGCCTGTTCCGTAATAGAGCATGTGACCAAACGACAGGTGCCCCAGATATCCATACAGCAAATCAAAGCTGAGGACGAGGATGCAGAAAATCATGAAGTCTGTTATCCAATAGAATTTGAAACCAGTTATCGCCAGAAGCACCAGAAAACCGAGGAGCACGATTCCCGTCTCCAGCATGACCCTGCCCGGTCGTGACCGGAGCGAGGGGTATTTCAGGGTATTCATAAGTATACCTCCAGCTCGGCAGCCTCGATGCAAGCATGCTTGTTGTCGAACTCCTTTATGATTTTGCCTTCTTTCATTACGTAAATACGGTCAGCGAGGCTTGTTACGACCGAAAGATTCTGCTCGACAATGATGGTTGAAGTTGTACCCTTTATCGAGGTCAATATGCGGAATATGTCGTCTATCACTTTTGCGGCAAGGCCTTCTGTCGGCTCGTCGATCAGGAGCAACTTAGGATCACCTATCATTGCCCTTCCTATAAGCAGGATTTCACGTTGCCCGCCACTCAGGTTGCCAGCATTGAGTTCCATGAATTCTTCAAGTTTGGGATAGATTTCCACAGCTTTCCTGATTGCGCTGTCAATGTCGATCTTCATGGCGTGCGCGGCCAATGCGATATTGTTTCGCACAGAAAGTGATGAAAATACAACCTTGTCCTGGGCCACAAAATGCAGTCCCCGACGGGCGACCTTCTCGGCAGGCATGCCGGTAATGTCGTGTCCATCAAAAGTCACCGTTCCGGAGTGAGGCTTGAGCAGCCCCGCCAGAGTCTTGAGCAGACTTGTCTTTCCGGCTCCGTTGCGGCCGACAATGAAAACCTGTTCGCCCTGTTTTACCTTCAGGCAGATGTCGTGCAGCACCAGAGCCTGGTTGTAGCCCATGGATACATCGCGTACTTCAATCACAGCCAGCCCCCCGCCCCCAGTACACATTGCGAACCTCGGCGTTCTCCAGTACTGCCTCGGGAACGTCCGCACAGATGATGGATCCGTTGTGCAGGACGCTCAGTTTTTCGACTAGCGTAATAAGCTTTGATATCTTGTGTTCAATGATTATCTGCGTGAATTTTCCACTCAGCGACTGGATGAGTTCCATGATGAATCCGATTTCATAGTCGCTCAGCCCCGCAAATGGTTCGTCCAGCAGCAACAGCCTCGGCTTGAGTGAGAGCACGATGGCTATCTCAAGCAGGCGCTTGTCACCGTAAGAAAGGACAGTCGTAGGCTTTTCGGCTTTTCCAGCCAGGCCTACGGTCTCAAGCGCGGTAAAGCAATCCTCAAGGGATTCTTCCTGGTTGGCCTTGCGGAAAAAGAACGGCAATGCCCTGGGATAGCTGGACTGCTTGAACCTGAGCGTTGACAGTACCAGGTTTTCCCATACGCTCAATGACTCGAACACTGAAACGAGCTGGAAGGTACGGGCCACACCCATGCCGGTGCGGACAAATGATTCGGTATTGGTTATATCCTTGCCATCAAAGCGTACCTGTCCGCTTGAAGGCTGATGGAAGCCTGACAGCAAGTTGAAAAACGTGGTCTTGCCGGATCCATTGGGACCTATGATTCCATAGGTTTTTCCTTCTTCAATGGAGTAGTCGACTCCATTGACGGCCCGGAGCTTGCCAAAGTTTTTTGTCAGGCCTTGAGATTCAAGCAAGACAGCCATTAGATCCCCTTGGTTGAGTGGAATGGATTGAAGGAAGGCGCATTGCGTAGTGCATACGCAGCGCCTTCCTTCACCTGCAGTGCAGTAGAACCCGTACTGGTTTACTAGTACCCTAATTTGGACAGCGGGGGTACATATTCACCGCCATCATACACGTCGACTATGCGCGCATAGTCAAACTTGCGGTCGAATGTGGTGGAAGTACGCTGTGCCGGACCTTTACCCTCTACGATCCAGGTAGCGTAGTCGTATACGACAGCGCCATCCTTGCGCCACATTCCACGGCCCTTGGCTCCCTTGAATTCAGGATTGGCTACCAGTGCGGCCATCATCTTGGCAGCGTCAGAGGTTGAACCGGAAAGTGCCATGGCGCGGGCGGCTTCAATGACCGCGTAATAGGTGGTCATGGCATAGGCATCGGGCGGATCACCGTACTTGAGTATGTAGGCATCACTGAATGCTTTGGAAGCGGCTACGACAGCCTTGTCAACGAAACCGGACATGTCATGGTACCAGAACATCTGTCCATATACGCCTTCAATAGCTTCAGCGGGAATACCAGTAGCAAAGGCGTTCATGAGCCAGAAATGCATGATCTTCATCTGGCTGCGCAATTTCATCTCATACGCTTGCTTGAGGGCGGTTATGGCATCGCCTCCCCAGGAGCCCATGAAAAGAATATCAGGATTGTATTCCCGGGCACGGATGAGCTGGGCGGTCAGGTCAGGTGAACCAACGGGATGCCAGAATACCTGGTATTCGATACCAGGACGATTCTTGGCTATTTCTTCAAAACCCTTCCAGGTGCTCTGGCCAATAGCGTAATCTGGCATGAAGCAGGCAATGCGCTTGACCTTGAGCTTGTCGATCATATACGCAGCAGCGCCTCGACCAGCCCATTCAGCGGCCGCAACGATGGAAGCCGAGGTGGGAGAGCGTATTCCGCTACGGAAAAAATCTTCCGGAACACCGTTGGAAGCTATATAGAAGAGTTCAGCGTTTTTGGCTTCATTGGCAAGGGCTACAGAGATGTTTCCGAGCGTTCCGCCTACAAAAGCCTTTACCTTGTAGTCCCTGACCATTTCACGCATCCGGCGGAGCGCTACATCAGGCGCACTCTCGTCATCCCTGATCACGGCGGCGAAGTTATACTGACGGTCACCGATTTTTACACCACCGGCTTTGTTGATCTGTTCCACCGCGAGTTCAGCGCCATAACGCTGCCCGATACCGATGACGCCACCGCCACCGCTCAAGGAAGTTATCACACCGATGTTAACAGTGCCCCGCTCCCCAGATGCGGCTGCCGGTTCCTTTTCACCATTCGCGAACAAAGCCGCGGGCAAGGCCAAGGTAACGACCGTCGCGATAAACAGCATGTGCAGTTTCTTCATAGAAGCTCCCCCTTAAAACGGATCAGCAGACTCAACGAGTCTGCATCGGTTCCCTGCCCGAACCGTATGGGTTGCGCCTTACAGCGCACGCGAATGCTTGCGTGACACAATCTCTGCGAGTAACAGGTACCAGCCCTTGAGGAAAGCATTACGGAACAGCTGGACTGGCCCGTAAGCGGCAAATTCTCCGGGCAACAGGCCATCATCGTCATAAGCCTTACGGAAATCAGGGAATTTCAAGCGCAACTCGTCGATGACAGCCGCAGGCGTCTCCTCGTCGAGCCTTGATTCCACTTTGATTCCAGATTTCAGGATTTCATCTGCGGTACTCCAGTTGATGGTGACGTGAACCTTGCCTCCGATAAGACCGGTAAAATGGTAGGTCTCCCTGGCACCGCCCCCCATCATGACCGCGTCGAAACCGGCATCCCTGAGCATGCGGTACTGTTTGCGGGCGATAGCCAGCCCTGCCATACCGAGTACCGCGGGGGCAATTTCGATACCCTCCCTTACTGCGGTCTTCTTGAGATATTCATCAAAAATTCCTGTGATATGGGTAATGAACAGTGGCGGGCGGTTGCCAGTACGCCGCGCGGCAATTTCATACCGTTCACACATGGCACGCGCCTGGGAAACCGCGAACACCTCGGTGGCACAGATAGGAAGGTTTTCAGCAACACAGAATTCTATTGCCTCGATCGCGCCATTGATGACAGGAATTTTTGCCATGTAATTTGGTCCGAGAGACTGGTTGTCTTTTATTGCCTTGATGGTGCTTGCAGTATCTTCATCGATACGGGGATCCAGCTGGATTGTCACAAACCCCTGCTTGCCAGCACTTGAATCCCAGAGGGGCCTGTAGGCACGCATGATGCGCTGAACGACGCGCTGGTAGACAAGCACGGCGGCTGCATCAATGTCCCGGGTCTGCTCAAGCGTGTCATCTATGACACTGCTCATGTACTCCGGCTCAACGCTTAACAGCCGTGAGCAGTACGCGGGATTGGTGGTACATGCTATGGCGCCGTGTTCAATCGCAAGACCGAGCTCCACCGACGTTGGATTGTTTATCCAGAAGCGATTCTCGGTTTCTTTATGAAGAACTGAAAAATAATGATCTGTCACGGACAACCTCCTGCACGTACGAGTGCAATAATCTGTTTGTCTGATCATTGTCCTATCAAACCATCATACTGTCAAACAATATTTTTTCAGGATGTGCTATACTCCTTGATTATGCGAAAAGGAGAAAACGATGGCACGCATTACATCGAAACGCCTGAAGGTTTCAGATCTGGTGATACAGGAGATCAAGCTCATGGTCCGGGAGGGAACCCTCCGCCAGGGAGACAAACTCCCCAACCAGAATGAATTTTCACAACAACTGGGTGTCAGCCGACCTTCATTGCGGGAAGCGCTCAGCCAGCTTACCAAGATGGGCATCATCCAGCAAAACCCGGGCGTAGGTACCATCCTGTTGACCGAGCATCCAGATCTATGGGTTGATCGCCCCTTGCCGCCGATGATTACCGATTCAACCGCAACCTTGGAACTCACTGAAGCCCGATCATCAATCGAGGCGCTCATGGTTGAATTGGCAACAGAACGGATAACGAAGAATGAACTAGCGATGCTTGCGGGTTCCATTGAAACGATGAAAACCGCGCTCAGGAATGATGACTACCGTACCTACCTGAGTGAAGATGTAAAATTCCATTACCAGATAGCAAATGCATCACACAACCGTTACATCATCCACATGTTCATTACCATTCGGGGATTGATGGAGAAGTTCATGGATGACATCTTTGAGCATTTTCCTGAACTGCTTGATAATTCCTTTGAACACCATCAGAAAATTTTCGATGCCATAAGCAGTCGCGACACGGAGCGCGCAATAGCGGAAATACGCCTTCATATAGAAGATATCCAGCTGAGCCTTACCAAATACTACAAGGAAACAAGCGGGGGTTGAGCCGGGCTAAAAAAACCAAACAGGATGATCAGGATAAGAAAAGAGATGATCAGGTAGCAGGTAGATCGTAATGAGTTGGGCTGGGTAGACCGACAAATCGCGATGCCAAGCCACGGAACCATACAGACTGACAAGAAGCAACAGATTCATAGTATTCGTGAATAAAATATTTACAAGCCAGGATC
>JAIFMD010000071.1 GCA_020048755.1 Spirochaetota bacterium
GATCTCCGCTGTCCGGGCCAGGGTATTGAAGATCAGTGTTGCCATCTGCGTCGAAGAAGCCACCAACATACCAGGTTCCTGCTCCGAGAACGAACAATATTTGATTGTTCTCGCTGAGAGTCACGCCACCATTATTGGTTGAGAAATCAGTGGCGTCACTGAAACCTATATTCAGGGTATGACCGTCATCAACCAGACCATTATTCAAGCTACCAGTATAGGCGCCGTTGACCTTGATGATGCCCCAGTCTGCTGGAAGAGAGCTTGGCAAGTCGATGTTTACAGGAATGTCATCGCCAGGACCAATGGATACTCTACTAGGGACAAACACGTAAGAACTTGATGCTCCATAGGAAAGGCTGGAGTTGTATGTGAACAAGTCGCCAGCAGACAATGCTCCATTATTATCCAGATCATGGAAAGCCCGGACATAATACGAACCTGCCGGTACACTGGCGGTCTGGGCTACGAGGGTGCCCTCCCCCGCACTGATTTCACCGCTGGCGGTTATCGAGGCAAAGCTCATGTCGGCTGACAGCTGATACACAACCGGAGCACTGCTTGAAACAGCTGCGGAACTCGACTCCGTAACGGTGAGGGTCACGGTGGCATTATTGTTGGTAATGGTTATATCTTTGGTAGCCTTTATTCCGGAGGCATCCTGTGCCGCGGCCTGTATGGTAACGGTACCGTCGCCCTTG
Source organism: Spirochaetota bacterium (assembly GCA_020048755.1). Taxonomy (GTDB): domain Bacteria; phylum Spirochaetota; class Spirochaetia; order Treponematales; family UBA12059; genus SZUA-370. The sequence continues at coordinate 702 of JAIFMD010000071.1, forward strand.
GCGGTAACAAGACCGGCTGAACTTATTTCTGCCAGCGTGGCGCCTGAAGTTATGGTCCAGGCAACCGTGCTGTCTGTTGCGGTGGCCGGGGCAACCGTTGCGGTTAGCTGAAGCGTTCCACCGGTTGTCGATATGGTAAAAGAATCGTTTGGAGCACTGATGGTAATGCCGGTAACAAGAACCGTAGCCGGCGTCGTGGTGTCATCGTCGGCATCATCGTCGGTGTCATCACCACCCAGCCAGTTCAGCAACTGCGGGCACGAAGTCAGCAACAGTGCGAGGCACAGGGCTAACGTGACCAGGCTCATCCTTATTAGTACTGAACTTCTCTTCATCATTTTCCTCCATGGTACATAGAATGCAACCAGTATGAATCACCCCGGCAGCATGACAATGGGCCATGTGGCCCATGTATTAGGAGCGTTGGTTGAGTTGATCAAATTTAAGGAATCGGGGAATTATTTTTCTGGGTCGATATCGAAACTGTCGGTTGAAGTACGGCTATGGCCTGTGGAATCCGCACGGATATCGGTAGTTACAGGGTACCGCAGGACCAGTTCAACCCTGTCGTGGATGCCAAGTTTTACATATAGGCTTTCCAGATGGCGTTTCGTCGTTGCAAAAGCAATACCACATGCTGACGCTATTTCTTTTCTGGACAAGCCCTGGCGCACGAGCTGAGCAATATCTTTTTCACGAGGCGTCAATCCAGCGTTGCTCATGGCTTGCAAGAATGGATCGATATTCGTTTTGTCGTCAACGTTGCTCGTCCTGCCCAGCCTGGTTCTGTAAAGCTCAAAATAGAGTTGCTGCTCATCATAAAGACGGGCTTCCAGGTCACGCACCAAAGCATCAGGAGTGTTTTCAGTACCGGGAGCAACAAGGTATGATCGGACAGGCGATTTATGGCTGGCGGCACAAGCCGGTGTTTGCCAGACGATTTCCACTTCGCTGTATGCCGCGTTGAATATGGTGCCGCTGTCAAACAATCTGATGCCGTTGCTGTCAATATTGTCCAGCATAATGATGGATCCGTCAGCTTGTTTAATTCCGACAACCCGACCTTTCATCCGCACCGTGGTATTGTCTTCTTCATACTCAAGTGAGTGCCGGTGATAGATCGTAGTGGCTATGTTTTTTAATAAATTTTGTGACAAACGGATGGTGTAGGTGCACGGTGACTTCATTCTGAACGTTATGGCGGCAGAGAGCATCCCAGTTATGTTGTGAGCCAATCCCCCGAGTGAAATTTTATTTATTATTGGATCAGTATGATATCGTAATCTGCAAAAGCCAGCCCGATATTCAACCAACTCTATGGAAACGTATGTGATGAAAGTTTTACTAATCCGTATCAGCAAGGGTAATAAATCTTGTTCCATGGTCATGTTCAGAATGATCCTATGGATGCCGACACGTTTATTGTCTGCTATAGCCAAACCCATATCAAAATATGTGTGCAAAGTAAAATCAGGAATTCTTTCAATGATGGAATACTGAAGCCTGTTATGATCTTTGTACGTAAACCACTGTTCCCTCGTAGGTACCGTGAAGACTTCAAGCGGAGCGGGTAGAGCCAATTCTGCGGGATTGCCTCCCTGGTTACGGAACCATTCAATAAAGCTTGCAAGATTGGATGCGGATATTACCGGGCTCAGGTACTGGGGAGCTACATCGGCATTTTCCAGAATATGTAATGGATCACACATAGCTGTATTCTAAACCCGCCTACTGAATCAGGCAAATGCTTATTACACGGCATTGAGTATTCCAATGGTACCGGTTACCTGAACTCCGTAAAGCGTACATGTCCGACAGACCTTGCTGCTTTTCCAAGCCAGCTCATTGGCTCCCCGCCCGATTCGTAGTACACTCTCTATGAGGGTGAAGGAGGCGCGTATGCATGAGGAAGTTGTACCAGGCACCAGTCCACTCAAGAATGACCGGCCTTTCACCTACAATGACTACAAGTCCTGGCCGGAGACCGAGCGCTGGGAGCTCATCAACGGCGAGGCCTATTCGATGAGCCCCGCCCCGCGGCGCCTTCATCAGACGCTGCTTGGCGGTATATTTGTTCAAATTGACGCTTTCTTCTCAGGAAAACCCTGCCGCCCGCACATAGCGCCTGTTGACGTATTCCTGCCTGAGGACGACGAAGCCCTCGGCGAGATCGAGCATGTAGTCCAGCCGGACGTCTTCGTCGTATGTGACAAGTCAAAACTGATAGACGAAGGAATACTTGGAGCCCCGGACTTCATCATTGAGGTGCTTTCACCGGGCACAGCGATGAAGGACCAGACTGAAAAACGCAGGCTCTACGAATCCCGGGGCGTCAGGGAATACTGGATAGTCAATCCCGAGACGCTCGAGGTGTTCATGTACCTGCTGCGGGGCGACCAGTACGGCCTGCCGTCGGTGGCGGATCTGCGCGAGGCTGTCCCGGTTGCCATATTCCCGGGGCTCGCGCTCAAGGCCAGGCCGGAAGACCTGTAGTCAGTCCTCACCGGCCCCACAGGCTCCGCATTTCTTCGGAGCGGTCGAGCACTTCTTCGAGGCGACCCTGGGCTTCTATCCGGCCCTCGCGCATGACCACCACCCAGTCAGCCAGCTCCAGCGTTCCGCGGCGATGCGATACGGCCAGGCAGGTCCGGTCTTCTACCTCGGCGAAGCGTTTCCACAGAAGCCGTTCCGTCTCCGCATCGAGCGCGCTGGACATGTCATCGATGAAGTACAGCTCGGGCTTGCGGAGGAACATGCGCGCCGCCGCCGTACGCTGGGCCTGGCCTCCCGAGAGCTTGAGGCCGCGCGGCCCGATGCGGGTGCGGATGCCGTCGGACAACGCGGCGATGTCATCTTCCATCACGGCTGCCCGCAGCGCGTAGTTCAGCAACGCTTCTTCTTCATCGATCCCCAGGAAGAGGTTTTCGGCAAGTGTGTCGCTCAGGAGTGCGGGGGCCTGCGGCGTGTAGGCGCTCCGGGGAGGCACAAAAAACGTCGCGGGCTCCGTAACGGGCTGGCCGTTCCACAGCAGTTCACCCTGAGACGGGAGCAAGCCCTGGATGGCCCGCAGGAGCGTCGTTTTGCCCGACCCTATCCGGCCGGTAACAACGACAAGGTCGCCCCGGCCCAGGCTCAGATCCACGTCATGGATTCCCTTGCCAGACGGATGCAGGCAGGTAAACCCGCGCACGTCAAGGCGCTGGAATGCGGAGCCGGAACCGGTCTCCTCACGGTGCAGAACTGGTTCACACCTCCGCCGGCTGCGAGCCTTGGCCCGCGGGGTAAGCGGGAGCGGTGTATGCGTGACCAGCACCGCGCCGGAAGGATCCGCCACCAGCTCCCTGAGCCTGTCCAGCGACACCCGGGTGCGCTGGTAGTGGGCAAGGAACCCACCCCAGAAACAGGTATAGTCACTTACGAACGACAGGCAGAAGATGAAGAGCGAGAAATCACCCAGGCTGAAACTCAGGGCGCTTACCCGTGAGGCGATGACGACGAGGAGTATGCCGGTTCCTATTCCAACCGTATTATGATAGATCGAGTCGAGCAGCTGGTTGAAGAGGCCGTCCTTCAGCGCGGCCTTGCGGCGGGTCTCGCAGAGCTGTGCCACGTGCTTCAGTGCATGCACCTCGACTCCAGCCACCTTGATGGCCTGGATCGCACCAAAGACTTCTCCCATCGCACCTGTAGCTTCCTCGGATGCCTTGCGCGCAGACTCGCGGTACCGGCTGACCTTACCCTCGGCGCTCTGGGCAATCGCCACTACCAGCACGAGCGGTACGAAGGCCAGCAACGTAACGACCGGATCAATTCTTACAAGCAACACAACCGAGACGACGGTGAAGACAGCGGAGCCCAGCACGTCCAGGGTCCAGCTTATCGCGTCTTCGACCTGCCCCGCGTCTTCCTTTATGTAATCGAGCGCCTCGGTAGACGAGCAGGACAGAGAAGCTGCGCCCGGCAGTCCAAGCACCGCGTCGAAGGCGTTTGAACGCAGGAGCGCGCTCATTGTAAACCGGTGCAGGATATCTACCCAGGCCGACACGTAGATATGCGCTATCCTTGCCAGGGTAAAGGCCATGATCAGCCAGAGCACGGTCCCCGTCCGGAGAGTTCCACCCTGGAGCGCATCGAAAAAGGCTTTTACCAGCAGGCCCGGTATGATGAAGAAACCGTGGACCATCATCCAGAGCAAGCCGTCCATCGCGTAGAGCCAGGGTCTATATGCCATCATCCGCAGGAGGAGCCGCCACGCTTTCATACGATGTCCCCTTCCGGTACGGCGAGCCGTTCTTCTCCTGCGAGTCGTTCCTCATCCTTGTCCAAACGCCCGGCGCGGAGGAAGCCGGAGAAACGGCTTTTCGGGTCTGCCGCAAGCCTTGTCCTGTCGCCATATTCAACGGCTTTTCCATCTTCCATGACGAGCACCCTGTCCACCCTGTCCAGCGTGGAGAGCCGGTGGGCTATGATCATCGCGGTGCGACCCCGGAGGAGCTTGATGACAGCGCCGTCTATCAGTGCTTCCGTGGCAGGGTCCAGGCGCGAGGAGGCCTCGTCCAGGATTATGAGCCCCGGGTTCCTGAGGAACACGCGCACCATCGCAAGCAACTGGGCCTGCCCGGCCGACAGCCCCACGCCACCCGCACCCAGGCGCTGGTCCAGGCCGAGTGGAAAGCCTGCGAGCCACTCGCCGAGCCCGAGTTCGTCAAAAGCCGTCAGTATCGCCTCGTCACCGATGGCCGGATCCCAGAGCCGCGCGTTGTCGCGCAGAGTCGCGCTGAACAGTTCCACGTCCTGCGTCACCACCGCCAGACCGCGGCGAAGCGCCTCCGCTGAGTACTCGTCAATGGGTCTCCCAGCCAATTCCACGAGTCCCGCGTTGCGGTCATACAGACGCAGGGCCAGGCGCCCCAGCGTCGTTTTGCCACAACCTGTTCTGCCCAGTACGCCAAGCGAGCTCCCAGGCTCCAGATCCAGGTTGAAATCCTCGAAGATCCGTGTTACAGCCTCGTATCCAAAGCTCACGCCGCGGAAGGACAGCCCAAGGGCTCCGGCTGGAAGGTCGGCGGGGCCATATGACATGCCGGGTCGCTGGTTCAGCATCTCCATGGTACGGGACGTACCGGCGAGAGCCTTCTGCAAGTCTTCAAGCTGTTCCCGGAGCTGATCAAGCGGCTGACGTATCAGTTCGGCATAACTATAAATGAGGTATACAGTACCAAGGCTGATGGTTCCCGCCCGCCACAGCGCGGCTCCCAGGCCCAGCGACAGCACCGTACCCAGACCGGCGGCCAGTTCAGACGAAGTCCACATGCTGTACCCCAGCAGGTTGGCCTTGAGGCGCAAGGGATACCACTCGCCGAGCATGCCGCGTAGCCTCATCGAGGCGTACCGCGCGGCTCCGAGACTTTTCAGATCTTCCCGCGCGGCCAGGCGCTCGCCCACGAAGCCGTAGAACTCGGCGGCCTTGGCCCGGTTTACCTTCCAGACCGGCACCGCGAGAAAGGCCACCTTGAACAGGAACAACGCGGCAACGGCGGCGAACGCGCCTATGGCCACCCCGACCCGAGCCTCCTCGAGGAACAGCGTTACGAGCACGCCGGCCATCAGCGCCACGCTGCCGACGAGCCGGATCGCAAAATCAGAAAAGAAGCTCATCAGCGTCTTCGCGTCGCCATCGACCCGTTCGATCAGTTCGCCCGGCAGGTGCTCCTTGTGATAGCCGAGGTCCATCGCCATGCACGAGCGCATGATGTCGAGCCGCAGATCGTTGGTCGCCTTCCAGCCAAGATCCTGCCCCAACCACGCCGCGACCACCGCGAGAGCCTGGACAGCCAGCGCGAGCGCCATGAAAAGCCCGGCATGCCGGTACAGCTGGCTGCCAGTCGCGCCACCCACTATGGCATCGATGAAGGAACGGAGTATAAGCGGGTTGACCAGCCTGAGGCCGTTCGATGTGAGGATCGCGAACCCGAGGCCAGCTACCAGAGCCTTCCGTCCTGACAGGTATGCCGCCAGAAGCCTTACGGTTCGCCTGGCGCTGCCTGGAGTTACTCTGGCTGGCGGTTCGAGTGCCTCTGGATCCTGCATGATTCCTCCATGAACAGCCTGACACGCACCACCGCATTATTGGAAGTGGAAAGTATCATTTGAGGAGATTGTTCCGGAACCGTCACATGGTTACAGCCCCATACCTGCTCCTGATTTCCCCGGCATGAAGGCGGACATACAAAGGCGTCCCCGTAGCGGCGAGCGGGAGGCTGCCAGAACTGTCGAAATTGTCCTGATCGACCTTGAATATGCCGCCGCCATACTCGCCCATTTTGTCTTTAGCCAGATAATGAGCATTGCCAGGTCCGTTGTCGGCAAAGAGGCAACCCGTCATGGAAAGCATGCCCCTGTGGAAAAAAGCCTGCCCCTTGCCGTTGGAAGCATTGCCGGCGAGCGTGCACCGCTCCAGTTCCAGCTGGCCCCCCGCGAGGTCGATAGCTCCGCCGCGCTTGACCGCCGTATTCCCGTACAGCATCGTGTTGACGAGCCTCGCCGAACTTTCACAGGAAATGTGCAGAGCACCGCCGGCATCGATCGCCTCGTTGTAGGCTATCAGGCAATCCTCCACCAGCGCAAAACCGCCTTTCTCCACACGGAGACCAGCTCCCTTGCCGCCGCAATCAACGGCCTTGTACTCATCGGGCTGAGGCCGCGCGAGGGTGACGTTGCCGGCTATGACACAGCGGCGCATTTCCAGACGGCCTTCAGTCCAGACTCCAACGCCATAGGTGGCGAGGTTCTCGATGACCGCGCAGTCTTCCATCACGAGTGAACCTGAATTGCTGACACCACCGCCACGGCGCGGCACCTCGGTCACCTTGCCAGCCCTGACAGTGATTCCCGACAGGTACACATGCACACCCGCCTCGATGCGAAGCACACCTGCGTTTGCCTCTTCGGGTCTTGCCGCGGCTTCCAGAACCGTGTCCCGTGCACCGAAACCGATGAGCGCGGCGTCGCGCTCGATCCGCAAGCCCGCGACGCGATAGACAGGGTCCATCAGGTAAAATTTGCGGATTCCGCCCGGCGCCTTTTCCAGAGCCTCACCGATCGTGGCATAATCGCAGCCCGACAAGCCTATGGTCGCATAGTCGCCGCTTCCGGCCAGTATCGCCGCCCTGCGGGCAGCCACGCCCGCGCTGTCGTAGTCAGGCAACAGCGAATCGATATCCGCCGGCACGACGACCAGTGCGCCTGCCGATCCGGTGCAACCCGCCAAAACCGCCGCCGCGAAGAGCGTAGTCATCAGAACAATAAGCACAGGATGGGAGGGCTGAAGACGACAAGGTATCATGCAGGGAACCTGTCGCGGTCCGATGTCCATCCAATCAGCCCCCGAGCGCGACGAGCCGCTCTTTTGACCGGATTGCAGCCTCCGAACCAGCCGCGGCCGCTACGGCACGGCGATAGGCTTCAATAGCTTCGGCGGGCCTTTGCAGGCTTTCAAGGGTAAGGCCTTCCATCTCGGCGGCCTCGGCCATCGCGACGTTCCCACCGGATTTGATGCTTGTTGCGCGGAGCAAGGCCAATGCCTCGTCGGGAGCGCCTGCGCGCAGAAGAAGAGATGATTCCAGAAGCGCCCTGGACGGGGTAATCGTGGTATCACCTCCACGAAGCAAACCCAATGCGGCAGCAGGCCTGTCCATCAACGCGAGGGTCGTGGCGAGCAGTATGCGCAGCGGTTCCTCTTCGTCCGGCATGGCTTCATCGAGCGCGTACTCGAACGATCGGGCAGCGGCAGCGTAGTCACCGGCGGCAAGCGAAGCTTCACCCTGCGCCTTTGCTACCGCCCCACCCGATTCAAAACCGGCGGTCTCGACCTGCGCGGCCCTGACGCCGAATACCGACTCAGTTCCCCCGGAACCCTTAAAGAGATAACGCATTTTCTGGCTGACGATCTCCAGTAACTGCGCCTTCTGTGGCTCGCGGCTGCTGGCAGAAAGCGACGCCATGGCGTATACGCCTTCCTTGACGAGGGATATCCTCTTGCCTGAGGCCGCCAGTTCCACGATGGCACCGCGGCTCAGGCGAATGGAGGTATCGGCAGAAACCGGATCACCTGGCCCCAGCGACTTCCAGTCCTGGCCCACCCTGCAATCGACGGCTCCGTTTATGTACTCAACAGAATAATTAGCTTGGGCTGAAACCGTACCGGTCGCATATAGCAGGCAACAAATTAGCGCGATACGCAAGGGCTTGTTGCTCATCTCTATTCCTCCGTGGAAACAAACGCGATCGCTAAGCCGCATCACTATATGCAATAAGTATATCGTATTACCCATGACAGGTAAGCTAAGTCGGCATAAGGCTATCACCGTAGACATTGCTCCCATAAACTGAGCCTGAGCTATTCCTGGCCAGTTCTCCGGAAAATCCTTAATCTGCGCTGGAAAAGCGCTTGCAAGCCTTGGAGTCTTCAGTTCTATTCAGCTTGTTCATGACGATGAAATAACTCACGCCCCAAGGTGTCTGGGTACCGCCTGAAGCCGAATGCCCAGGGCTTCAACAACTTTAAGTATCGTGGCAAAAGTTGGATTACCTTCAGCAGAAAGGGCCTTGTAAAGGCTTTCGCGTGCAAGTCCTGTTTCACGTGCCATCTGGCTCATACCCTTCGCACGGGCTATATCGCCGAGGGCGGCAGCGAATAGCGCAGGATCGTTTTCCTCGAGAGCGGCTGCGAGGTACTCGGTGATTTTTTCATCGCTGTCGAGATACTCGGCAGGATCCCACTCGGTGGTTTTCAAATTCCCCATATCAAACCTCCAGATCCTTCGCGAGCTCTTTGGCAACTTCAATATCGCGAGCTTGTGTGGATTTGTCACCTCCGGCGAGGAGAATGACCAGATTAACACCCCGTTGTGTATAGTACACGCGGTATCCAGGGCCATAATCTATACGTAGTTCTGAGACTCTATCACCCACACCCTTAGAGTCTCCTGGATTGCCGAGCGCGAGTCGACGGATGCGGATATTGATGCGGGATTGAGCCCGCCCATCTCGAAGGCTAATGATCCAAGATCGGAAAGCTTCAGTCTCACGAACCGTTAGCATGAGAATAACTGTAAGCCATGGGATACATCATGTCAAGCAGCGTTGAGTTAATTCTGGAGTAATCATCCTGTCAGTGATTGGTTGTCATCAAATGGCTGAGCCAATTTTCATTGGCCATGCTTGAGCGCATGAGATCCAGCTACAGACTGTTGGTCGCCTGCCAGCCAAGATCCTAACCAAATCATACCGCCCCGCCGTAGTATGGAAAGTGGGAAGTATCAGTTGAGGAAATTTTTCCAGCAACGTTTTATGGTTTCTGCAACGATTCGATATCCGACATCAAATCATTCCCCGAGTATGGCGAGCCGCTCTTTAGACCGGATTGCAGCCTCCGAACCGTCCGCGGCCGCTACCGAGCGGCGATAGGCTTCAATAGCTTCAGCAGGCCTCTGCAGGCTTTCAAGGGTGAGGCCTTCAAGCTCGGCCGCCTCGGCCACCGCGACGTTCCCCACGGGTTTGAAGTTCGTTGCGCGGATCAGGATCAACGCCTCATCAGGAGCGCCTGCGCGCAAAAGTAGTGATGACTCGAGCAGCGCCCTGGACGGGGTAATCGTGGCATCGCCTCCACGCAGAAAGCCCAAAGCGGCGGCAGGCCTGTCCATCAGCGCGAGAGTCGTGGCGAGCAGCATGCGCAGTGATTCCTCTTCATCAGGCATGGCTTCGTCGAGCGCATACTCGAACGATCTTGCCGCTGCTGCGAAGTCGCCCGCGGCAAGCGCAGCTTCACCCTGCTCCTTTGCCGCAGCCCCTCCCGATTCAAATCCGGCGGTTTCTACCTGAGCGGCCCTGACGCCAAACACCGATTCCGTTCCACCGGAACCCTTGAATAGATATCGCAATTTCTGGCTGACTATCTCCAGCAACTGCGCTTTCTGAGGCTCGCGGCTACTGGCAGAAAGCGACGCCATGGCGTATACGCCTTCCTTGACGATTGATATCCTCTTGCCGCTGGCTATCAGCTCCACGATTGCGCCACGGCTCAGGCGTATCGATGCGTCGGCCGAAACGGAGTCTCCAGGCCCCAGCGACTTCCAGTCCTGGCCTACCCTGCAATCGACGGCTCCGTTTATGTACTCAACGGAATAATTCGTCTGGGCTGAAACCGCACCAACCGCAATAATCAGGCAATACAGAAACGCGATGCGTGATGAACGATTACTCATGTTCACTCCAACTTAGATTCACCATGTGGCGCCACTATCAGTCGACTTGGCGATCATCAGATTGTTGCTAGCATCCCGGTAGGTGATGTATACGGTAGCGCCTGAGTCTGCCACTGTTATGCTGGTATTTTTACCGCTGGCCAAGTCAACCGTCCTGATCGTCGCCCAGGTTGCCCCATCGTCATCCGATCTTGCGAATTTCAGCGTGTTGTTTGTTTCGTCCCAATAGCTGATATACACCTTTGTTCCATAAACTGCTATGGAGGTGTACTTGCCAACAGAGTCCGTCTGATCGACAGCTAACGTGGTCCAATCGCCAACGCCATACGGACTGGCCGCTCGTGAGAACTTCAGATCCTTGGCTGTGTCTTCGTAATAGCTTTGGTAAACTTTCGCACTGCTGACGGCAGTAGAAGAGTAGGCGCCGACAT
>JAIFMD010000048.1 GCA_020048755.1 Spirochaetota bacterium
TGTACCAGACCCTGCCTGAGCCAACCTGATTTACGGTGACGGCTGGATGGCCCCTGTAGAATTTTCGGGTATCGGTCCAGACCGCGGCAGCCCTGGCTCCATGCAGTTCGATGATATCAGCCCAGACGAGACCTTTGCCTGGAACCAGGCCAACCCGGAGGCGGGCACTCGTCTCGTTGAGTGACTCGAAACGCGGAACGGTAATGCCTGCCATTTCCGCGAACAACCCTGGCAGCGGCGTCGTGACGTTGTGGTTTTTCTGGTCCCGTGCCCCGGCCCGGTAACCAAGTATGAGCGTGCCGCCTTTTTCAACCCAGGCACCGAGCCTCTCGACGAGGGCAGGGTCTGCCATCTGGTACATCGGCAGGGAGATGACCCTGTACCGGTCGACGTCCAGGGACCGGGTTGACGCTATATCAGCGCCGATGCCGAGCGTGGCAAAGGGAGCATACCAGGACGCCGCTTCCTTGTCGTACCCGGCCTGTACCGTTGGGGAGATCCGCAGCAGCAAGCCCCTGGAAAGGTACTGTTCGCGGAGCAACCGTGCGTCGTCCTTTGAATAGGCAAGGCACACCGGGCTTTCAACCTTCGTTGCGGCGATTGGAGACAGTTCGACCCGGGCCCGGTCCATCATGACCTTGAGGACGCGCAGCCGTTCGGTTTCCTGATCATCACTGTCCAGAAGGCCGTAGCAGAGTTGCTCCTGCCCGTATGGCGCGGTGCGCCACCTGAAAAACACGATGCGCTCGGCGCCGCGGGCTATGGCCTGCACGGCCCACAGCGCGACACGGCGTTCGGGAGGCAGGTAACCCAGGCAGACATGTCCCTGGAAGCCTGACATCTCCTCCATGACTGTAAACGGAACCCCGCCACGGAGCCCGCGCACATACGAATGTGCCACCGCGTTGAACTGCCACGGCAGTGGCTCGTTCTGATCACCCCACACGGGGTAATTGTCCCAGGAAACAAAGTCCATACCTTCAGTCAGCTGTTCCATGTCGATGGCATTGGAGAGCGGCGGCGGAAACAGGTTGGTTGTTATCCATTGGTGAGGCGCAGCCGCGGCACGGAGCGTGGCCGTCTGTGCTTGTGCGAAGCGTATGGCTGAATCCGAACTGAATCTATCATAATCGAGTACCAGTGCTGGATTGAGCACCGTGGAAGGCTGAAGCGAAGCAACCGGCACCTGGTCAAAGCTGGTATAGGTCGTGTTCCAGAACACCGTGCCCCAGGCCGTGTTGAGTGCGCCGATATCACCGTAGCGATCAGCCAGCCATAGCTGCCAGGCAGCGCGGCAATGGCTGCACACGCAGCGGTCGGAACCCTCGTGGCCAATCTCGTTGTCTATCTGAAAACCGGAGACCCGCGCAGCTCCGCCATAGTGTCCGGCAACAGCGCTGACGACCCGGGCCGCCGCGGCTATATAGTCAGGCGCATTGTAGCACAGGTTTCGGCGCGAGCCATATGAATGAGGAGCGCCTGTGGGCAAAACACGGAACACGGGCTGGTTCAGGAGCCAGTGCGGAGGAGTTGCCGTCGGTGTTCCGATTATAACCTTGAGGCCAGCGTCAGCCAGCACGGCCACAGCTCTGTCAAACAACGAAAAATCGAAACGCCCAGGTTCTGGCTCTACAATGGTCCACGCAAATTCCATGATCCGCACACAGGTAAAGCCATACCCCGCGATGCGCTCGGCATCGCTGTGCCATCGGGCCTCGTCCCATTGCTCGGGATACCAGTCAACACCAAATTCCAGGTCTGATTTCATAACGCTTTATCCAGGGGTTTTGGAGGAGCCATGGCCTTCCGGAGGCAGGTCTCCAGATAGAACCGCGAGGCTCCGTCATTGGGCACCGTTTCCAGCGCACGTTTGAAGTAGAAAACACCCTGGGAGTAATCCTTCTGGTAATACGCGAGCATGCCCTGCTCGAAGAAGGTGTTGGATTTCATCTTGCGCTCGAACAGCTCGTCGGGGAGGCCGTCAAAAATCTCGAACACAGAAACCGGCGCGTCCTTGCCCTTGACCCGTACCTTGCCGATGAACCGGTACTTGTACTTGCCCGGATCCTCGAGCTGCATGAAGGTGCGCTCGCTGATGACCAGCGGAATGTTGAAGGCCTTGGCAATGCTCTGGAGGCGCGACGAGAGGTTGACCGCATCGGAAATAACGGTGCCTTCCATCCGGTCCGCCACGCCTACGACGCCGAGCATGAGCTGGCCGGTGTGGATGCCGATACCCATGGAAATCGGCCGGTAATTGACTTTGGCCCTGTGCCCATTGTACTCAATCATCTTCTTCTGCATTTCGACCGCACTCTCCACAGCCTGGTCCGCTCCCCCGTGCTCGGAAAACAGAGCCATGATGCCGTCGCCCATGTACTTGTCCACGAAACCACCATGGTCGGTTATGACCGGCACCACACGTGCGAGGTATGAGTTGATGAACGCGAAACTCTCCTCGGGTGTCAGCCGCTCCGACATTTCGGTGAACGCCCGGATGTCAGAGAAGAATATGGTCATGTCCTTTTTGACATGGTCTCCGAGCCGGAGGTCGAAGAAGTCGGCCTTCTGCAGGTGGTCCAGAAATTCGGTGGGGATGAAGCGCTTGATCGAAGCGCCTATCATCGCCACATAGGTGTCCAGGGCAGTGTCTTCGGGTGCTGGCCTGGCAAGCTCCAGCATCGGGGGTAGCGTACGCATCGACCGATTCTATGAACTCGACGCCGAATAACCTGGCAGTACTCAGCGTTGCGGCTGTCGCCAGGACGAGCCCCCAGGGCACCGCGCCACCCAGCAACCTGGCTGCGGCCGGAGCTTTCCCGGCCGCTACGGCGAAGAATGTCGTGGAAGCCAGGGCGTGCATTGCCAGAAACACCAAGGCGGCGGCCTCGATCATCGCCCTCTGTGACGGGTCTATGATGAAACCCGCGATAGCCACCAGTACGAGCAACCCGGCGAGGATGAAGGTGAGCACCCGCCACGCTTTGTGGAGCAGCCTGTCACAGGCGAGGTCTATGACGAAAGCCAGTGCGACCCGTGATGCTGCCACCATGACCAGCATCAACGGAAAGGCCGGGATTCCTGCCAGGGTTGCGATGAACGGAGCACTCTGAACCAGGGCCGTCAGCCCGAAGTAGACCACCGCGGACCGATAGACGGGTATGTTCCTGCGGTAGGCTGCCAGCGCAACGGAAAAAGCGAACAGGGCAATCCAGAACCCCAGAAGTCCCAGTTGAGTAGTCGAGAAAACCCCGTCAAAAATTTCGACTGTACTTTTAGCCATCATGGATCCATAGTAACCTTTCCGGGCTTTCTTTTCCATCTTAAAAAGAGCTGGAATTCTTACAAAGGCTGCGTCTGGATTGCTTCAAGTTACAAGCAACTTTGTTTTAATATTCGATTGTTTGCTTTCATATAGTAAAATTTAATGGTTTTTCTGCTATTGCGGACGGGCTGAATGATTGATTTTTTAAAAGCGCTCAGATACACTGGCGCGGTATTAGTATCGATATGTTTATATCGATGTACACAGGGGGTAATGGTATGGCGGTTGCTCAGATAGAGTTCACCAAAGAACTCGAGGGCTTCATACACGAGTGGAAAGACAAGCCTGGTAGCTTGATCATGATTCTCCACCGCGTGCAGCAGGAGTTCAGCTTCATTCCGCGGGAAGCCGCGGAGCGGCTGTCCAGGGACTTGAACATGCCGCTGGCCAAAATCTACGGCGTGGTTACGTTCTATCACTACTTCAAGACGACAAAACCCGGCAAGCACAGGCTGGCAGTCTGCATGGGCACTGCCTGCTACCTCAAGGGCGGACAGTCATTGCTCGAGGAAGCCGAGAGTATTCTGGGCATCAAGGGTATAGAAGTCACTGAAGACGGACTCTTCTCCATCGATGCAGTCCGGTGCGTCGGTTGTTGCGGCCTGGCTCCGGTGCTCATGGTCGGAGATGAAGTCTACGGCAAGCTGACCAAGGAACAGGTGCCCGAAATCATAGCAAAGTACAAGAACCTCGGCTGATCGATGCACTTCGCCATCTGCGACTTCCTCCTCGACCTGATACAGAATTCAGTCGAGGCCGACGCAAAAACCATAACGGTTTGTGTGGCGGAAGAGCGGGGCCTCCTGGAGGCTTCTGTCGCGGATGACGGCAAGGGCATGGACGAAGAGGAACTCGAGCGGGCAAAAGATCCGTTCTATACGGACGGACGGAAGCACGCCAGAAGGAAGGTAGGCCTGGGCATACCATTCCTCCTGCAGTCACTTGAACTGGCTGGAGGCTCCAGCAGCTTCGAGTCGCGCAAGGGTGAAGGCACGACGCTTTCATTCAGCTTTCCGGCAGACGGGCTGGATACACCGCCCCTGGGTGACCTGCCCGGACTTATCCTGTCCGCCATGTGCTTTGATGGTGATTACGAGCTCATAGTGCGGCGGCGGAATGTGTTCCGTGCCGTCGAATACGAGATCAGCCGGTCCGAGATCATCGAGACCGTGGGACCACTGACCGACGCAGGCGCGCTGGTAGCGGTCCGCGAATTCCTGGCTTCGCAAGAAGCCTCGTGACGAAAGGAACCAGTATGGCGAAAATGACCCTTGAGCAGCTCCGGACACTCCGTGAAGAGAAAAAGGGCGAAATGATAAAGCGCGATGTTGAAGGCAAGAACATCCAGATCATCGTCGGCATGGGCACCTGTGGAATAGCCGCCGGAGCCAAGCAGACCTTTGACGAGATAGTCAAAGCCATCGACGAGAACAGCCTGAACGCCGATGTGATCATCAGGCAGACCGGCTGCATGGGCCTCTGCCACGTCGAACCGACGGTCGAGATAGTGATGCCGGGCATGCCTGCTACTATCTATGGCAGGGTCGATGCGCCAACTGCTCGCGAACTCGTCGTCAGGCACGTCGTCGGCAAGACGCTCGTCGAGAACCATATCTACGACCGACCCGCGGTCGATATCGTCAAGAAATAGAGCGGAGGCCGAAAACATGGCATACAAGCACTTCATACTGGTCTGCGGCGGCACTGGTTGCGAATCAAGCCGCGCCGATGATATCTACAAGGAACTCATCGCAAGCGCCGAGGCGCTGGGCGTCAAGAACGACGTCCAGGTCGTCAAGACAGGTTGCTTCGGCTTCTGCGAAAAGGGTCCGATCGTCAAGGTCCTGCCCTCCGAGTCATTCTACGTCGAAGTAAAGCCCTCAGACGCCAGGGAAATAATCGCGGAGCAGATCGTCAAGGGTCGCGAAGTAACGCGCCTGCTGTACAAGGACGAACGACAGAAGGACCGCATCAAGGTAGAAGACATCCAGTTCTACCAGAAGCAGTACCGCATCGTCCTTCGCAACTGCGGTATCATCAATCCTGAAAACATCGACGAATATATCGCCCGCGACGGCTATGGCGGACTCGAGAAGGTACTCACCTCCATGTCGCCGGATGACGTCATAGCCGA
>JAIFMD010000015.1 GCA_020048755.1 Spirochaetota bacterium
ACGAAGACGGCCGCTACCGCGCCATGCTCCACTACAGCTCGTTTGCCCAGAACATACTCAAGAAGATAAACCCGCACAAGAAAGCGGTCATCCCCACAAGCATCTCCAGGCTCGAGGCTACCATCAAGGCCCAGCCCATATGCATCTTCAAGCCGGACGAGCAGTTCAAGGCCCGCATGCTCGTCGCCGCGCTTGAAACCGAGAGCTTCAAGCGCCACCTGGACGCGGAGGCCACCGATTCAGTCATCGTCATCGTCGGCGACCGCGTCGACGTCCAGCGCTACGCCATAGAGTCCAAGGTACGAGCCATGATAGTCACCAACGGCGCGCTTCTGGACCGCGAACTCAAGGAACTGGCGGAGGCCAACGGCGTCTCGGTGCTCATATCACCCTACGACACCTCCAGCACCAGCCTCCTCGTCATCTACTCCACGCCGGTGGAGACCATGGGCGACGATTCGATAAAGAGCGTACGCAGGCACGAGACGCTCAGGCGCGCCCGCGAGGCCATAGCCGAGAGCCCGAGCCGCTCCGTACCTGTCCTCGACGATGACGGCCGCGTCGTAGGCCTGTTCGACGAAGGCGACCTGATACGCGAACCCAACATCAGCCTCATACTGGTGGACCACAACGAACTGGGCCAGGCCGTAGAAGGCGCAGAGCACTACCGCATCCTTGAAGTGATAGACCACCACCGGCTCGGCGCGTTCAGCACCCGCTATCCCATCACCTTCATCAACCGGGTCGTGGGCTCCACGAGCACCATCATCTCGTCGATGTACCGCGACGCCAAGATACCCATACCCAAGCCCATAGCCTCGCTGCTGCTGGCGGGCATACTCTCGGACACGCTGATACTCAAATCGGCCACCGTCACCGATGTGGACCGCGAGGCCGCCGAATACCTGTCCAACATCGCCGACCTGGAGATAGCCGAATTTGGCCGCGACATCATGAGTTCCGCCAGCCTCGTGGGCAAGAAGCCGGTCGCGGAGATAGTCAGGCTGGACATGAAGGTCTACAACGCGGCAGAACTCACATTCAGCGTAAGCCAGGTGGAGGTGCACTCACCCGACGAGATACTCGAGCGCTCGGCGGAGGTCAGTTCGGAGCTGGCAGCCATACGCGCCGCGGGCAAGCACTACTTCAGCGCGCTCATGGTCACCGACATAACCGAACTGTCCAGCGTCCTCTTCGTGGAGGGTGACAAGGAATTCGTAGCGATGCTCCGCTTCCCCAGACTCGGCGAGCGCACCTTCGAACTCAAGGACGTGCTGTCGCGCAAGAAGCAGCTCGTGCCGCTCCTGATCGAGCTGACAGAGAAAGCCGTAGGTGCCTGAAGCGCTGCGCTATGCTGTTTTCCGCTTGAAGTTGGCCAGGAAGCCGTCCTTTGACACGTAGTTGCTCTCCGCGACGAGGACCCCGCCGCGGTAATAGCGCACATACGGTACGCTCCGGTTGCCCAGAACGTCGCTCCCGCTGCAGCCACTGCGGCATCGAGCCAGAACGTCATCATCTTCCACTGCGGGCACCAGCCCTGGGTCAGTACCACAGCAACCAGTTCCGCCGCCCCGCGGATCTCCGGGCCAAAATCCTTGCCTCGCATCGCCTCGGCGCACTGTGCCGTCGTTAGTTTAACCGAATTCGTCATTGCCATGGATTCCTTCCTAACCGCCTGACATCAGGTGCGTCGCGTCCATTACATCACCGTCAACAACAGGAGCCACGTCCCAGTCCGCCCGGGACACGAGCCTGCCGTTCACCGTTACCACGATCAGAGGAAACGACCAGGACTTGGCCTGGAGCACACCGCGGACTGTGCTCTCCTGCATCCCAAAGCGCTCCACGGCACCATTCAGCGTAATCGTCATGCTCCGAATATAGCATGAATTGCATGTAAAAAGCTCTCTACACAAATGACAAATAGAGTCATATACTGAAAAAATGTCGATCGACACTACAGGGGCCTCCCCTGAAGCCCACCATTCCGGCCCCAAGGGCGCAAGGCTCAAGCGGGTCATCATACTGCCATTTTTCCTCATCACAGGCGTAGGCTTTGCCCTGTCGTGGATTCTCTATATAGACAGTTCCAGGGAAGCACTCCGTGACGCCGTATCAGCCATAATGCGTGAATCCTCCGACCGCATAGCCGAGGAGATGCGCGGGCGCCTCAACGTGGCGGCCCATGCGGCCAGAGCCAACGCGGCGTTCATAAGCTCCATCCCACATTCCGATGACGAAGCCTCCTACATCCGCAGGGCCTTCCTCGACCAGCTCCGCGGGGATCCGATGATAGCCATACTTGCCGTCGGTACCGAAGATGGTGAATATCTGGAAGCCCAGCGCCAGGCCGACAACTCCTACCGGGTAGGAGCCGCAGGAACGGCTACAGGCGGCGCGCTGGCATTCAAACCGGTGCTTGCCGACGGCAGCTTCGGTGAACCCAACCTCCAGGCAGCCGGGTACGACCCCCGCAAGCGTCCGTGGTACCGTGCAGCCATCGCCGCAAACGGCCCCGCCTGGAGCGCGCCGTACACCCTCTACTCCAATGCCGAACCGGTTGTCGCCGCCACCATGCCGATGTATGCCAATGGCAAGCTGGCAGGCGTATGCAGCGCCACCATAACGCTCGGCACCCTCTCCAGGTACCTGGCAGACATGAAGGAAGCTCAGAACGGCTTCATGTATGTTTCCGACGCCGAAGGACGCCTGATAGCCATCTCTACCGCAGCACTGACAGACCTGGAGGGCAACCGTGCGCTTGCAGCGTCTCATGCCGACATACGGGTCGCCTCCGCTGCCAGCGCCGCAGGCTCAGCCCTGGCCAGGGACAGCGCAACCGACCCCGGCAGGTTCTCTTTCAGAATCAGCGGCAGACGCTATCTCGGGCGCGCCGTACCCTTCACGCCCGGATCGAATCTGGACTGGACCATAGTCCTCGCGGTAACTGAAGATTCCTATGCACAGAAACTGCTGGCTGCTGACTTCAGGAATTTCATCCTGCTCGCGGTATTCCTCGGCGTTTCCTTTATGGTGGGCTGGTTCGTTGTTGGCTACATAACGAAGCCA
Source organism: Spirochaetota bacterium (assembly GCA_020048755.1). Taxonomy (GTDB): domain Bacteria; phylum Spirochaetota; class Spirochaetia; order Treponematales; family UBA12059; genus SZUA-370. The sequence goes on from JAIFMD010000015.1 coordinate 3,070, forward strand.
ATACGGACCATGGCTGACTGCGTCGACATGCTCCTCCCCGGCAAGCCCATACCCCAGGAACTCAACAGCTTCAGCACCCGGGACAACGAGCTGGGCCGGCTGTCCCGCTCCTTCGTCGCCATGAAAATCCGCCTGGACGAAAGCTTCGGGGCCCTTGAAGCCAGCCTCTCCGAGAAGGACGTACTCCTCAAGGAAGTCCACCACCGCGTCAAAAACAACCTGCAGATCGTCTCCAGCATCCTGTCCATTCAGTCGGGAACCCTCGACGATGCGAGCGCCAGGATTGCCTTCGAGGAATGCCAGGACCGCATCCAGGCCATGGCCCTGGTCCACGAAGAAGTCTACCGGACCGGCTCCTTCGTCGAACTCGGCATGTACGGCTACCTGAACCAGATCTGCGAAACCCTCGGCTGGGGCCGCAACCGCGGTACCTGCATAACGAACATAGACGTACAGGCAGACGAACTGGTCGCCCTGTCACTCGACAAGGCCATACCCTGCGGCCTCGTCGTCAACGAGCTTGTCACCAATGCCCTCAAGCATGCCTTTACCGGTCGTGCACTCGGCTCTATAACAGTTTCCTTTACCCGCGAGGACACCTCCTGGCGCCTCTCCGTCATCGACGACGGCATCGGCAGGGGAACCTCCGCCCGCAGCCACGACGCGGTCGCCGTATCAACGGGCAAGGGCATAGGCGAACAACTCGTCGTCGGCCTCGTGGCCCAGCTCTCCGGCACCCTCAACTACGAAACACCCCCGGGCGGCGGCACCGCCGCAATCATCGAATTCCCTGCCTAATTTTACCTTCCAAGTATATTTAGTACTAAAATCCCACATTTTCATTGTGCTCACCACCACAACGCACTACACTTGGTGCGTGCACTTCGCACCCGGACGTAGCCCGGACATATCTTGAAATTTTTTTTAAGGAAGGAAAAGACATGAAACGTATTCTTACAGCACTGTTACTCATAGCCGCCTTGGCTGGACCGGCATTCGGGCAATACCCAATTATATCTCGAATGGAATTTTCGCGGACGAGATTGACTTCATCTTCCGCTCACCCATCAACCTTGCTGATTATGACGGCTACAGCATCTACACAGCCTATGGCAACTACGGTTCTCTCACAGGAGAAACAACTACTTGGACGAATCCCTTCACGACTAGTTCGCCATCAGTATCTACGGGTGACGTTGGATACTATCAGGTTGCTGCAACGTTCCCTGTCCTTGGGTTCCGTGCAGGCACCATGCTCGGACACAGGTATACGCTCACAGGCAACATCACTGCAGGCAGCCTGACTGCCGATGAAGGCGCATCCACGCAAGTTTTCGACGCCAATACCCTCGGGACTGCTGACTATACTGAGGTTTCCAGCTATACCTCAACAGCCAAGGATACAACATCGACAACCACGGGTCTCGCCGGCGTGTCATTAGGTAACCTCGGAGTGTCGCTCCTTGTCTACCAGAGCAGTACGGCCCGCTCCATTGGCGGCACAAGCAGCTATGCCTGGACTGCGGGAACCGATGCAGCATATTTAGCAACCCTGCTAACCGGTGCAGGTGATGATGTTACAACTGCAGAGACACTGAATATCGGGTACGGCGAGAATGGCGCAGCTACTAATTATGGTGGTTCTGGAACTTTTATCGCAAAGGCTCTTGGCCAGTATACTCTTTTTGGTATACCACTAATCGCGAACATCGGCATGACTAGCTCAAGTAACTCACTCGGACTTACCCAAGTAAAAACCACCTACTCGGAGACAGTCGCCTATGCATCTACGGCGGGCGCCGGTACTGCCATAAGCACTGATGTGAATACCTATACTGCCAGTTACGGTACCAACCGAACGGCTACCTGGACGATGGATACACTTGCAGGAGCCTGGGCACCCGAACCAGGAGCATACATCGACCCTACCGTATCAAAAAACAATGGCTTCGATCTCAACTTTGCCATCGGTGCCGAACCTGTCTTCGTTATCGACGATGCTCTCTCATTCAGGACAAAAGCACTCCTGAGCGTGCTCAGCGAAAACGATACTGTAGCTACCACCTTGCTCGCAGCTTCGACATACAGCTTAGCTACAACTGCAGCAGAAAACGATACCTGGGCATACAACTATAGTAAGTCTGTTTCCCAAAAAAATGGCTTGTTAACTCTAGGCTTCGAACTTGGCGGAATGGCTGAGCTCACTGATCCGAGTGGTTTCGTCACTCTCGGTACCGGTGCATTCTTCCAGCCCGGCTTTGGGTTTGGTTCTACAACCAACGCCACTGAGACAACAACTATAACCAGAGCATATACCGACTCAGTCACTGTCACCCCGGCCACCCTTCTTGCAGCTCAAGGCGCATTAAGCCTCGATGCAGCTGCCTTGCTGATTGGCGAAGTCGACGGGTACGAAGGCTCGTCCACCAACACTTCAACAAAAACCTACGCAGACAACGACACGAAAAGCGTCATAGCTCTCGACATCAACCTTCCAACAGCGGTCAAGCTTTCATTCAAAGAAGGCAAATTTGCCACAATCTTCGGTTACACACTGGTTCATTCATCTAAAGTAACCACTGTGAATACCGCAGCTTCGAGCACCGCACAAGTCGTAACCATAAGTGATGGTGCAATTGAGGTGTTTAATAGCACCAATGCTACACACTATCCGGCTGGTGCAGAACTCAATGATACGGCTACGACTGCTGGTACCACAACGGTTACAACAACCACGCAATGGAACGGCCAGATGGGCTGGTGCTTCCGCTGGATGCCAAGTGAAGCGCTGACCATCGATCTCGAAGGGGCCACGATCATGACCGCCCTGAATGGTGTGGGACTAAGTGACTTCAATCTTGACACCCTACTCTCGTCACTCGGGATCAGCGCAACGTTCAGATTCTAATAATAATTCAGGCTCTCCGGCCCCCTCCCCCGAGGGGGCCTTTCTTCCCCCAATCACCATCCCCCGACACTGTATAAAACCCCAACCGGCCTAACCAACCACCTATTCCTACGGCTCCTCCCCTGCAAAAAAGCCACGTCCGCACCGCTTCGTCGTCCATGACGTCATGGAGCAAAGCTCCACGCTTCGCAGTAGATGCGCCATCCGTGGTGCATCGGAGCCTTCAATGAGCATGTTATAAAAGCTGATACCGGTGATGCGGTCGCCATGGATGGCGACCACCGTTCAGAGGCATGGAACGCGAAGCGTTCCGTAACGCCATGGATGGCGAAACCCCTTGTTTTCCCAAGCGGGCCCCTGCGCACATTTAAGAATGGCCTTTAAGAAAAGCCTCTTTGAATATTGCGACTCAGACGTGCGGTGCGGACGTGTGTTGCATAATCGGTATAAATATCCATGTTGCGGATTTGCCTATTCCTTCATATACTACCGTTCCACTCTATTGAAATATCAGTTTTGATTATTGAAACAGCCTCTGAAACCACAGAGACACGATAAGAGACTTGAAAGGGAGGTCAACTACCGTGATCAAATACCTTAAGATGGACGACCAGAAATGCGTCGGCTGCATGAGTTGCGCCACGGCGTGCTCGATGGCGTATGCCAAAGAAGACAATCCAGCCAAAGCACGGATCCAGGTGCTCGGGCTCGGCGGCGGCCGCTTCCACCTCGTGGCCTGCGACCAGGAATGCCGCCTGTGCGTGGCCGAGTGCCCCGTGCAGGCCATTACGGTCAACAAGCAGGGTGTCGTGATGATCGACAAGAAGCTGTGCGTAGGCTGCCTTGCCTGCGTAG
>JAIFMD010000132.1 GCA_020048755.1 Spirochaetota bacterium
GACCGACGACGGGCAGGTCGAGGCCTAAAGCGTCGAGGATTTCCCAGGCGGCGTTCACCTGCCCGCGACCGCCGTCTATCAGCACGAGATCTGGCGCTTCGGCCTCGTCGTTGGCCACGTGGGTGTAATGCCTGGCGGTGGCTTCCCGCATGGCTCCGAAATCGTCGATGGCACCTTCGAGGCTCTTGATCTTGTAGATCCTGTAGCCCTTCTTGTTGGCGGCTCCATTCCTGAATGATACGAGCGATGCAACGGTATGCTTGCCAGACAGCTGCGCTATATCGAAACCTTCTATCAACTCGGGCAACGACTCCAGCCCGAGTGCTGCCCGCAACGCTTCCAGCGCTTCGACATCGCCAGATTCGCGGCGGCGCTTGGCGAGGTCTTCGCGGGCGTTGTGCTCCGCCATGGCGAGGGCGGCCTCGTGGCGGCGCTCGTCGGGCATGGCCAGCCGGAATTCGGCCTTCAGTTCACGTCTCAGGAAATCGGCGGCCAGTTCCAGCCCCTCGGCATTCTTTACGAACAACTCGGGAGGGGGCACGCGGTCATGGCCGTAATAGGCAGTCAGGAATTCCGCCGCAGCCTCCGCCTCAGAACCGAAGCTGCGCTCCCTGAACAGGTCGCGGCCGACGAGCCTGCCGGACCGCGTCTGGAACACCACGAAGTCAACGAGGCTGCCATCGAAGGCCCAGGCCACGTAATCCCGGTCGCCGTACGCAAAATCGACCACGCCTGAATCCCCGCGGAACGACTCTATCGCCTGCACCGTGTCGCGAAGCGCAGCCGCTTTCTCGAAGTGCAAAGCCGCCGACTCGGTAGCCATGTCCACCCGGAGCGCGTCGGCCAGCACGTTCGTATCCCCGGCCAGCAGCGTCGCGACGCGCTCCACCTGCACCAGGTATTCGGCGTGCGTCGTCTTGCCCGCGCAGGGGGCCGAACAGCGGCCGATGTGGTAGTACATGCACGGCGTCTCACGTTTCCGCAGCGTCTTGCAGCGCCGCAGCGGAAACAGCCTGCGCACCAGGTCCAGATAGCGGTCAATTACGTCCGCGCTCGGATACGGCCCGAAATATCGGCTGCCATCGTCGATGATGCGCCTCGTCCTGAATACCCGTGGATATTCTTCATTTGTTATGCGGATTGACGGATAGGTCTTGCCATCCTTCAGGTTAATGTTGTAGCGCGGCGCATACTGCTTTATCAGGTTGTTTTCGAGGAGCAGCGCCTCGTATTCGGTCTCGGTCAGAATCCACTCAAGTGTTGCGGCCTTGGAGACGAGCAACCGAGTTTTTATCTCCCGCTTGCCTGAAAAATACGAAGCGAGCCTCGACTTGAGCGATTTTGCCTTGCCGACGTATATTACAACCCCGTCGGGGTCCTTCCAGAGGTAGACTCCCGGCGCTTCGGGGGCCTGTTTGGCACTATTCCGCAATCCGGCAGCAGGCCGGGCTTTATTCTCGTCCATAATCTTCGATAATATGATAACGGGGTTTCAACAAAAAGTGGAGCCTCCGCGGCCTTCCAGCCGATTCCCGCAGATCGAGGGACTTCAAAGCATGATTGCACGTGTACGCGTACCGACCTTCTACCCATATTCCCGAGGCTTCAACGTGGCTGCGGCGCTTGCGCTCGCGGTTGCACTCGCGGCTGCCGTTCCCTGTGTAGCCAGCGCGGAGGAGATGCTCGTCGTAGACGCCTCGAGCAACTCACCGAGTTCACCCCGGCAATGGGTCTTCGATGGAGCCGGAAGCGTACCGGGTGCTACAGGGCCCGAGATCGTCATGCTTGCCAGCAGGGCTGATACCGGACGGGCCGGCGTCACCGTCGATCCCGACCTGTACCTGTCATTTGACGGGGAAAAGCCTGTGGACGAGACGGGTCGGTGGACCGTTCAGACAATCGGTACCTATGAGCGCTCGGCCACGTCACGGTTCGGGGACGGTTCAGGGTCATTCAGGGCGCCGGTTTCGCGACTCCTGTTGCAGCCGGCCTCAACGGAGGTTTTCACCCCCAACCTGCCCCTGAGCGACCTGTCGCTGGAATTCTGGCTCAAGCCGACAAGGGCAGACTCCGGAGAGATTGTCTTCCTCTGGAAAGCCAACCGCAAGGTAGGTTCTGCCAGCCAGTCGCAGCAGATTTCCTGCCTCGTGCTCAGGAACCGGGTCGTATTCAGCTTCCTCAACTTCTTCAGCGGAGCCACCGGGGTACAGACGACCATCAGCCTGCAGGGTAGCTCCATCCTGGTGCCCGGGGGCTGGTCCCACCATCTGGTCAGATTCGATTCCGCTACGGGCCTCCTCGAGTACCTCATGAACGGCAAGGTAGAAGCAGTTACCTACGCGACCTCAACGGGCAAGCAGGCTGGTACGGTCTACAATCCGGTACCCGGAGGCTCGGGGCGGCTTGAACTGGCACCCAACTACACGGGCCTGCTCGACGAGTTCCGCATCGTCCAGGCGTTCATCGAGGAACCGGTACTCCGGAAATTCCCGGCCGGTGGAGCCGTTGCCGTTTCTCCCATCTTTGACCTTGGATCAACGAATTCAACGCTCCTCTCCATCGCGGCACAGGTCCGGACGCCCGGCGAGGCAGCGGTGCACTGGAGCTACAGAGCAGGCGACTCTTCAGCAGGCTGGAAGGACGACAACCCACCCTGGGTTCCGTTCACACCAGGCGTCAACTTCGACTCCACAGGCCCCGCGCCCCGGGGACGCTACCTCCAGCTCAGGATGGAACTCTATCCCGATGCGCCCGGCGAGAGGTCGCCGGTTGTTTCGTCGATGCGCATCCGTTACGAACCAGACCAGGCACCGAACCCGCCAGCAAGCCTGTTCCTGACGCCAGGCAATGGCCGGATCGTCGTGACCTGGCCTCCCGTCTCCGAGGCAGACATTGCAGGCTATGTGGTATACTACGGCATCTCGTCGGGAGATTACTTCGGAACAGGCGCCCTTGAAGGCGACAGCCCCATTTTCGTAGAAGGATCCAGAACTTCGAGCCTGTCGCTGAATGGCCTGAAAAACGGTACCTTGTACTTCTTCGCCGTCGCCGCGTATGACGACGCACATCCTCCCCACATAGGGGCATCATCGCGCGAGACCAGCGCGCGGCCATCGAGGGTCGCTCCATGACCACGGACAAGAAAAGCTCCGACAGCCTCGCACGTGCCCAGAATGGCCTGAAACTCCGGGATTTCGAGACGGCGGAACGGTATGCGCGCAAGAAGCTTCTCGAAGAACCAACCTCCAAAGAAGCGCGGATGGTACTCGGTACCGTATACCTCCGCACAAACCGGCCCAGTGACGCCCTCGCGGCATTCTCGAGTGCCGTCGAGGCAGATGCCAGGGATGTACGCGCGCTCGAAGGCATGGCTGTAACCTACCTAAGGCTCAACAAACCCCTTGATGCGCTCGCCGCGCTCGAGCGCGCCATCGACCTGACACCCAATGATGCGGAACTCCTGTTCAACCTCGGCAATGCCCACAAGGCGCTCGGAAACCTCCGCGCCGCCGAGATGTCCTTTGCCAAGGCCATAGAGCTGGACAACAACCATGTCATAGCCTACAACAACCTGGGCAATGTCTACCTGGCCATGGGCGACAACGCCAAGGCCGTCCAGGTATTCTGGCGCGGACTCGCTGTCGATCCAAACTATCCATCGTTCCACTACAACCTCGGCATAGCCTACGAGGCCCTCGGAAAACCCGATGACGCACTCACCGAATTCGATGCCGCCGTCAAAGGAAGGCCTGGCTGGATAGAGGCAATGACCCGGTACGGAGAATGCCTGGCCAGGAATTCGGACTCAAAGCACTCCATAGATGTGTTTACCCAGATAATCGCCATTGATCCCAAAAACGCACAGGCCCGCAACGGCATCGGACTGGCTTACGCCGAGGCAGGCAAGCCCGACGAGGCTGTCTCCTGGTTCCGCCAGGCCCTCGAGGCCGACCCCAAGTTCCTCAAGGCGGCGGTCAACATCCAGGACGTTCTGGAGCGGACCGGACGCTATGCGGAGGCTGTAGGCGAGATCCAGGCCCTTGTAGACATCATGCCGGACAACGACGGACTCCGCGTCCAGCTTTCAAGACTCTACAAGGCGCTCGGCCACCTGGACCTTGCCCTGGACACCGTCAGTGAGGTCCTGCGCCGCTCCCCCAACGACATAGAAGCGCTCAAGATCTACGGTACGGTGCTGCAGTCACTCGGAAAGCCGGACAAGGCCAAGGAAGTCTACCGCAAGATAGTCAAACTCGACCCCAGCCAGGCCTCCTTCAGGGTAGAACTGGCCAGGCTGTACCGCGAGGCCGGAGATGCTGACTCCGCCATCAAGGAACTCGAGGAATACCTGATCACCAGGCCCAAGGACAGCTCCGCGAAAATCGAACTCGCGCGCGCCTACGCGGACAAGGGCGGACATACGCACGCCGCACAGATACTCAAGGAACTCGTGGACGCAAAACCAGACGATGCGGAAGCCTGGTTCGAACTTTCGGCGGCTTACCAGGCGCTGGGCGACAAGGAACGTGCGGTAGAAGCAGCCGGCAAACTCGTCAACATCCGCGGCGGACGCGGCAGGGCAGACGACATCGACGGCCTCAACGACTCCATAGAAACCTACGAAAAAACCGTGCGTGCCTATTCCACCGACATGCGCGACGCCTGGGACCACAACGTCAAGGTGTTGCGCGACGCACTCCGTTCCGCCTCGGCCACCGAGGCAGCGTCAGGATCAGTGGCCGGCGAAGAGGCAGATACCATATTCGGCCTCGGCTCGGCACAGGCCATACCGGTAGACGAGGAAGAAGAACTGGTCTTCCTCGACGAGCGTGAAGAGCCACTGGACGGTGAGGACGAACTGGCCGAGGAAGACGAAGACTTGATCGAGTTCGATGAAGACGAACCGGAGGTTGATGCCCTGCTGGAAGGCCAGGACCTGTACGGTGATGAACCTAAAAATGCGGGTGAGCCACCGGCTCCTGCCAGGGAAGAAAAACCCGCAGCGCCGGAACCACCCCCAGCCAGACCGGCCCCCGAGCAGCCCTGGCCCCAACAGCAGTTTCCCCAACAGCAGCTGCCCCAGCAGCAAATGCCCCAGCAACCCTCATATCCTCCCTTTCCACCGTTCCCCCCGTTCCCGCCTTTTCCCGAATATCCGGTTCCACCACGCGCCGCTGAAAAACAAAAACCCCCAAGCCTCGATCCAATGGACTTGTCGCAACCTGAAGAGGACCAGACGCCTGAGGAAGAGGAAACGCTGGAATACATAGACGAGCCCGAGTTTGAAGAAACCGGTGAGACCGACGAAGAACTGCCCCTCGAAGAAACGCTTCTTCCCGAGGAAGAACCCCTTCCCGAGGAAGAACCTCTTCCCGAGGAACCGGAACCAGACGAGGCCATGATTACCGAGGAAGAGGACGAAGATCCCTGGGCCGGAGTCGAGAATCCTTCCATACCCGAACTGGAACTTGAACCGGAGCCTGAACCCGAGCCAAGGCCCGCCCCGAAACCACAGTCCGAACCGCCGAAGGCAAAGCGTCCAGAAGCTGTGCAGGAGCCGGAACCCAAGCCCGTGGCGGTTCCCGAAGAACCAGTGGAACCTGAAAAACCCATAGATCCGTTCGGAGAGGAAGCGGCAAAGCTCTACCAGTACCTCAAGGACCTGACACGGTCCCTGCCACCTGAAAAGCTCGAAGCCATGGACAAAAGCGGCGTTTCCTCAAAACTTGACGCCATCATCGACCGCGTAACGAAACCTGCGGCAACCCCTATCCTCCCGACCGAGATACAGGGCGTGCAGATCTCCCCCCGCCTCGCCAAACTGATAGAATTCATGCGCCGGGAGAAGCACAATGCCGGAAAGTAACAACATACTGAAGATACGACGCTACATAAGCTCCATGCCGAGCCTGCCCACCACGGTCGCCAAGGTCATGGAGATATGCAACAATCCCAAGACCAGCCCGACCGACCTGGACAAGGTGATATCGCTCGACCCCGTGCTGATGGGCAAGGTCCTCAAGCTGATCAACTCCGCCTATTACGGGCTCCAGAACCAGGTTACGAGCCTCGTGCGGGCCATCATCATGCTCGGGGTCAACACCGTAAAGAACCTGGCCCTCAGCACCGCCATCCTTGACAAGCTCGCCGACAAGTCAGGGTTCCGCGCCCTCAACATGGAAGGCTTCTGGCGGCATTCGCTCTGCGTCGGCGTCGTCGCCAAGATGATAGCCAGGAAAAAAGGCGTTCCAGCACAGCGGCTCGACGAGTTCTTCGCGGCAGGCCTCCTGCACGACATCGGCAAGATACCCCTGAACAACGCCCTGTCCGAGGAGTACGTCAAGGCCATGGCCCTGGCAGACCGCGAGCGCATTCCAATACACCTGGCGGAGAAACGCGCCATAGACATGGACCATGCCGAAGCCGGCTCCATGATAGCTGAAGCCTGGCACCTGGACGGGCCGATAGCCGATGCCATCCGCTTTCACCATGATGTGGCCCTGTTCGACGGCAAGAACGCGGACATCGTACTCGCCGTAGCTGTAGCAGATTACTACGCCAGCCGCGAGGGCATAGGCTTCTCCGGCTGCCTCTATCCTGAAAAGATTGCTCCCGAGACCTTCGCCCGACTCGGCGTGCCCAAGACCTGGCTCGAGGAAATAGACACGGCGGTGGCGGCCGAGATAGAGAAGGCGTCGATATTCCTGAAGGTCAAGTAAGCGCCTGGAGGCACAGCAATGTTCAGCGTTAAAATATGGGGTGATCGTGGGTCGATGCCCGTGCCAGGGCCTGACACCGTCGTGTTTGGCGGCAACACCTCGTGCATCGAGGTGCGCTGCGGCAAGCGGCTCCTCGTCATAGACGCCGGCTCGGGCATACGGAGCCTGGGCGACTGGCTCGTACGCAACGAACTCAAGAACGGTCCCATAGACGCGGACATGTTCCTGACCCACACGCACTGGGACCACATCATGGGCTTTCCCATGTTCACGCCCATCTACGTGCCGGGCACCACGCTCCGCATCCGCGGCCCGGTCAACTTCGAGGACGAGACGCTGGAGCAGATCATAGGCTCGCAGCTCTCCTACCGCTACTGGCCCGTCCGCCAGGACGAGCTGGCGGCAAAAATCACCTACCAGAGCCTCAAGGAAACCGTGCTGGACCTCGGCGATGGCATCACCATCAGGACCAAGTACCTCAACCACCCGGTGCTGTGCCTTGGCTACCGCATCGAATACGAGGGCAAGTCCTTCGCCACGGCCTACGACCACGAGCCGTTCATAAACCTGTTCCCGACCGATCCCGCGCACCCCGACTACGACCCGCTGATAGCGGAAGAAGGCAACCTGGCGGCAAAAGAAGAGAACGAACGCATAGAATCGTTCTATCGCGGCGTAGACCTGCTGATCCACGATACCCAGTACAGCGCCAAGGAATACAAGGGGGGCAAGCAGGGCTGGGGCCACTCGTCCTTCGAGTATGCCATCAACGCCGCCAGCCGCTCCGGCGTCAAGCACCTGCTGTTGTTCCACCACGACCCAAACCGTTCCGATGCCGAACTGCAGGAACTCGAGCTGTTCTACCAGGAGAAGATCCACGGCAAGACTCCACTCCAGCTGGACGCGTCCAGGGAAGGCATGACGGTGCACCTGTGAACCCTACCCCTGCCGCCCTTGACAGGCGCCGCGCATGCAAGGACAATCCGCCCCGATGAACGACACCCCGAACGTAGCAACACGGATACAATCCGCAGTCAGGAGCGGCCTGTCATCAGGCATAAAGACCGCCTTCCTGCTGGCAAAGATCATGGTACCGGTCAGCCTCGGCGTGGCCCTGCTCCAGTGGAGCGGCATCCTGGCCTGGGCGGCCCGGTTCCTCGCACCGGCCATGGGCCTGCTCGGACTGCCCGGCGAAGCCGCCTTCGTGCTGGTCAGCTCGGCCCTGCTCACCAACTACAGCGCCATCGCGGTCATCGAGACACTGCCGCTGACCATGCGCGAGATAACCATACTCGCAATCATGTGCCTGACGGCCCACAACCTCATCGTAGAAACCGCCATCATGAAGAAGTCCGGCTCATCGGCTACCAAGATGATAGTCATGCGCATCGGCTGGGCCATCGCTGCGGGCTACGTCTTCAACCTGGTGCTGCCGGCCGATACAACCATAGTGACGGGCGCGGCGGCAGCTGGACAAGCTACGGTTGCCTTCCTGCCGATGATGTCCGCCTGGGGACTCTCGACTCTCAGACTGGTTACCAAGATCGTAGTCCTCGTCCTGCTCATCATGATAGGCCAGCGCCTGATGGAAGAGTTCCGCATCATGGACTTCCTATCCAGGATCACCGCGCCGGCCATGCGCGTCTTCGGACTGCCGCACAACGCCAGCTTCCTGTGGATAATCCTGAATGTCGTGGGCTACGCGTACGGCGCGGGCATCATCATGGAGCGCGTCAAGGACGGCAAGATGAAGCCGCAGGAGGCTGACCTCGTCAACCACCATGCCTGCCTCTGCCATAGCCTCCTCGAGGACTCTGTGCTCTATGTCTCCATTGGAGTGCCGCTGTTCTGGATAACGGTACCGAGAGTGCTCATGGCACTCGCCGTCGTGTGGTTCGAGCGCATACGCCGCCACTACTTCAGGAGGTCGTTCAAGGTCGGCACCGCATAGCACCGACCCCTGGACTGGTTCCTAAATCCCCTGGAACAGCAGCCAGTCCGATACAACCTGTGCTACCGATATCAGGTTAGAAGCTTCCAGCGCGATAAGGACGACTACTGTGCTTAGCCCCACGAGACGTGCGGGCTGCGCAAACCGGGTCTTCCTGATCAGCGGGGTTACAGCCAGTGCGGCGGCCAGGGCCACCAGAAGTCCTATGACCCATGCCTTCGCCGCCACCGGCTGCGACACCATGAACGCCTGCAGCGCAAAACCCGTTCGGGCAGCCACCGCATTGATGGCGGTCAGCCGTCCCAGCGCCATTGAGAGCCCGATGACTACCAGCAGACCGCCGGACGCGAGCCGTACGCCCCTGCCATGGCGCTTGAACCAGGCCCACAACGGCGCCAGCCGCTCGAAGAACAGGCCAGCCGCAAGAAACGGCAGCGCCAGCCCGGCCGAGTAGGCGGACAGCAGCAGCACAGCCTTGCCCGCCCCGCCGGAACGTGCCGCCATGAACAGTATCGATGCCAGGATCGGGCCCACGCAGGGAGTCCAGCCGGCACCAAAGGCCATGCCCACGACAAAGGCCCCGGCCGCGCTCGTAGGCTTGTTGGACACATGAGCCCTGGCCTCGGAGTTCAGCAGCTTTATGAAATCGAACATCGTGTTGAGCCCTAGCGCCACGATGATGACGCCGGCTACTATGGAGACGATGCGGTTGGAGCGACCCGCCGTCAGCATGCCACCGCCGGAGAACAGCAGGCCCAGCCCCACAAAGACAGCCGAGAAGCCCAGCACGAAGAACAGCGTCCGGTAAAATACGCCCGCGCGCTTGGTACCAGCCCGGATCTCGTCCGCGCCGGCACCGCTGATGAACGACAGGTAGCCGGGTATCAGCGGCAGCACGCAGGGCGACAGAAACGAAAGGAGGCCAGCTCCAAGCGCTACAAGTATGGATACCTGGGTCACTGCAGGCGCTCCGAAAGCTCCTTCATCAGCGCTACCACTTCAGGGCCGTCATATGAGCGGGCTCCTACCATGCCCGCTATGGCCCGGCCCTGCTTGTCCAGGATGAAGGTGGTCGGGATGCCCTGGCCTGCAAACGGTGCCGAGGCCGAACCGGATTCATCCAGATACATCGGGAAACTGTACGGGTTGGTCTTGAGGAACTCGGTCACGGTGGCGGGCTTCTCGGCCACGCTGATGGCAAACACCTTGAAGGCAGAGGCCTTGAGCTTGTCGTTGAGTATCTGGATTGACGGCATCTCTGTCCGGCACGGAGGGCACCAGGTAGCCCAGAAATTGAGGAGCACCACATTGCCGGCAACAGAGGCCAGACTGGTGTCCACCCCCTTGAGCGTCTTCACGACAAAGGACGGTATCGGTTCCGGTGCCGGAAACACGTAGAAGCCCAGCTTCTCCAGCCGGTCCACGTACCAGATCTTGTTCGTGGCAGAAGCCTCCACCAGGTTCTCCGTGGGGACAGACCCCGGTGCCGCCGGTGCCGTTGCAGCCGGTGCGGGCTTGGTACAGGCTGAAGCCAGGAACAGCGAAGCAACCAGTAGTGCGGTTATCGGATACAAAGCCTTCATATGAACTCCTCTACGATCATGCGGGGTGGATGACACAATATATGAAAAATACTATAAAGCGCCAGCCGATTCAAGCAGAGGCGCATTCCATAGTCGAATGGCAGCATTTTCATTATACTCTCGTGGTACCGCCGACCGGATGCATCCGGGGCGGCCACCCAGCACAGAAGGAGACTCCATGCGCAGCCAGATATACCAGCGGTTCGACGAAGAAGATGACGACGAGGAAGACAAGACCCCAAAGGGTCCGGACGCCCTGGCGGAAAGGCTCCTTGAGACCAGGACCATCCTGCTTTCAGGCCAGGTCAACAAGGAACTCGCAGAGCGCGTCGTGCGCCAGTTCCTGCTCCTCGAGGCTAAAAGCTCCGACCCCATCAAGGTGATGATAGACTCCCCCGGCGGCGATGTGGATGCCGGGTATGCCATCTTCGACATGGCCCGCTTCGTAAAGCCCGATGTATGGATGATAGGCATGGGCCTCGTGGCAAGCGCGGGCGCGCTGATACTGCTGGCCGCCCCCAAGGAACGCCGGGTCGCGTTCCCCAACTCGCACTACCTCATACACCAGCCGCTCTCCGGTCTGCGTGGTGTTGCCACCGAGATAGAAATCCACGCCCGCGAGCTGGAGAAGACCCGCGACAGGCTCAACAAGCTGATAGCCGAAGAAACCGGCCAGCCGCTTGAGCGCGTCGTCAAGGATACCGACCGCGACTACTGGATGGGCGCCGAAGACGCCGTTACCTACGGGCTCGTCTCCAGGATAGTCACCACCCGCGACCAACTCGGCTTCTAGCCAGTTTTTTTCGCCAACCCCTCCCCGGAGCGAAAGCGCCGGGGCTCGCGGCCCCGTACCTGGTAAGGAGAGCAAGCTCCACATGTCCAGTCGTCGTTACCTGCCAATATTGGCAATTCCTCTGTTCCTGTTCGCCTGCGTGCGTTGCGAGACCGCGCCCGCACGTTCAGGCAGCGTCGTCATCATGTCGTACAACCTGCAGACCCTGTTCGATCCGGTGGACCAGGGCGGGGAGTACGAGGAATTCCGGGTCTCCACAGGCGCGTGGAACGAGGCGCTGTATAAAACCAGGCTGGCCGCGCTGGCCTCGGCGATAGCGGCCGCGACGCTGCCGGGCGGGTCGGGCAAAGGCCCCGACGTGCTCGTGGTGCAGGAAGCCGAGAACGCGCGGGTGCTGCGGGACCTCGCTGAGGCGGCGGGAGCTTATCCGTACATCGCGTCTTCACCCGATGAAGACGCCAACCTCGGTTGCGGAGTCCTTTCGCGGTACCCCGTCACGGCGGTCCGCGCTCACCGCATCAGGAAGCCTGATGGCGCGCCCTCTTCGGTGCCGCGCTACCTGCTTGAGGTGGAACTGGACGTCGAGGGCCACAGGCTGCTAGTCATCGCGGCACACCTCAAGAGCAAGCTCGGCGGGGCGGAGGAAACAGAAGCGGAACGCAGGGCAGCCACCTCGTTTTCAAGCCTGCTCGTTGGCTCCCGACTGACCGCCGATCCGTTACTGGCTATAGTCGTCGCGGGTGACTTCAACGAGAACCCCGACGAGTTCGAGCGCGTTGACCGGGCCTACCCTACCGCGCTCATGGCCCCGGACGCCGGGCCTGGCCCCTGGTTGCTCATCACCGGTGACCGTGGGTCGTTTGAAGCCTGCAGCAATTCAGCGCTGGTAGCAGGTGTGCCTGTCCTATACTGCCCGTGGGAGGAGGGTGGCGGATACAGCTACCGCTACCAGGGAGAATGCGAGCGTATCGACCAGTTGCTGCTGTCACCTGGCCTCGTATCAGAGGGAGGCTGCCCGCTGGGCTTCCAGGCATTCAGCGCAGAACCACCGGAATTTGCAATAGACGCGGAAGGAAATCCGCTCGGATGGAATGCCCGCTCGGGCTCTGGTTACTCTGACCACCTGCCGATCCGCGTCCAGCTGTTCTTGAAACCATAGCAATTCCATGTACAATCGTTAGTTTTTATTTTCATGTCTTTGACACCCGGGGCCGTCGCGTGGTACAAAGACTGGATATGGATGGTCGACCGCTGATTGCGCAGAGTGATCAATCTTTGCTCCTCGACGCTCACGACCCCGCTTTTGACGAGGCCCGGGCCGAGCTTTCAGGCTTTGCCACGCTGGAAAAAAGCCCGGAACACTTCCATACCTACCGGCTGGACGCGCTTTCACTGTGGAACGCGGCCAGCGCCGGCCTTACGCCCGATGCGGTTGTGGCTACCATGGAGCGCTGGACCCGATACGAGCTGCCGCCTTCACTCGAGCAATCGGTACGCGAGACCATGGCCCGTTTCGGCCGCGTGGTCATGTCTGCCGGCCCGGACGACCGCACGCTGCGCCTGTCCTGCGATGATCATTTCGTACGTGCCGAGATGGAAGGCTCCAAGAAGCTCGGCAAGTACCTGACGCCTGAAGGCGAGGACTTCATCATAGCACTGACTGAACGCGGTACTGTGAAGCGCGAACTCATCAAGATGGGGTGGCCTGCCCTCGACACGGCGCCGCTCTCCGATGGCGACCCGTTTACCATAACGCTCAAGACCACGCGCCTGAACGGCGCACCGTTCGGGTTACGGGCCTACCAGCAGGATGCAGCCCTGGCCTTCGCGGGCCGCGGCGCACCGGGCACCGGGTATGGCGTCGTCGTCATGCCCTGCGGCGCGGGCAAGACAATAGTCGGCATGGCGGCAATGGCAGCCATAGGCCGCAAGACCCTGATAGTCACCACGAATGTAGCGGCAGTACACCAGTGGATGGACGAGATCCTGGACAAGACCAACGTGGCGCGCGAGGACCTCGGCGAGTATACGGGCGCGGCCAAGGACGTCCGGCCCATCACGATAGCAACCTACCAGGTGCTCACCTGGCGGCCGGACAAGAACTCCGACTTTCCGCATTTTGACCTGTTCCGCAGGGAGAAGTGGGGCCTGATAGTCTACGACGAGGTACACCTGTTGCCGGCGCCCGTGTTCCGCGTAGTGGCGGAGATCCAGGCCATCCGCCGGCTGGGCCTCACGGCCACGCTGATACGTGAAGACGGCCTGCAGGAAGACGTGTTCAGCCTCATCGGTCCCAAGCGCTACGATGTGCCCTGGAAGGAACTCGAGGCCAAGGGCTTCATAGCTGAGGCGTTCTGCCGGGAGATACGCGTGCCCATGTCGGACCACGAGCGCCTGCGCTACGTAGCCTGCGGCACGCGGGAGCGGCACCGGGTGGCCGCGGAGAATCCCATAAAGGAACGCGTTGTCAGGGAACTGATAGACAACCATTCCGAGGACCTGGTCATGGTCATCGGCCAGTTCCTGGACCAGCTCCGCTCGCTGGCAAAAGAACTGAATGCTCCGCTCATTACTGGAGCTACCCCGAATCCGGAGCGCGAGCGCATCTATTCGGACTTCAGGACCGGCAAGGTCCGCGTGATCGTCGTATCCAAGGTGGCAAATTTCGCCATAGACCTGCCGGACGCTTCGGTGGCCATACAGGTTTCCGGTACCTTTGGCTCGCGGCAGGAAGAAGCCCAGCGGCTCGGCCGGGTACTGCGTCCAAAAGAGAAGAATTCTTACTTCTACTCCATCGTATCTCGGTACAGCGTGGAGGAGGAGTACGCCGACAACCGGCGCCGCTTTCTGACTGAACAAGGCTATCGATACACCATCGAAGCCTGGGAGGAATCTGAATGGGTACCGACGAACTGAACAGATGGCGCGACGCGCTGATAGTAGACAGGGACGATGCCCTCATAGGCGCGGCAAAACGCTGGCTCGGACCGGTAAAGACGCCGTTCAACAAGCATGAACTCGTGGCGCAGGTGGAGGCCTTCCTCCGGCGGCCGGCCACAGGCGACGCCGTCATAGGGTTGCTGGACCGGACCGACAAGCTGCTGATAGCGCTGGCGATGTATTCCGGCACCTCGGTGCACGGGGGCCTGCCGCCGGCCGAGCTCGCCAGGCTTGCAGTCGATGAACCTGCCTTCGAGGCAAGCGCGCTGGAACGCATCCGCAACCTCAAGGAACGACTCGTGCTGTACACGTACCACGGTCCCCGGGGCCGCGACCACGTAGCAATAGCCCCGCCTCTGGCAGAAAGGCTCACGACAGTCATAACGCCGTCCGATGCCCTCTCCATGGCCAAGCTGAGCGAGGAACCGGACGCAGCCGACCCCTTTGCATCGTTCTGCGCCATCCTCTCGGCCTGCGTACATTCCAAGCCGGCGTTCAAGGGCAAGAAGGAACCAAGCAAGCGGGCTACTGAAATACTCGAGGCCGCGGCTCCCGGACTCTCGGCGGACAAGGAACGCTTCCTGGCGCTCCTTGGTGCGCTGGAATCCAGCGGAGCCTTTGGCCTGAGCGACGACGGGCGGCCCATAGCCTACCCCGAGCGCTTCGTTGAACTGTGCGACGAAGCAGGCCCTTCGGCACCGCTGGCGCTCGCCGCCGGGTGCTCGTCGATGCGGGTTCCTACCAACCATGTAGCCGCCGCCAATGACCGCAAGATAGCGCCGGGCGTGCTGCGCGCCGTCCTGGAAGCGCTACCCCGAAGGCTGGCGTTCTACCCAGGAGACCTCCGCCGCCTCACTGCGATGGCCATCAGGAGGCATCTTGAGCCACTGGCGGACAGCGGGCTTACCGCAGCCCAGGAATCCCTCGACGTCGGCCTGATAGCCTCGGTTGCGGCGGTATCAGACGCGCTGGTCAAACTGGGCTTCGTCGTACTCGGCGACGAAGGCCTGGTCCGCGCCACCTGTGCCATAGATTCCACCCTCCATCCCCGGACTGCGTCCGCACAGGCGGGCATCGCCGGCCATACGGTCGTCGTCGAGGAATCCCACGAGGTCCGCGTGCTGCCTGAAGCCACGCCTGAAACACGGGCATTCATCGCCGCGATCTCCAGGCTCGACCGCACCGGCCTGGTGTGGTCATCCACCCTCGACAAGGCCGCGGCCAAGGCCGCCTACGCCAGCGGTTTTACCGCGGCTGGCATCGCCTCGCGTCTGGAACTCGTTTCGGGATTGCCGCTACCGCAGAGCGTCCGCTTCTCGCTGGACGCCTGGGAGGCGGAGGTCCGCTCGGCCCGCCTGCGGGTAGGTGTTGTCGTCGCGCTTGACGGCCACCTTTCCGGCGTGCTCGAGCACTCGCCCAAGGCCGTGGGCCTGGTGCTGGAACGCCTCGCCGAAGGCGTGTACCTGCTGGCGGCCCGGGATGCGCCGGAGGCCGAGCGCCTGCTCAAGGCAGCCGGCATAGACGTGGACATGCGCCCCGAACCGCCTGACGACGGTTCGGAGACCAGGCCGCTCTGGAACGAAGCGCTGGCCGCCTTCCAGAATCCGGCCCCCGCTCCGGCCCATGAATTCAGACCGTTCAACGAGGCTCTGGCCGCCGAGGAAGCCCCGCTGGTCAAGAAGCTGCTGGCCGCTCTCGACGATGCGGGCCGCATGCCCGACGAGCGGGCCGAACTAGAAACCCGGATCAAGGCCCGGCTTGTCCTCGATCCGGGCGAACTACAGGCTCCGGTACCCGTTGAAGACGAGACCGTCGTTACCATACTGGACTATTCGGGCAAGGTACGGCTCCTGGACCGCGCCCTCAAAGACGGCGTCGCCGTCGAACTTACCTACCTGGATCCCCAGGGCGTGCGCGCCGAGGCCACCGGAATACCGCGGGATATCCGCAGGACCTCCATTGGCACTGTCGTCGCACTTTCCTCGGGAGCAGCAGAACAGACAGTCGTCGCGATCGTCGCTATTGAAAGCGTGCGGCGGCTTAAAACTACCTGATACGGAGAATTGTATATGAGCAAATCAACTGACTACGATGCCGGGCAACTCAAGCTGGCAGTACTGATAGATGCAGACAACACCCAGGCGCCAATCACCGAAGGCCTCCTGGCAGAAGTAGCAAAGTACGGCATAGGGAGCGTCAAGCGCATCTATGGCGACTGGACGACAACAAAGCTGACGCAATGGAAGGCAAAACTCCTCGAGTACGCCA
>JAIFMD010000091.1 GCA_020048755.1 Spirochaetota bacterium
TGCCGGATACCGTGGTATCCGTCTCCGATCGACTGCTGTCATCCCCAGGAAAGGGCGTTACATCGATGTCTAGATAGACTCTCTTCATAACGACTATACACTACACGCGCGACCTTGTTTAGTAGGTAAAGCATCTGGAAGGCCAGAATTCGTACGATTTTTACGAATTTTCCTGCAAATCAACCATTGATCTCCACTGACCTGAAAGAAATACATGTTTCCTTCAGCCTTGACACATGGAACTATGACCGTGATTGCGGTAAAATCGGTTGCACTAACGATTCTCATGTGACGAGGAGCCCGACATGGCTAGTGATACCCCCCGCGGGTTGCGCGGAAATTCCATCTACCAGATCTTTATCCGCAACCAGTCCGACGAAGGTACGTTTGATGCTGCGATACCCACGCTCGAGCGGGCCTGGCGTCTTGGCTTTGATATCGTCTACCTGACTCCGGTCCATCCCATCGGCACGGTCGCCCGCAAGGGTTCCCTCGGCAGCCCCTATGCCATCAAGGATTACCGCAGCGTGGATCCGGATCTGGGTGGAGAGGCTGGTTTTCGCAGGTTTGTCGACGCGGCGCACGCCAGGGGCCTCCGGCTCATCATCGATGTTGTGTACAACCACACCAGTCCGGATTCGGTGCTGGTACGCGAGCATCCCGAATGGTTCTGGAAAGGCCCCAAAGGAAAACCGGCTCCGCGTCATCCCGAGTGGTCCGATGTCGTGGATCTGGATTATGCACACAGGGGACTCTGGGAGTACCAGATTGAGACGCTGGAGCAGTGGGCCCGTTTCGGGGTGGACGGCTTCCGCTGTGATGTGGCCAGCCTCGTGCCGGTACCGTTCTGGGTAGAAGCACGCAAGCGCCTGTCCGCCATCAAGCCGTGTCTCTGGCTGGCAGAGAGCGTGCACAAGGAATTCGTCGCCGAGGTCAGGGCCAAGGGCTACTACGCAGCCTGCGATGCCGAACTCCATGAGGCATTCGACCTCACATACGACTACGACGCGCGGACCGAACTCGAGGCAGCCTGGGCCGGCACCGGTCCCTTGTCTGGATATCTGCACCACCTCGGCCTGCAGGAGTGCATGCTTCCGGCCACCGCCATCAAGGCCCGGTTCCTCGAGAACCACGACCAGGCGCGGGCTGCCCACCATTTTGGCCGCGGTGCCAGGCTGCGTTCCTGGACGACCTTTGCGATGCTCCTTCCGGGCACCTTTTTTGCGTACATGGGGCAGGAATGTGCCATTACACACCGCCCGAGCCTGTTCGACAGGGACATCGTGGACTGGAACTCAGGTGACCCGGCTTTTGAGGCGTGGTTCCAGACTGCCCAGCTGGCAACAAAGGCTATCCGTGCGCGCGAGCCTGATTTCTCGGTGCAGGAACTGGCCGCTGGGGTGATCCTCGTGAAACGCTCCGGTGGTTCAAAGCCTGTTGCCGCGCTCCTCAACCTGGATGGCCGGTCCGGCCGGATTGACCTGCCCGGACCCATCGTAGGCCGCGATCTGCTGAGCGGCTCTGATTTTGGGTTGGAGCGCATGGTAGAACTGATGGCCGAGCCTGTCATCGTAGAACTGGAAGGGCGATAAGCGCGGGTTTTGCCTCTTGAGCCTAACCCCGCTTAGGTCTACGCTTCTGGTATGTTCAACCCAGAAGAGATCATCTTCGCGCCTACCGGGCGCTGCAACCTCACCTGCGCCCATTGCCGTGTCAAGAGAGGGCCGTCAGAGCTATCGTCGGCGTCAGCAATAGCCTTTCTGGACTCCTGTGCCGATGCCGGCATAGAGCGGATAGGCTTTTCCGGTGGCGAGCCCTTTCTGAGGCTGGATTTTCTGGTCGATGTGACCAAGGCTGCGGTAGACCGCGGCTTTTTCTTTGACCGGCTGATGACGAATGGTGACTGGTGGAAGGACGAATCCGGGTTGCGCGCTTCACTCGGAGCCGTATGCGCGGCTGGCTTCGATGGTGTCATCGGCCTGAGCTGGGATGCGTTCCATGCCCAGCGGCCAGAGCGTATCGCCACCTTCCTGCGGGCTGTTTTCGATGTCTGGGGCAGAAAAGACGTGGCGGAGATCCTGTCCGTCCGTTCACCCGACGAAGCGGCCTTCTTGCGCGATGTCGATGCGGTCGCGGCGGTGCTTGGCGGCAAGGCAGAGATCATAGCGGGGGAACCGTCCCGCATCGTCGATGTGGCCTACAGCTCACGTTCAGATGCCGACCCCGATGACGGCAAGGGGCTCGTGGTACCTGTGCAGCGGTTTCCCTGGTCCAGGTCGGCCGTGGAAGGAGTCTGGGAAGCCTCTAAATGGTTCGTAGACGATTATTGTGCGGGGCCGGGCAACGTGTTCTACGTCCACCCCGATGGCCAGGTAGCGCCGTGCTGTGGTTTTGCCAACGAGAACCAGGCCTTGCTTATTGGCACCGTCAACGATTCGTACGACACGTTGATGGCCAATGCCGCCGCCAATGCCCAGGTGCAGGCTTGCTACGAGACGGGGCTTGGTGCCGTGAGGAAACGGCTTGAGACAGAAGGGCGGAAGTTCCCCGGCAAGACCGATGATATGTGTTTCTTCTGTGATGTCCTGTGTCAGGGAGAACAGGTCTAGGCGGGAGTCGTCTCAGGCTTGATTATAGACGAGTCTGCATGGAAGGTGAGGCTTGCGTGGAGTCCGGTCTTGTCGGGGCGTGCCTCGAACGAGGCCGTGCCTCCGAGTTGCTCGGCAAGCGTACGGATCAACTGCAGGCCAAGGCCTTTGGATTCTTCTGGCACAAAGCCGGGTTTCAGACCCGGCCCGTCGTCGGTTACCGACACGATGATGCTGTCACCTGATGTGCGGAGTTCTACGATAACCTCCGCGTCGCTCCTGCCGGAAACCGCATACTTGAGCGCGTTCGTTATCAGTTCATTCAGGATCAATCCGCACGGCATAGCCTGGTTGAGCGAAACGAGGATCTGTTCGTCATTTTTTTTCAGAACGACTCTGCAGGTACCGTAGGCTTTTGTCAGTTCATTGACGAGCCTCCGGGTATATTCGTTGAGCTCTATGGAATCGAGGCGGTCCTGACTGTACAGGGTTTCATGGATGAGCCCCATGGACCGAATGCGGTCTATCGATATCCCGAAAGCCGAAGCCGTTTCGGGATCGGTAAGCATGTTCAGCTCCAGATTGAGCAGGCTCACGACAATCTGCAGGTTGTTCTTGACCCTGTGGTGGACTTCCTTGAGGAGGGATTCGCGCTCTGCTACGGTTTTTCGCAATTCTGTCTCGCGGTTGGCTACCGCCGCTGCCATCGTTTCTATGCTGGTGGACAGAGCCCTGAATTCCTGGTACGTGGATGGCACCTTGAGGTCGTAGCGCCCGTCTGCAACCGCTCCGACGTGCTGGATGTAACTCTTGAAGATTACCGTCGTCTGTCTCCAGAGGCGTACGCCGATTACAGCGGAGATGCCCAGGCAGGCAAACGTGACGAGGCCGACCAGCCCGAGCATGCTCGGCAGCACCGCAAAGGCCTTTGTCGCGTTGCGGTAGTAGGCTACCCTCCAGGGAGTGCCGGGAATGGCCTCGGAACTGGCATACCAGAGCACTCCATGTTCCGTAAAGAGCGAGGTAGCTTCTTCTTTGAGCGGGAACCTTGTTTCATAGCGTTGCTCGTGCACGAACACAATGTCCGTGTGGGCTATGAACCGGCCTGTCTCATCCATAATGGCGATTTCATCGAGTGGGTCTATGCAGAGTGGTGCCAGGAACTCCGAAAGGGTTTCCAGATTCAGTTCCAGGAGGACTATTTCATTCCTGGAAGACGATTCGGCTATGGAGACTGCTACCGTGCCATCCGACGATGAGAGGAAGGCGCGGGAGAACGTAGCGGCATCGTCGCTATTCAGGGTTGCCAGCACCGCCATGCCAGAAAAATCGTCGCCAAGAATGCCCGGGTCGGGGGAGATACGAACTGCACACGAGACGAATCATCAAGGAGTAAGGCCCTGTTTACCTCACCGTGAGCCTGGGTTGAAACACGCATAGCGGTATACAGTTCATTGGCAGGGGTGCCCTGGTCGAGAAGTTCAACATAGGCATGAAGATGCGATACCGAATTGTTCAGAAACCGTATCGTCTCCTGCGCTACAGCCCTGTTGAGCGAGCGGGCAGACGCGTTTATCTCCGAGCGTACATGCGCTCGCACTGAAAGCCCCGCGGTGGTAGAAATGAGCAACGCCGGGATGAGGGCTGCGACGCCAAGACTGAGCACGTACATGCGGATGAGGCTCGGGGACGAGCGGGGTCGAATCATCGCACCTGGCCTAGAGGCTTGAATGAACCCCCTGCAACTTCAGTCAGGCTGTACGGTCTGGCTGTATCACCGTACCGGTCGAGTTCGATGAGGTCTACCAATCCACGGAATGGCTTCAGAGCCTCGATTGCTGCCTTGATGCCAGGACCGTCAAGCTTTTTGGCATTTTGCAAGGCCAGGGCGAGGAGGTGTATGGATTCATAGGAATAAATCGATGCAAAGGTTGGTTCTTCGCCGTAGCGCTGCTTGTATACAGTGAGGAATGCCAGTTCCGTGGGGTTGTCTGGCGAAAGCGTAGCGCCTTCTGCGAGTATGACGCCTTCTACGGCTCTGCCTCCGAACACCATGAGATCTGGCGTACGGGCCCACATCGAAGCAAACGTGGGCAAGGGGTTTCCTTTTTTGACGCTGGCCTGGCACAATGATGCTACGTCAAAGGAACTGCCTGCGCAGAGCAGCATTTCAGGTTCAGTCTGAAGGATGGCATCAAGGAGACCATCATAATCGAATCCGGATTGGGAGGTTATCTGCCGCGGCTCTGAAACTTTGCCGCCACCAGCCTCGAAAGCAGCCTTGAAGCCATGATACACGGCCTCTGTATATGAAAGGTTCAGGGCGTTGATTACTACAGCTGCACTGCGGTACCCGCGCCCGAGTGCTTCGGCAGCCAGGGTACGCCCCTGCTGGTTGTTGGGGCCGATAACGCGGAAGAAGTAGTCATCCTTGCCGGAAAAATCTGTGCTCGAGGCTGTCGGGCTTATGAGTACGATTTTACGTTCGGTGGTGTAGGCTACAGAGCGGGAAGCGGACAGGCTGGTCATGTGGCCTACGAGAGCCACCGCACCGCGGGCGATCAGGGCCTCGTCGGCTTTGACTCCACCCTCGGCAGTATCTCCGTCGTTCTGGACCATGAGCTCCAGCTGGCTCCCCCGGACGCCTCCGGCGGCGTTGATCTCGTCTATGGCAATTTCCATGCCGTTGCGGCCCTGCACGCCGATGGCCGACGTCAGGCCCGTCAGCCCGAGTGGAGCTCCAACGATGATAGGACGAGTATTGCAGGAAAGAACCACCGAAATGAGTACTATGGCGAGAGAAATTTTTAGTACTCTGCCAAGACAACTATTCCGGTATTGGTTCATCCACATATCCTGTTCTTCAGTATGAACCTTGCAACAAAACAAGGTTCAGCATGGGATAAGTATAGCCGGTTCCTTTATATCCGCAATCCTGTGAAGACCGGTGCGGAATCAATCTTCTATCTGGAAACGCTCCGCCATCACTGCAACCCCGATGCGGTCATCCACACCAAGTTTCTTGTAGGCACGGGCAAGTGTATTGCGTACCGTCGATTCAGACAGTTCAAAGTCAAAAGCCAGTTCCTTCTGCGATTTGCCCGACAAGGTAAGCATGACAAACGAACGCTCTCCCATCGAGAGTCCTCGCTCCGAGAGCGACAGCCTGGGTTTTGGTTCCTTGAGGAACACAACGAGTCTGTCCTTGTAGAGGAACCAGAGGAAAACACCGAAGGCAAGGATGAAAAAGCTTCCGCCGAGTGCATTTTCAAACTTTTCGCCCGCAAAAATTACCGCGATAGTTTCTATGCCAAGCAAGTACGCGATCAGGATCAGGCTCTTGATTAACCGGTATCGGGAGAAAAAACTGGCACGTTCCAGCAGGAGGATACTCATGATGAAGAATCCGAGACCATATAAGCCCCGGGCATCGCCTATGATGGAAAACGGAGTCAGTATGAGGAACAGGGAGGGCTGTATCCACCGCAACCGGTCAATAAAAGCACTGAGCAGGAACAGGGTGAGGGCAATCAATGTCGTAGTCTGGTACTGTGAGAAGAATACCTTGCCCAGAGGAAAGCCACGTAAGGACATGGTGATGACATTCACAATGTAGCCAGCCAGGAAAACAGCTGAAAAAAGAAAACCCGTTGCTCGTAATTTATTGGGCATATCATTCCTGCCAGTAGATTTGCAGTGCGTCGTCCTGGGTCATTATCAGGTCCATGACCGGATCGGCACTTCGGGCTAAAACGACATCGAGCCGTCCTCTTGTTTTTGTACTATTCCACTCACCCGAAGACAGGGGATTATATCTATGCAGTAGTGAATCAAGTTCAATGTCACGCTCGTAGCCGGAGATGATGCACAGGCAGAGCAATGCCAGACCCCGCTCCACGGTTGCATCAACTCCGCCTTTGAAGTCGGAGATGGTACGCAGGCGGGCAAGCGGTTCCACATCATCGGCAGGGCTGTGGTCGAATACCCGACGGGACTCACCCCTGCCCGCAATGACGAAGGTAGCAAGATGGGATAATGCGGTGCGTTCGGGGTCGTCACAGCTGGCAATGAAGGGTAAAAGCCCGATGAGCTTTGCGACTTTATTCGCTCTGAACCGCTCGGATTCCCCGTCGGTCATCCGAACAGACGTTGCGATTGTGCCGGAGAGGCTTTTCCAGAGTCGATCAATGGATTCTAACGTCATTGGTCGATTATTAGAGGTATTGGAGTGCAAGTCAAGCAGGAAAACATGTGTGAAACATGATATATGAAGAGTTTATTGACATTGCCAGGTTTTATGTCCGGTATGGCCTCCAGGGGCAGAGGAGGCGTTCGGCGAAGTCTATGGCTATGAAGAAACCGAGCCCCAGGAAACTCAGGGCGATGATGGCTGCGTACATCTCAGGGTACGCCACACGGGCCCAGGCATCGACAATCATGTACCCAAGGCCTGTCTCCGTTGCAAAGGTCTCGGCAAGAAAGAGTACGGCAACCGCGGTGCCCAGGCTGACGCGGAGCGAGGTCAGCAGGTCCGGCAAGGCAGACGGAACGACGACGCGGAGCGCCAGGTCGAGCCGGCTGGCTCCCAGTGACCGCACCGAGTCGATCAGTTGTTCCGGTACGCGCCTGGCGGAATCCCGCGCCGAGACCAGGATCTGGCTAAAGACTATAAGACCGACGAGGATTACCTTGGATGCCTCGCCAAGCCCGAATACCAGGAGGATGATGGGCAGGAAGGCTACCTTGGGCAACGGATGGAGGATGTACACGATGGGTGATACGAACAGGTCTATCCGCCTGGAACGGCCTGCTGCCAGGCCCAGTGCTGCGGCTGGAACGAAACTCGCGGCGAGTGCCCAGACAACGCGGCTGGCGCTCGCGGCGGCATGGATGCCCAGGTTGCCCTGTGCCGCGAGCCGCCACAGCGCCGCAAAGGAGGATGCGGGGCTTGGCAGGAAGGGCTTGCCGAGTGCGGCAGCTGCCACGGCCCAGGCCACGACGAGCCCGGCGGTTGCGATGATGATACCAGCCGCCTTTCGCAGGTCTGTTTTCAGGCGGTTCACCGCGAGTCTCCCGCGTCGTCGATGGGGCCTGCATCCCTGAGGGCGGCCCTGATTGCGGCGCATAGTTGCAGGTAACGAGGCTCTGCCCTGAAGTCCGGCCATGGCGGACCTGGCAGGGGCGCTTCAGCCGAGAAGCGCCGTGCCGCCCGGTTTTCGGGAATATCGAACCGCGCGCGGATACTGCCAGGATTGCGGCCACCCATCACGAATACCGATTCTGCCAGATACACTGCTTCCTCTATTGAGTGTGTGACCACCAGGATGGTCAGCGGACGTGCACGCCTGATTTCCAGGAGGAATTCCTGGGCTGCCTCGCGGGTCAGGGCGTCGAGGCTGGAGAATGGCTCGTCCATCAGCAGCAGGTCAGGCTCGGCTGCAAGCGCTCTGGCTATGGCGACCCGCTGCTTCATGCCACCGGAGAGCCTGGACGGGTAGAAGTCGCGGAATGCTGACAGGCCGAGTTCTTCAAGCAGCGGCCGCACCCGTTTTCTGCGATCTTCCCGCTTGAGCCCAGCTATGACCAGCGGCAATTCCGCATTGGCCTCCACGCTGCGCCAGGGGAGCAATCCGTAATCCTGGAAGATCACCGAGGTTCTGGCGCGGATACCGTGCACGCTCTGGCCGTCTATCAGGGCTGTACCCGAGGCTGGGACCAGGAGGCCGGCGATCGCATGGACGAGGCTGGTCTTGCCACAGCCAGACGGCCCCACGATCGCCGATATACCACCAGACGGGAACACCGCGCTTGCACCCGCGACCGCTTTGACGCGGCCATGTCCGCGTAGATTCGCGGAGCCTGCGGGATAGTCAACGGCGAGTTCCCTGAGCTCTACCACGCGGCGACGGCCCTGCCGTCCAGCAGGTTGGCTGGAACCAGATCCTTGCTCAGGAGTCCGCGGGCCTTGAGCCACACAATGACGGCCTGCACCTGGGTGGCATCAGGCATTGTGGGCTTGCGGTACTTCACGAAGCGGTATGCGTCTTTGATGTCTGCCGGGAACCTGGCCTTCTCGACGAGGAAGGCCCGGTAGGATTCCGGAGTGGCGTTGATCTTTTCAGCTGCCAGGGCATAGACCGTATAGAGGTTCTGTACATCAGCCAGGCGTGTATCGAGTACTGCCTTTGAGAACACAATGACTGCGGCGTCTATGTGGAACTGTTCGGTGGTTCCTACGAGTATTGCACCACGCTGGATGGCGGTGGTCAGGAACGGTTCCGGAAGCCCTGCCGCGTCAACCTGCCCGGCCAGCAGCATTTCCATCCTGACAGGCATCTTGGGGATGGCTACTGCGTTGTACCCTGAGGCGGTAAGGCCGGCAGCGTTGGTGATGGCATCTACCGAGTACTGGATGATTGTATTGGAGGACAGGCCGATTTTCTTGCCGGCCAGTCCTGCCGTGTTGGCAATGCCTGAACCGGGAGCCGCTGCAATGCCGTAGCGGCCGTCAGTGACGCTCGTAACACGCATGTCAAAACCGCCGGCCACGAGGAAGCATGCCGCGAGCAGGTCGGAAACCGCACCGTCAAGCCTGCCTGCCTGTATGGCAGCGTCGCGTTCCTGCGCGTTTGCGAATGAGACAAGTTCCACGGCCACGCCGTTCTTTGCGAAGAGCCCCTCCGCCTCGGCCACCATGAACGGCAGCGAATCGGCGTCCGGCATGATGCCCAGCCTGAGCGGTTCTGTTGCCTTTGCCGGGGCGGCTGCCAGCATGCTGGTGGCACTCAGTGCGAGTGCGGTGGCGAGTGTGGTAAGCCTGATGATGTTCATGTGTTCTGCTCCTTGGATATTGTTTTATCGATTGACAGGACTGCCCACGCCGCCCCACCTCTCAAACAGCTCATGTTCCACGCCCAGTCGGTCGAGTATCTTGCCGGCGACGAAGTTTATCAGGTCGTCGATTGTCTGGGGCTGGTGGTAGAAGCCCGGGCAGGCAGGCAGGATGGCGGCACCTGCTTCAGCCAGGCTTGTCATGTTCCGCAGGTCGACGAGGGACCAGGGCATCTCGCGCGGCACGATGACGAGGCGGCGGCCTTCCTTGAGCGCCACCGCGGCGGAGCGGTGGACCAGGTTGGTAGACGCTCCTGATGCAATGGCGCCGATCGTGCTCATGGAGCAGGGGACTATGACCGTTCCGTCCAGTTTCCATGAGCCTGAGGATGGAGGCGCTGCCAGGTCGTCCGGGGCGTAGACGCGGTCAGCATCCAAATCTGCGCCGGCCATCCAGGCGAACAGGGAAAGTCCGGTTTCCATTATAAAGACGCTCTCGCCCCAGGTGGAGAATACTGCGTGCACCTCGTGCCCGGCCTTGATGAGGGCCTCTATGGTTCTTGCACCGTACCGGGACCCGCTAGCGCCAGTCACGCATACCAGGTATCGTCCCATTGATTGCTCCTTAGAAAACGTACAGGTCCAGGGCTGTAGCTGCCAGTACGACCAGCGGCAGTATCTCGTTGATGGAGTAACTGGCTATGCGTACATGGCGTTCGGTTCCGCCCCGTACCACGATGTGTTCCGCCACAAGCAATCCCGCTGCCACCACGATACCCGCGCCGTAAGCCCAGCCCAGGTTCCAGAACAGAGGCAACAAGCCCAGAGCGACCAACGTGCCCAGATGCGACAGCGCCGAGATTGCCCGGGCGACGTTTGTACCGAAGCGGGCCGGTACCGAATGCAGGTGCTCCTTGCGGTCAAACGCTATGTCCTGAAGCGCGTACAGTATGTCGAAGCCCGCCACCCAGAGCGCCACGGCCACGGAGAGCACGAAGTACCGCAACTCGAAACGGCCGGCCAGCGCGACAAAGGCGCCCATGGGGGCGGCGGCGCAGGCGATGCCCAGCCAGTAATGGCAGAGCCAGGTAAAGCGCTTGGTGTAGGAGTATCCGCCGATCAGCACAGCCGCTACCGGTAGCAGCGCGACGCAGAGCCAGTTGAGCATCGCGGCCGAGACGACGAGCACCACGCCCATTGCGGCCGCGAACAGCAGCAGTTCCTTCCTGGAGAGTTTTCCTGTCGGCAGGTGGCGGCTGGCGGTGCGCGGATTCTTTGCGTCTATGCCGGCGTCGATCACGCGGTTGAGCGCGTTGGCGGCATTGCGTGCCGAGGCCGCCGCGAGGACGATGAGGAGCAGGGGCCTCAGGGGGGGCTTGCCGCCGGTTTCAAGCAGTATGGCCACGAGGGCAAAGGGCAGCGAGAACAAGGTGTGCCGTACCATCACCGCATCGCCGAGGAGGCCCAGTTTCCCCCCCAGCTTCGTGACACGGGGCTCAGATGCCATACTGGTCCCAGCGGCCGTCCACGAGACCATCGAGAGTGTTGCCGGCCAGGGCCTGGTATGCCCCTCGTCCGGCCCCTTGCGCGTGGCGTCCAGCCCCAGGCGCGTGCCGTAGCGCGGCATCGGAGACGAGTGGTCCAGCGCGTCCAGCGGGCCGTCGGAGAACACTAGGTCGCGCTTGGCGTCGATGTTGTTGAAGGCGCGCCACGCGACGGTAGACACGTCAGCCGGGTTCACGTCGTCGTCCACCACCACGATGAGCTTGGTGTACATCATCTGGCCCATGCCCCACATGAAATTCATGACTTTGCGGGCCTGGCCAGGAAAGCGCTTCTTTATGGAGACGATGACGCAGTTGTGGAACACACCTTCGAGCGGCATGGAAAGATCGACGATTTCAGGGCAGATCTGCTTCAAGAGGGGCAGGAAGAGCCGCTCGGTGGCCTTGGCCATCCAGCAGTCTTCTTTGGGGGGGATGCCGACGATGGTGGCCGGATACACGGGGTTCTTGCGGCGCGTTATGCGCTCCAGGTGGAATACCGGGTATTCGTCCTCGAGCGAATAGTAGCCCGTGTGGTCGCCGAAGGGGCCTTCGACGCGGACTTCGGTGGGGTCCACGTAGCCTTCCAGGATGAACTCGGCGTCAGCGGGTACGTCGAGCTCGCTCAGGGTGGCCTTCGCAATTTCCGCTGGCTTGCCGCGCAGGAAGCCGGCGAACAGCATCTCCCATATGCCCTCGGGGAGGGGAGCCGTCGAGGCGTAGGTGACCGCGGGGTCGCAGCCGAGGGCGACGGCGACGGGCATGCGCTGCCCGAGTTCCTTGTACTTCTGGAAGAAGTGGGCGCCGTCCTTGTGCAGGTGCCAGTGCATGCCTGCAGTCCTGTCGTCGTAGACCTGCATGCGGTACATGCCCACGTTCTGGACGCCTGTTTCAGGGTCGCGGGTGCACACGAGGGGCAGGGTCAGGAAGCGGCCGCCGTCCAGGGGCCAGCACTTGAGGACGGGAAGGCTGTCGAACCCGGCCTTATCATCCTTGACCTGCTGGCACTTCGGCCGCGCCACGCGTCTGGGGAACAGGCTGAGCGCCACGGGCAGCTTGGGCAGGGCCTCGGGCACGGCCGTGAACAGGTTGAACCCGCGGAGCTGCTTCCATGCCCAGCTTATGAGCCCCTCGATCTCGGCAGCCTTGGCATCGAGGCTCGTGGCTCCGAAGGCCAGAGCCATGCGTTCCTCGCTGCCCATCGCGTTGATGAGGAGCGGGTAGGCGGAGCCCTTTACCTTCTCGAAGAGGAGGGCGGGGCCTCCGCCGGGCTGACGCATCACGCGGTCGGCAATTTCTGTTATCTCGAGCTCGGGGTCGACTTCGACCGTGATGCGCCTGAGCTGACCCTTTGCTTCGAGGGCGGCCATGAAGTCCTGCAGATCTTTGTATGCCATATCGTGCAAAGTATATCGTAGTTCTGGCGATGGTGAAAAGGACGGACACACCGTCCCTCGGTTTCAGCTTCCTCCGGCAATGTCTGCTATGTCGGCTTCCTCGTACACACGACGCTCGGAGGGGGAATGGAGCGGTGTCCAGACCTGTGCGAAGAAGGGGTTCCTGTCGGCGATCTCGTGGTAGCGCCAGGGCGGCCCTTCGCAGTCGGGGCACCAGTGACCGGCCTTGAGCACCGTGTAGGGTTTCATCGAGAAACGGTGGCCAAAGGCGCACTCCCAGTCCAGGCTTTCGTACAGGTCGCCTGTCCAGGCCTCCGAGAGGCAGCGGCCGCCCCTGAACGCTGCCGCACCTCGGGCATCGTCGATATCAAGAACGGCTTTCATTTCGTCGTACCCATGGGACAGTCGGTGCTTCACGGGGCCGTCTCCGGATTCCATGACGGGCAGGGGCGCGCCCCAGCCGGGAATGGCGTCGTAGGCCGCGCGGCTGCCGTAGAACGCCTCGATGCGCTTCTCGTTGCCGTTGGCGGCCCAGTAACCGGTACCGTTGCGGTGCTTCTCCGCCAGCTCCGCAAGCCGTTTCCGGGTTTCCGCCTCCACCCGCTTCCTGAAGGAAGGTATTCGTTTGGCCAGGAATGCCACCATGCGCATCGGCACCGGTGTGTCTTTGAACAGCGCGCGCTCCCAGGTGTCGTAGTCGTCACGCCAGTAATGCAGGTAGCGCTCGAGGGCGCTCGGCGACAGCCTCGATGCAGGATATGCCGTTGCAGGCCAGCGCGCGGTTCTGGTAGTCGTACGCGGTGATACGCATGCCCGGACCACCGCCCATGTTGTACGCGCGCCGCCAGAAATCAGAATCCGGCGGTACATCGAGGCAGTTGACCAGCCCGAAGCCCGCGTCACGGCTCGATACGTTTTCCATGCAGGATGCCAGCGGCATGTGGAACATGATGGGGTCCATGAGGCTCATGTAGTCGGCGTAGTCCACGGGCATGATGTAGGTCATGCGCAGGCTTGCCCAGTGCCGGATTCCGGATTCCAGCACCGCCCGCTCCCCGGCTATTTTGGTCGCGGCGTAGAAGTCGTAGATGGACGGCTTGAGCGGGTCGCCCACACGGCCCCAGTGGATTGGCGGCATGCGGTCGCCGGTTTCGGCCACCGTGCCGGTATAGGCAAACAGGATACGTTCGCTGCCACCGGGTTCGCCCTCTATGGCGCGCACGATGTTGCGCACGCCCTCCGTGTTTACGGCGCGCGCCTGCTCCGGGTGGTAGTCTGCCTGCGGTGATATGAAGGCCATGGCATCCAGCACGGCATCGGCTCCGGCAATGGCCGCTCTGACGTCGTCGTAGACCGCCGCGTCTCCCCACTGGATTGACAGCCCTGCGCCGTCTGCCCTTCCGGGGCCATCGATGCGCGGAAGCCCCGCCGTGCGGATGAACGGTGCCATCAGCTTCCTGTTTTTATCAGAAGGCCTTAAAAGGAGTACTATGTCGAATTCTCCGCGACGCGCCCACAGGCACTTGAAGGCTTCGAAACCCATCGTTCCCGAGCCTCCGAACAGCACGACGCGGCGTTTTTTACCGGTATTCATTGATCCATCCCTTTCAGCGCTGCAGGCAGCGTTCGACAGTCTCACGGATCGCGGCCCGTACATCATCCGCGCCGTATCCAAGCGCAGTCATGGAAGGCTCGGGGTCGATGTAGGCCTCGCGATACATGATTTCAGCAAGGGCGACAAGGTTCAGCCCGCCTTCCTTGCCCTGCCGGGCATGATCGTGCGCGAGCTTCAGGTTGCCAAGCTTGAACATGAATTTGGGCAGATGCAGTACCCTTGCGCCTCCACCCATGCCGGCCAGGAGGAGGGGTATGAACTCCGACCATGGCATGTTTACCCCGCCTATCGGGTATGACGTTCCACCCTGGCCCCGCTCCAGCGCACCCGCGGCTGCCTGCGCCACCTGGTGCACGGTCACCATCGCTGTACCGCCAGTCTTCTGCGGGTACAGCACCGTCTTGCCCATGCCGCGCAGGATGTCGACCAGGAAGGTCCACAGGGGCATCCTGCCGGGCATCGTGCCAAAAATGTACGGCAGTTCGAGCACGACCGTCTCCATGCCGTCCCTGGACTCGCCGAGTACCGCCTCAAGCTGTTCCCTGCGGCTGCGTATGTAGCAGTGCCTGCCGGTGAGGTCCAGCTCGGGCCACAGCCTGTCGCAGTAGGTAAAATACGAACCGAACACAACCACCTTCTTTACACCAGCGCGCCGGGCGAGCCGCACGAACCTCAGGCAATGCTCAACATTGGCCTCGCGGAATTTCGGGTAGGCGGGCTTGTCCAGCAGCACCCTGTCGTCGAGTCCCGCGGCGTAGATGAGGCCCTCCTGACCTGACAGAAGTCCGAGCGCTTCCTCGTCGCCCAGTGTGGCAATGTCTCCGAGTGTGCAGCGTACCTCCGCAGGCAAAAGCCCGGGAGCCGGGAGCGGTGGCAGGGCTATGGTTGAAACGACGTGTCCGCGGGACAGGAGTTCACGTACCGTGTGCCAGCCCAGCAATCCTGTTCCACCTACCATGAAGACGTTCATTGGTGCCTCCGCCTGTGTCAGCTCTGGTTACGCCTGTCGTACTGTTTTACAAAAGCCTCGGGCAGGTTGACGCATTCCTTTGTTTTTATGCTCGTCGCCGCCCACGATATCGTTTCCATTTTGATGAGACGGAACACGGCTGCCTCGACTTCGTCCAGTGGGACACCTATATGGTTGTTTATCCAGACCTTCATGGCCTCAAGGTTGACTTTAAGGGATCCGTCGTGGATGCGCTCGCCGTTGTTATGGGCAAAGTCGACCATGCTCCGCGCGATGCGTTCGCGGGGACCCGTCTCGATGAGGTCGGAGACCTGGTCGTTGGAGCGCCTGATGCGCTCTGCGAGCACCTTGATTATCTTGAGGGCAAATTTGCCGTTGGTCAGGATCATGTTCTCAAAGGTGGGCTGGTCTACGGCCAGTACCTGGGTCAGCCTGGTAGCCACGGCGCTGGCAGAGCGTGGCCTGTCGTCGAGCAGGGCCATCTCACCAAAAAACTCGTTGGCTGTGTCTACGGTTTTGAGGACCGTCTCGCCGCCTTCCACCTTCATCTTCAGGTCAATTGCACCCTTGAGGAGTATGTACATGAGCTCGCCGCGCTCGCCTTCCTTGAAAATGTAGGCACCCGAGTCGAATTGCATTACGTTCTGGTTGTTCATGGAGTAGAGCATAAACCCGGATCCGCCACTTGTCGATGTTCAGACCCGGGCGTATATTTTTCCGATGCTGCGCTCTGGCCACTCAATGAAAAGACTCTCGGTCATCGGGTTTCCTGCCCTCCTGGTGACACTCGGTGTGCTGGCGTATATATGGAAGGACCCGCTCTTCAACCTGTTCCGCTCCGCTGAGGCGCTGCGTTCATGGGTGGAGTCCAGAGGCGTTCTGGCACCGCTGGCCTTCATAGGCCTGCAGATAGTCCAGGTCATCATTTTTTTTATCCCCGGCGAGGTCGTGCAGATTGCGGGTGGATTTGCGTTTGGCCTGTGGGGTGGAACGCTGTGGTCTGTTATCGGAATACTGGTAGGGGCGTTGTTCAACTTCGGCGTCGGCCGGATTCTCGGGAGGCCCTTCGTTGAAGCGGTGTTCGGTACGGAACGGACACGTCGCATCGAGGCCGCCACAGCCGGGGGCAGGGCGGCTGCCGGTTTCTTCCTGCTGTTTGCCATCCCCGGCATACCCAAGGATGTGCTTACCTACGCCGCGGGTGCCAGCCGGCTGCCTTTCAGCGCCTTCATAGTCGTATCTACACTGGGTCGCCTGCCAGGTATCGTCGGCAGCGCGTACATGGGGTCCGCCGTTTACGACAAAGACTACCTCGCGGCCATTATCGTCGTCACCATCGCATCGATACTGTTTGCCTCCGGTCTCGTGTTCCACAAGCAGATCCACGAGGCCGTAGCGCGGCTCATCTCGAAGAAGGGGCGCTCCGGGCAATAGAGCGGTGCAGCCAGCGGGTCTCCGCCCCGTCAACGATCTTTGTTTTTTTCCAGGTGCCACCCGAGGGGCGCTTGCCATGCCTCGGCGGGCGCTCGTTTCCTGCACGTTCCGCAGTGGTCCGTTGCGCGGGTGCACGGTCTCCGGCAAAACTGCCGAATTCCTCCCTGTCCACTACAAAGCACAGTTCCCAGCGGGCAAAGCGGTCCGCAAAGGCGTTGAGTGACGCATAGAGCGCATCCGCCTCTTCCGGTGTGCCAAGGCGTTTTCCGTAGGGCGGATCGGCGATGATGAAGCCCCGTTCGGCGAATGGCGCTGCCTCTTCGGCCCTGGCCCTGAAAAAGCGTATCCGGTCGCCGACACCGGCCAGCCCCGCGTTGGCCAGGGCTGAATCCAGTGCCGCCTGGTCTGAATCAGAACCGGCTATCATCACGTCGCGGTCCATGTTGACGGCATTCCTGGCTTGTTCCTTGGCCAGCGCAATGTCCCGTGCGCCGCCATCCGGCATGTTCTCCCAGGAAAATCCCCGGCCCAGCCCCGGAGCTATGTCGAAGGCGTACAGGGCAGCTTCAATGGGTATGGTACCAGAACCACAGAACGGGTCGTAGAGCGGAAACGACCGGCGCCAGCCCGAGAGGAACAGCACGGCCGCCGCGACGCTTTCCTTGAGTGGTGCCTCGGTGGGGCGCTTGCGGTATCCGCGCCGCGAAAGTGCCTCGCCACAGAGGTCCAGTTCTACGGTAGCAACGTCCCGCTCGATCCTCACGCGGGTCATGACGGTTGCGGCTGTCTCGGGCATGCGGCCCACACCGTATTTGGCGCAGAGCCGGTCGTACGCGGCTTTCTGGCCGACGGCCTGAATCGAACTCTGTGCTGACAGCGTCGACTGCAGCGACTTTGCCTTCTCTATCACGAGCCTGTCTTTAGGGCCGACCCAGCGCTCCCAGGGCAGGGCCTGGAAACCCTCGAACAGCTCGTCAAAGTCCTTGGCCGGAAACACACCAGCTTCGAGGAACACCCGGTCTACGGTGCGCAGCCCGACCAGAGCCTTGGCCAGCCCTTTTGAATCAGTCTCGAATCCGACCCGACCGGCCGACCTTGCGTCTGGCTCTATGCCGAACCGCTCAAGCTCACCCGCCACAACCTTCTCTATACCCACAGCGCACGAGGCTGAAAACCGCAATGTCGTATCCATTACCCCAGTATGCTTTGCCTGACCAGAACTGCGCAAGGACCGCCCCCTTAAAAGCCCCCCCGCTTGACACACCTGCCCCCCATCAGTAAACTGCCACTCGCTTCGGGGGTGTAGCTCAGTTGGTAGAGCGCTTGAATGGCATTCAAGAGGTCAGGGGTTCAATTCCCCTC
>JAIFMD010000031.1 GCA_020048755.1 Spirochaetota bacterium
AGGCCGCCGACCTTGGCGCGGCCGTAACCGCTCAGGGCGACGCCGTCGTCGGCGAATGCCGCGGTAGCCACCGTACCGAGCATCAGTACGAAAGCCAGCGTAGACGCTGGCATGATCCGTTTCGTAGTGTTCATCATAGTCCCTTTGTCATGGCACGTTCCGAAAACTGCTCGTCGGCAATGCCGGTATCCAGCTTGATTGCGGTGAATTCCATACGGGTGCGGTGGCTTGTCTGCACATTGTGCATCTCGGTCCTGGTTATCATCAGGTACGAGCCCATCGGTTTTGTCTCAAGCACCGAGAGGGTCTTGAGCAGCCCTCCTTTTTTGTCGTAGTAGTCGCGCTTGAAACCTACGAGCCTGTTCTTTGATATCCAGCTGACGGTACGTGAATAACTGTCGCCCGCCCCTTTGGGCTTGCTCTCGATCATCCAGCATTCCTCGCCGGCCAGGATCTCGCTGCCGAGGACAACGTGGCTGTCCACGGAAGGATGGCGGGCGCCCAGGTCATCGTAGCTGAAATCAGACCCCATGAAGGAACCACCCTTGCCGTCCGAGGTGATGCGCTTGACCCGCTTGAGTGCCGGCATGTAGATCCACTGGTCGTCGCCCTTGCCCGCTTCGGCATAGCTCCAGTTCATGAACGAGGTGCCGCGGACATCGGCGGGGCTCTGGAACACCATGATCTTCTTGTCCACGCCCCCGAAACTGGCCAGGCGCTGGTCGAGCGAACGGGTCCGCTCCTTGCCTTTTGAATCGACGAGGGTCATGGTCAGGGTGGCGCTCATATCGGACGGCTGGGGGCGCTCGTACACCGCCGTCATGATGGCGAGTGCCGTTTTTTCTTGCGCGCCGGGTCCGGGCGCGAAAGCCAGGCCGAACAACAGGACCGGCAAGATGCTTCGTTTCAATGCGGTCATTTCTGTAACTCCTTTATGAGACGGGGAGAGATTGAACGGAGGACCATGAACATGATGGTGACGGTGGCCAGGAAAGCGGTCAGCATGTTCAGCGATACCAAAAGGCCCACCTGGCGGTTGGGAGGAAACACCGAGAAGACCATGACCATAAAACCTGAAATGACTATGGCTGCATTGAGCAGCACCGCACGGCCCGTATGGCTCATGGAGAACCGGGCGGCCTTTTCCTCATCACCGAGGGCTCTCAGCGCTTCGCGGTAGTGGGTTATCAGGTGGATGGCGTAGTCGACGCCTATGCCCACCGCGATGCTGGATATGAGGGCCGTCGAGGTGGTCAGGGGCACGTTGAGGAGCCCCATGACGCCAAAGTTGACCGCTATCGATATGAGCACCGGAATCGTCGAGATTGCACCCAGGAGCAGGCTGCGGAACATGAAGGACACCAGTATGAAGACGATGAGCACGGAAAGCCCGAGGCTGCTCATCTGTCCCTGCAGTATGAGGTCGGAGAATATGAGGCTCTTGTAGCCTGAACCGGCGTAGCGGATGGTTATTCCCAGCCGGGCGAATTCAGACGCTTGCGCATCGACGTAGTCTATGACCCGCTGTATGGTGCGGGTATCGTCACTCTTCATCTGTATGGTGATGTTGGCGCTTTTAAAATCTACATCGACAACCTTCCAGAGGTTGTCAGGATCTCCCGACATTTCGTAGAGGAGCAGGTACTGGGCCACCAGGTCGCTGGAATCCGGAATGACATCGAAGGCCGGATCGGCCGCATTCATGGAAGAGTGCAGGCGCCTGAGGTAGGTGGTCAGGGATATCGTATCGCCGACATTTTCCAGCTCCAGGGCTCCAGTCTGCAGCCCGTCCATCAGGCGGAGCAGCTCCGGATCCTTGAAGGTATCGGGATCTGCTGCTTCCAGGATGACGTTGAGGCTGGACGTGCCGCCGAAATGCTCGTTGACGAAGGCGTCGGTCCTGACGATGGCGCTTTTTGAATCAAAATTGGCCAGGAAGCTTGTGTTGATCCAGACCCTGGAAATGCCGAAGGCCGAGACGGCGACCAGAATGGCGGTGGCGAGGTAGACGAGCCGGGGGTGGGCTTTGAGGGCATCGGCGAACCTGGCTCCCAGTCCGTGTTCGGGTAGCCTCTCTGCCCGGGCGTTGCGGGCGCTGGCTGCTTTTGAAACAGCTCTGTTGCCAAAGGCCATGATCCCGGCAGGCACGAGAAGCATCGTCAGCATGAACGATGCAAAGACACCAAACGCGGTAAATAGCCCGAAGTACTTGACCGGATAGACCTGTGAAGTGACGAGCGACACGAACCCGGCAACCGTAGTCAGCGCCGCGAACAGGGCCGGGCTGCTGATGACCGTTATGGCATCCTCGGCAATCTCCCGCCGGCTTGCTCCGGGTGTTTCCCTGACAAAATGGTCAATCTGGTTGTACAGGTGGATGGCATAGGCAACACCGATGGCTATCAGCATCACCGGTATCATGATGCTGACCGAGTACATGGGAACCCCGAGCGCACTCATGAGTCCGAAGGCCCATATGGTGCTGGCAACGACGACCGACATAGTGATGATGGTGCGCCGCACTTGCCTGAGAACGAGCAGGAGGACAATTGTTATGACGAGGAGTACCAGCGGTCCCATCCTGGCCATGTCGGCAGGACCGAGGGCGGCAAGGGTGCCTTCGACTATGGGCCGGCCGGCTATGTGCAGGGTTTCCGGACCCGACCGGTCGTCGGCAATCCGCTGTATCTGGTCGTACAGATCCCGCGAGAACCCCGATTCAGGCAGTTCAAGGATAATGAGCGCCGTGCGTTCATCACCGGAAACGAGACGGCCTGCTATCATGTCGTTGCCCCGGACCGCCAGCGCTATGCGGTCGGCACCCTCCTGGTCAGCTGGCGCTTCAGTATAGAATCTGCGCACATCCAGCCCGTCGTCTGTGGCAAGGATGTTGTCCCCGGTGTGGATGGAATTGACGCGGGCATCCGACAGGCCTTCCAGCGCCAGGAGGTCTTCCTCGATATCGATCAGTTTCTGGAGCGTTGCCGGATTGAAAACCGAGTCAGGGTGTTCCACGGCAATGAGTATGGCGTCCCGTATCATGAAACGCTCGTCGGCCTCATCGCTGAACACGAAGGCTGGATGCGTTCGGGGCATGTAGGTGTCCAGGTTGGTTTCCATCCTGAAACCGGATACCACCGAGAGCACTGCGAGCACTGTAGTGAACAACGACAGCACCATCACGGCGAACGGATGGCGCAACGCTGACTTGAATACCTTCTTCACTGGCAACCTCTTCTCTGGATCAAGCTATGTTAGTTATCGATTACAAACTTATACAATCGAAAAAACGGCAATAAAGCACCACTACCGGCCGATCAGAGAAAAAACACCCGCCAGAAAGCTTCCGGTATCAGCTTCCAGCCTGCCTGCCCTGCCCTTTCCGGCATCCAGCCGCCAGGACGCAACCAGCAACCTGAAGCCGCCGACCAGCATGAGCGCGCCGGCTCCGCAATCGATGCCGGGCTTGAGCGAGCCTTCGTCTATGCCTGCCTGGAGGAGTTCGCGGAACCGGGCAAGGGTTTCTTCCATCATCGTGGTGGCCCGGCCCAGCAGTTCGTCGTTGTTGCGGAACAGGTCTTCAGGAAACAGCATGATGGTCAGGGAGGGCCTGCTCTCGAAGAGGCTGGCCTGGACAGAGAAAAACGAGCGGATCATGTCGCGGGCAGTGCTGGAACCGCTGCGTACCTGCAGCAAGGCGGCATTGCGCTGCGCGATCATCTCGTCGATGACCGAGGAGAGTATGTCGACCTTGGAGGTAAAATGGCGGTATATGGCGGGTTCGGTGACACCGACGGCCTGGGCGATCTTCTTGATCGTGAGTTCCTGGATGCCTTGTTCGGAGATCAGGTCAAAGGCCGCCTGAATGATCTCTTTCTGCCGTTCGCTGGTCTGCACGTTTCCCCCGCGGTAAGTTAGTGATCGCTAACTTACCGCGGAAGTTGCGGCAGCGTCAAGAGCGGACCATGGTAGCTATGGTGCGCTGGGTCTCGTCGGATATGGAGGATATGGTGCGTATCAACGCCAGGATGCCGGTGATCTCGCCGGAAATGGTTGCGTAGATGTCGCGCACCTCCTGCGATGTGGTCCGCAGCTGCTCTATGCCGTTGGTCACCTGCGCGCCGCCGGCTGAAATCTCCGTGAGTGAGTCTATGAGTGCGGACATCTCGTCGGCCATGACACCGACATCCTGCGAGATGGCCTGCATGCCGGATTCCGTCTTCAGGGTCATGTCGTCGGAGGAGGCCATCTGTTCAACTATCGTCCTGAGTGACGAGCCGATGTTGGATACCTGGCTGGAGGTAGCCTCGGCAAGCAGGCGTATTTCTCCCGCGACGACGGCAAATCCCTTGCCTGCATTGCCTGCTCGGGCTGCCTGTATCGCCGCGTTCATGGCAAGCAGGTTGGTCTTGTCGGCTACGTCCTGGATCACCTCGATCATGGAGCCTACGCCGGAGACGCTGGTAGCGGCCTTTCGGATGACCTCCATGGTGGTATGCATGTCTGCCTGGCCCGAGGCGGCGGAGCGCGCCAGCGAGGACACCTGGGTGCGCTTGCCCTCGGCGATGGTTGACGCGCTGGCGAGCGTGGCTATCATCTCCTCCACGGCG
Source organism: Spirochaetota bacterium (assembly GCA_020048755.1). Classification (GTDB taxonomy): domain Bacteria; phylum Spirochaetota; class Spirochaetia; order Treponematales; family UBA12059; genus SZUA-370. The sequence continues at coordinate 4,611 of JAIFMD010000031.1, forward strand.
GCGGCGGATTCCTCGATCGCGTCAAACTGCGACGAGGCCCTGACCCGCAGCGTTTCGAGCGCTCCTGCTATCGAGCCCACATCGGCCAAGGCCCGCTGGATTTCCGCGTGCAGGCGGGTTGCGGAATCATCGACAACGACCTGCTCTTTTTCAATTCGTTGAAAATGGCCACCGCCATGCCACGGCATGACTTGTAGCCGCAGGCGGCGCAGTTGAGGTGGTCCCTGGGATCATCCTTGAGCATATCACTGTAGATCCGGCCCAGCTGAGGATCTGTAGGAGTCATCAGGCGCAGATTCGAAGAGCGGTCTACATAGGTGCGGCCATAGAGGGCAGGCTCCCAGAACCGGGCCACAACTTTTTTCAAGGCTCGCCGGGCAGTCTTGTCAGACATGGCCTTGCCGGCATAGCGCTGCCGCCCTTCAACGGCGCGCTGTTCGACGAGGTACTCCATGATGTCGGGAGATGCGTCCTGGTTCATGGTGCCCGGCCCCGCGTTGCAGCCATAGTCACAGTTGAGGCAATCGACGAGCAGCGGATTGGCACCGCGTTTCAAAGCGTCAGGCAGGGTATCCAGGTAGGGGTACACCAGTTCCGGGCCTTCTATCTTGCGCGCTCTGGCACGGATGCCGGGCGCATCGCGTTCCGCCGTCCTGAGGAGGCCTCCGGGAGTGGAGAACAGCACGGCGCGCTCGGCGGGGTCATTGTCGAAGTCGGCCTCGGGCTGCCTGGACAGATCCACCTTGCGGCTCTCGAGGATGGCCTTGAACGAACGTATCGTCACATTGTAGTCACCGGCTCCGGTATCGGTGAACTCGCGTTTCTTGGCCGCGCAGGGGGACACGATGAGTACCTTGTGATGCTTGTATGCCGGGTAGTACCGCTGTATCATTTTAATGGTATGAAGCATCGGGCTGTCCGCCGGTGCGAGGTAGGCCAGCAGTTCTGGCCTGTACACCTCGATATAAGCGACTATCGCCGGGCAGGGCTGGGCAATGACCAGAGGCGGAGCGGCCTTTTCGATATGGTCCAGGTACGATTTGACCGTGAGTTCCGCCCCGAAACTGACATCGAATATGGCTGAGACGCCCTGCGCCTTGAGCCAGCCCATGAAGCGGCGGTACTGGCCCGGAAAGCTGGAGGCTATGGCAGGCGCAGCCACGGCTACGATCTTCTCGCCCCGGCCGAGCGCGTCGAGGAACCGCGCAGCATCGTCGATGACCACCCTTGCCTTCTGGGTGCAGGCCTTTACACAACTGCCGCAACCAATGCACAGGTCGGCATTGATGGTCACCTTTTCTCCGGAACCGTCTATGCAGTATTTGACCGGACACACGGCGATGCACATGTGGCAGTTGACGCACTTGTCCTCATCGACAGCGATTACAGGAACCATGGACGTTGTTGCAACTGTTTTTTGCATGAAGAAGCCTCCGGATTTTTCATTGTAGATCACAATTTAAAACCGGGCAACGAGAGAATGGACATTTTACTATATCCAGGTATGTCCCCTACTGGCAAATCGGGCCTTGTTCGCTATACCATGAGCCATGGCAAATACACCAACTTCGACTACCGGTGGCGACTCCGCCAGGCTCGTCCGCACGCCGTTCATATGGACTCTGTACCTGGTGCTGGGACTGTTCTCGTTCATGCTTTCCATGATAGGGCCGATGGTGCCCTACTTGCAGGACGAGTTCAGGATGGACTATACGCTGGCCGGGTTGCACCAGAGCGCCTTTGCTCTGGGCATGGTGACGATGGGCTTTGCCGGAAGTTCAATAATAAAGCGTTTTGGCATCGTCAAGAGCCTCTGGGGCGGTTTGCTGGACATGCTTGCCGGGCTCCTGCTCATGGTGCTGGCCAAAGGCCCCGCAATGACGCTCGGCGGCGTGTTCGTGATGAGCCTGGGCGGGCTGATCGTGCTGGCGACCGTGCAGACGGCACTGGCCAGCAATCCCGCGGCACACCGGGGCAAGCTCATCATGGAGGCCAACGTGATGGCCAGCGTGATGACCATGCTGGTGCCGCTGGTACTCCTGGCCGGCACCCGCTCGGTTCTCGGCTGGCGCATCGTGTTCCCGGCCATGCTGGTGTCGGTCATCGCGGTGGCCAGTTTCGGGCTGCCTGCTACCAGAAAGCACCAGAATACGCGCGACGAGAAGGCCGATGCGGGCGGCGGGCGGCTCGGAGCCGCGTACTGGCGGATGTGGCTGGTCGTGTTCTTCGGAGTGTCGGTGGAGTGGGCCATAAGCTTCTGGTGCATGACCTACCTGCTGGGGCTACCCGGGAACTCGCGTGAGCTGGCGGCTGCCGGCACGGTGCTGCTGGGCGTGTCAGCGGTGGCGGGGCGCTTCTTCTCCAGCCGGGTAAGCCACAGGGTGCCGGAGGACCGGCTCATGCTGATCATGATGGCCATCGTACTTGTCGGGTTTCCGTTGTACTGGTTGCGGACCAGCGTGCCGCTCGCCTTCCTTGGGCTGGCGCTCTGCGGCTTCGGATCGGCAAACTTCTACCCGCTCGGCCTCTCAATAGCCCTGGGCCATGCTCCCGGCAACGCGGCAAAAGCCAGTTCGCTGGCGCCCGTAGCCTCGGGATCTGCCATAGGGCTGGCACCATTGCTCCTGGGACGCCTGGCCGATGCCACGGACATGCGGCTGGCGCTCTGGTACATCCCCATAGGCGTCGTGATCATCTTTGCAATCACCGTAATCGACAAGGCCATGCACGGCAAAAAAGCCTGATGGCCAATATACTTGCACATACGACCAAGGAGCCTCCCATGAGTACCAGCACCCGCGGTTACCGCGTGACTTCAATACTCGCCAGAGTGGCGGCGTTGGCATTGATCGCTGCCGCAACCACACAACCCGCAGGGGCCTGGAATGCGCACTCACTCCTGACCCGCGCGGCGCTCGCAGCCGTTCCTGACCTGGAGGCAACCGTAACTACGGAAGAGCTCACAGACTTCCTGGAAGCAGAAGCCGACAAGCTGGCCCTCGTGCTGGCAGAAATTGAAGCCAAAGCCCGTGATGAGTTTGCCGCATATGTTGCTCCCCCGGCCGGGCTGACCTTCAATCCCGCGGCCAGGGGAACGGCCCTCCGCGAATCCTTCCTGCGGGCCATCCGAGTTAACCCCCGCGTGCCGCTGGGCCTGTACCGCCAGCCGGCACCCGGCGAAACAGTGGGCAGCCGGGCTACGCTGGAAACAACACAATATTCGCTGATAGGCGCCGAGCTTGCGGGTAATCCGATGGAGGCCTTGAACCCCGGTGAAGGCGTATCCGCTCTCGATGTCGTGGCAACCGCATCCGATGAACCAGACTACGGCCTCGATGTAGGGCTCTACGCCAACAACGAGGGACCGCTCGCGGCATTGTACGGCTTTGGTGAGCAACCCTTCGGCAATCCGGCTTTATCCTACGGAAGCCAGGCACCGTTTCACATGGCATTTCCACACGAGGATCCCATCATCGCCATTGCCGCCCCGTTCTCCACGCAATCGCAGGCAGGCTACCGCGAGATACAGTATGCCACCCTGGCCCGCTTCGCCTTCAAGAGCGGGCATCCTTACTGGGGCTGGCGCTTTGCCGGCTGGGCCCTGCACTATGCTCAGGACCTGGGCCAGCCGTACCACGCCCGCATGATACCGGGGCAGGGCACCCTGGAGACTATCATGCTCAACGCCTTTGGTTCAGAGGAAGACCTGAACGGAGCGCTGATACTGCTTTCAAACAGGCACCTTGTGGTGGAAACCTACGCAGGCGATGCGCTCAAGGATCCTGACAACCGTTCGCGCTGGTCGTTCGAGGCGGCTCTGGCAGGAACAGGCGCCGGAAGCGTCCAGGCGCCAGCCTATCGCACGGGCTGGCTGTACGATGTCGTAGCAACCGGAGCCTACGAGGATGGCCGCAGGCTGGATGAACTCGTTGCGGAGAGCTTCCCTGCCCGGTACGTCAATGACCCGGGATTCGATTTTGGCCTGGCCCAGGAAAACGGCAGCGATGCATGGGAACCCTATGGCAGCACCCTCGACGACGCTGCACGAGCTCGCCTGGATGCGGCACTAGCCGAGCGTTACCGGTCCATCGGAGCCGAGACCAGGGCGTTTGCGGCCTACCTGAGTGATCCTCTGGCCATCGCAGGCGAGCGCAAGGCTCCCTTTGACAGGCGCGGCGCGGCCTATATTGTGGTTCTGGTGTTGCTCGCCGGCGGCATCGTGTTGCTCATCGCAGCAGGCGCACGGGCAAGGCGAAGACGGGCGGGGCTGACCTGATAGTCTTGATTCATGCCTGGTCGAGCTCTTCCAGTTCCTCGAGTTCTTCAGGCTCCCCTGCTGCAGCAACCTGCTTTCCCGCGGCTTCGGGCCTTGCAGGGGAGGCCGTGGGGGACTGGATGGAGCCGTTCCCGCGTTCGTCACTCAGGGCCAGTTCGACGATCAGGTCCTTGATGGCTTGTATCGTCACCGCGTCGGGTTTGTCAAACGCGAGGCCGGCCCTGCCAAACTCGCCATCCCGCTCGAACCGGCGTACGGTGGCATGGATTCTGACAGGAGGCCTGCCTTCTCCGACGGCCGGGGTCTGGATCAACAACTGCAAGCTCTCGCCTATCGTCAGATTCCGCTCAGACAACATGAGCATGCCTTCTGGCGACAGGTCTCCGACGTTTCCCAGGGTCTCGCCATTTGAATCGGTGACCTCAAGATTGTACAGGAGCACCTCGCGCCGGCTCTTGCGGCCGTACTTGCGCAAGCTCTCTTCAGGATCGAGCCTGAAGCGGCGAACGACCCTGCCCAGTTCGTAACCACCGACACGGAGATACGACCCCAGGTGTGCCAGCGTTTCAGCGGCATCGTTGGCCCTGCCCGCACGCTCGGTAGCCTCCGCGACAGAAGCCCGCAGGCCATCATAGGATTCTGCCTGACGGGCAATGGATGCATCGACCCGGTCTATGGAGGCAGCCGCATCTCGTGCCACCTGGCCGACCCGCTCCGAGGCCTCAAGCTGCGTATGGAACGAACCAGAGAATTCCTCAAACCGCCGGTCTACCGCTTCCACATGACTGGATATGGACTCAAAGGAGGCAAGCGCAGCCTGGGTCTTGCTGGCAAGCGTACCGGCATCGCCGCCGACGCGTCTGGCCGTGACGGCAGAGCGCTCGACAGAGGTCGTGATCTCGCCGAGCAGACCGCCTGTTTCGGCAAGCGTTGCGGTACTGCGCTCCGCGAGGGCTCTGATCTCCGCCGCCACCACGGCAAAACCCTTTCCGGCATTGCCAGCCCGCGCAGCCTCTATGGACGCGTTGACCGCGAGCAGCCTGGTCCTGTCGGCAATGTCCTCTATGGCCGCAAGGGCTCCGCCGACCCGCTTTACCCGTTCAACCGCGCCAACCGTTACGGCTTCGAGTTCGCGGAGGGCGGCTATCATCGAGGCAGAGGCTTCTGAAACAGACCGTGCCGCTGCGGTGCCCCTGGCGGATTCTTCACCCGTAGCCGCCACATCGGCTCCGAGCAGACGAAACGTCTCCAGGCTGGCCGCGGCTTTGTCCGAGAGCTCCCGGGCTGCGGCATCGGCCTCACGCAAGCGTGCTGAAAGCGCACCGACTTCTGCGCCGACAAGCTTGAAGGTGCCCAGGATGCCTTCTACCCGGCCCGCAGAATCGATGACGGAGTCACGGAGGTTGCGCGAGCGCTCTGACAGGCTCCGTGACGAAAATCCTATATCGGCGGAGAACATACCGAATTTGCGGGTTGAAGCGACTATCCAGAGCATGTCCTCGTTGAGTCGCTCGAGGAGGGAATTAACGGGCGCCGCAAAGCCGCCTTCTTTTCCCTGATCCAGGCGGCTGCGCAGGTCTATGCCATCGGCAAGCACGGACGAAAAAAAGTCCTTGCGCCGCTTTGATGTGAGAATGCGGGCCCTGCTCCACAGAAGCAAAAACAGTGCGCTGGCGGCCGCGCTTGCCCGCATGCCCCAGAATCTTAAGGAGCTGTCCCCAAGGAAGCCCAGCACTATGGTCGCCAGCAGGAAGAAGGCCGCGGACAGCCCGGGAATCAATCGTTCTTTTCTTGTATTTGCCGGCACATCCTGGATAGCGCCAGTGGTCTGTTTCTGCATGATAGGTCTGACTATAACCCAGGTTTGGCGCAGAAACAAACAGAATGAGGGCCGTTGACCGCGCTGGCCCGCTCCGGTTAGGCTCAAGCCGTGACTCAAGCCAACAAACCTGACACGGAAGAACCGCAGTACCGGGATTTCTGCTGGCAATGCCGACGCCCCAGGAAGCTCTGCCTCTGCCCTTCCGAACCACCCATGCCCACACGCACGCGCATCGTACTCCTCATGCACCCCATGGAATGGAAGCACGAAAAATGCAACACGGGCCGGCTGACCTGCCTGAACCTTGCCAACAGCGAAATCATCCCCGGACTTGCCTTTGACAATAACCCCCGTTACCGCGCGCTGGTTGACGACCCTGCCAATTATCCGGTGCTCCTGTACCCGGGCAAAACCGCATTCGACCTGTCCTCGGGTGGATTCCCGGCGGCCGAGCTCGGTTCAAGGCAGCTCGTCGTGTTCCTGATCGATTCGACCTGGGCCTGCGCCAAGGCCATACTGCGGGAAAGCCCGGGCCTGCTTACCCTGCCCTGCGTCAAGTTCACCCCGACCGTGCTCAGCCGCTACATCATAAAGCGTCAGCCCGCGCCTATCTGCCTGTCCACCATCGAGGCTACCCACGAACTGCTGCTTGCCCTGGAACGCTCTGGCCTGGACTCTTACCCCGACAAGGAACGGCTACTGGCCGCGTTCTTCGCCATGCGCGACTACCAGCTGGACCGCATCGGTGTGGACCGCAATCCACGGCGCAAAACAAAAATCCCGCAGCAACCCGCACCGTAGCCGCACTTAGAGGAGTACCCCATGCAAACAGAAGTCAGGCAGGAACGTGAAGCGCTCGTCAGCAAAATTTTTCCGCGCGGCATACCCAGACTCTGGTGCCCGCCCGTAACCCATTACCGGTTTGATGGCTCCCTTGACGCAGACCGCATACAAGCCCACATAACAGCCCTGGCTCCGCATGTCGGGGGGCTCCTCGTACCCGGCTCCACCGGCGATGGCTGGGAACTCTCCAGGGGACAGAAACTGGAACTGCTCGATATCGTGCTGCCGCTTGCCGGGCGTCTCGGCCTCTCCGTGCTCGTCGGTGCCCTGGAACCAACCGGGGACGGCATGGTCGGGTTCATAGACATAGCCGGAAGCCGCCTGCGGGCCGGGCCGGTCGCGGGCATCGTTGTCTGCGCTCCCACGGGTGCTGAAAAAACAGCGGAGGAGATAGAAGCGACGCTCGGGCGCGTGCTGGGGCTGGGCCTGCCCACCGCACTGTACCAGTTGCCGCAGATCACCGGCAACGAGATAGCGCCAGCGACCGCGGCCAGGCTCGCCGCAACATATCCCAACTTCTACATGCTCAAGGATTCCAGCGGGGTCGACCACATAGCCCGGTCCAGCCAGAATCTTGACGGAGTGTTCCTCGTCAGGGGTGCCGAGAGCGGCTACAGTGGCTGGTACAAACCACGGGGACCCTACGACGGCTTCCTCCTGAGTACCGCCAACTGGCTGGCACCGCAACTGGCAGAAGTTGTCGCCGGCACCAGCAGCAGCGAACTGGATACCCGGATAGATGACGCGGTAGCTGGTGCTTTCAGCATTGTACCTGGGTATCCCACGGGCAACGCCTTTGGCAATTCGGCAAAGCTGATGGATCATATCGTGGCCTGGGGTTCCCGTGCGGCCGAAGTTTCAGGCCCCTATTCCCGTGACGGTCGGCCCTTCCCACCCCAGCTGGTGCTCCGTGCCCAGGAACTCTGCCGGGACCATGGACTCCTGCCGCCCAAAGGCTACATGCAGCAGTAAGCAATCAACAGAGGATATCGATATGGCAATCAGAGAAGCTGTTTTATCAATAAAAGGCCGCACGGCCTATGACGGTGCCGGTGTAAAACTGCAGCGCATCTTCGGGCATGCCGACGCGAACCGCTTCGACCCGTTCCTGCTGCTGGATGCGTTCGGCTCGGACGATCCAGCGGACTACCTGCCCGGGTTTCCCATGCACCCGCATCGCGGCATAGAAACCGTGACCTACCTGCTGGAAGGTTCGGTTCGCCACAGCGACTCCACGGGATCAGGCGGCGTCATAGGACCGGGCGACCTGCAGTGGATGAGTGCCGGCTCCGGTATCGTACACGAGGAGATGCCGCTGCAGTCGCCCCGGGGCGTCCATGGCCTGCAGCTCTGGGTCAACCTGGCAGCCCGCGAGAAGATGCAGAGCCCAGCATACCGCGGAGCCGTTGCATCCGAAGTGCCCGTGGTTCCGACAGGGTCCGGCACGGTACGCGTGCTTTCGGGTTCCTGGGGAGGCGCAAGCGGCCCCATCGTCGGCGTGGCCCGGAGCCCGGTATATCTGGACATAGAACTAAACCCCGGTTCGACCATACAGCTTGACGTGCCCAGGGGCAGGACCGCGTTCTTCTACGTGCTGAGCGGCACGGTGACGACTGCCGCAGCCGAAGATCTGCCCGGAGGCAGCAAACCATGTTCCGGCGGCACCTGCGTGCTGCTGGGAGCTGGCGACGAGGCACTCCTCACTGCCGGCCCTGAAGGCGCCCGCTTCGTCATTGTGCATGCCCCGCCCCTGCACGAACCGATAGCCTGGGGTGGGCCTATCGTCATGAACACCCGCGAAGAGCTCGACCGGGCATTCAGGGAGCTGGATGAAGGCACGTTCATAAAGTCCAGGTAGAATTCCAGCGCTTACATTCCTGCGCCATCCGCGTATACTATATCCTGCATTGCGCGGAGGCTGCATGAAACGGATTGCCCTGGTAATGGAACTGGCAGATTTCTACGACCACGGCATCGCACGGGGCGTCGTCCGCTACGCCAAGTCCCGGTCTGACTGGCGCATTTACGGTCGCGGCTGGATGTTCGGAGGGCTTGGCGACCTGGCGCAGTGGAAAGGCGACGGCATCATTGCCCGCATAGAGAGTGATGCCGACGCGGATGCACTTTCGGCTCTCGGCTTGCCGCTTGTCGATGTTGCGGGAGCCTATGCGAGGCCAGGCATCAGGAGCATGACCAATGACGACTTCCTGACGGGATATCGGGCTTCCCGTTATTTTTCATCCATAGGCTTCGGGACACTGGCCTTTCTGGGGGTTGAAAATGTCGGCTGGTCGTCTGCACGGCGGGCAGGCGCGGCCAGGGGCTTGGGGCTTTCTGTTGACAGGCTGCCCTCATTCGAGCGCAGCCTGCCCTGGTGGGAAAACAGCGAAGCCGACGAGTCATCACTTGCGGCCTTCCTTTCCGGTCTGGAACGCCCTGCCGCTGTGTTTGCCTGCAACGATACAGCCGGACTCCGCGCCGTCGAGGTATGTGCGCGGCTGGGACTGGCTGTACCGGATGAAATTGCCGTGCTCGGTGTGGATGATGAAGACATCGTCTGTGAACTGGCGAGTCCGAGCCTGTCCAGCGTGGCTCTCGATTGCACGACCATAGGCTACCGGGCCGCGGCCCTGCTCGAGGCGGTGCTCGAAGGAGCCGGCCCGCCACAGGGGTCGGCCCTCTCGGTACCGCCAGGGGATGTCGTGGAACGCGAGTCGACGATGACCTATGCGTCCGCGGATGCGCTGGTGGCAAAGGCTGGCGCGGCGATACGGGCGCACGCGCACGAGGGTCTCGACGTGGAAGGACTCCTTGCCCTCATACCAGCCTCCAGACGCAGCCTGGAAACGAGGTTTCACAGGGAGACCGGGAGGACCCTCCACGAAGAGATACTGCTGGCCAGGATTGCGAGGGCCAAGCGGCTGCTCCGGGCTACCGACCTCACCATGGACGCAGTCGCGGAAGGCTCGGGCTTCGGGTCGCTCCAGCGCTTCCACGAGGCATTCCGCCGTATCGAAGGCATGCCGCCCGGGTCCTGGCGGTCAGGCGCCCGCTAGCCTTCACAGGCTAGTTCTGGAATACTCCTCCGAGAACGCGCCGAGGGCCAGGTACCGTTGGTATCGCGCATCGTAGCGGTCTGCACGGGAAGGGTCCGGCTCGTACACCGTCTCGATGCCGGCTCCCATGGCCTTCTGGGCGGCAGCCAGCGACGGATGCAGGCCGGCAGCCACTGCGGCGAGCATGGCGGCCCCGAGCGCTACCGTCTGTTCGGACGCCGCGACGATGACCGGCCGGCGCATCGCATCGGCTACGACCTGCATGGCGTAGGGCGACTTCTTCGCGACGCCGCCGGTAGCGATGACGCGCGCCACGTGGACACCCTCGTCTTCAAACCGCTCCAGGATGCGCCTGGACCCAAAGGCGGTAGCCTCGACGATGGCCGCAAAGAACTCCACGGCACTCGTACCCAGGTCCAGTCCCGCGAAAGCGGCTTTGACGCTGTGGTCAACGTCGGGCGTGCGCCTGCCGTTGAGCCAGTCGAGCGCAATGGGCGCGTCGGGCCTGAGCGGCAGGGCGGCAGCCCGTTCGGAGAGCCGCGGCAGGAGCGTCTCACGGTACGCGGCAACAAACCGCTCCGCCTCGTCACGCTTCAAGCCAGGCTCGTTCATGCGCGAGGCAAAGTCACGAACCGGTTCGATAAGGAAATCGCGGAGCCAGGCGTACGCGTCGCCAAAGGCAGACTGACCAGCCTCCAGCCCCTCGTAACCCGGCAGTATGGAGCCGTCCACCTGCCCGCAGATGCCCCTGATGGCCCGGCTGCCTACGGCTCCCGGTTCTGCCACTATCATGTCACAGGTGCTCGTGCCCATGATCTTGAGCATGTCGCCGGGACCTATACCACCGCCAACCGCGCCGACATGGGCATCTATGGCGCCTGCCGCTATGACGATGCCCGACGGCAGTCCCCAGCGGGCGGTATGAGCAGCATCCAG
>JAIFMD010000098.1 GCA_020048755.1 Spirochaetota bacterium
TCTGAAGAGCGGCACGGGGGGCTGGGGGGAATAACTGAGGGCGCTTGGGGCAGGGCATACGAGGGTGTGCGGTGCCTTGGGCGCCTTTTTTTACTTCAAGAGAGGCTGGTCCGGAGGGCTTCAAGGATTACAGGGATGTGTTTGTCATGGATCCAGTAGTGGCAGACGAAGCGAAGTTGGCCGGCTTCGGGGGGATTGACGAGGATGCCGCGGGAACGCATGTGGGCTACGAAGCGGGCGGGATCGGGGGCGGGGGTGAGGGAAAAGTAGATCATGTCGATATGGACTGAATCCAGGTCGACGGTTACGCCGGGGATGCGGGAAAGACCGGATGCAAGGGATTTGGCGTGGGTATGGTCTTCGTGCAGGCGTTCGCGCATGGGGCCAAGGGCAAGGATGCCCGCGGCAGCTATGGTGCCGGCCTGGCGCATGCCGCCACCCATGATCTTGCGTTTGCGGCGGGCGCTTTCAATAAAGGATCTGGAGCCCGCGAGCATTGAACCGATGGGGGCGCAGAGTCCTTTGGAGAGACAGAACATGACCGAATCTGCACGGCTGGCGATCTCGGCAGCTGGTACTCCAAGTGCTGCAGCGGCGTTGAAAAGCCTGGCTCCATCAAGGTGAACAGGAATGCCAGCTGATGCAGCCACGTTGAAGACCTCTTCCATTTGTGACAACTGGATGACCCTTCCATTTGAATGAGCGTTCTCCATGCACACCAGGGAGGTCGGGGGGTAATGAATATCGTCGCCCCGTATGCGGGAGGCCACATCGTTTCTGGTCAATGCTCCGTGTTTTGTAGCAACGGTGCGAAGCTGGACTCCGGCAATCACGGCTGCGCCACCTGCTTCATGCTGGACTATGTGGCTTTCTTCACCTAGGATGACTTCACTGCCCCGCGGGCAATGGGTAAACAGTGCAAGCTGGTTGCCAAAGGTTCCACTTGGTACCAGGAGTGCGGCTTCTTTTCCGGTAAGTTTTGCTGCAAGGCCTTCCAGGTCGTTGACGGTAGTATCATCACCATAGACGTCGTCTCCTACCCTGGCGGTAGCCATGGCATTACGCATTTCCTCGGTAGGCCATGTTACGGTGTCGCTGCGCAGGTCTATGTAGTCCATATGTTCCCCCTGGAGTATTTGAGCATCATTGTTGCTCAGGCTTGTCATGATTGCAATTGAAATCAACAGAAGTCAAATGTGTGGCACCTGGATGCAGCAGTTCGTCATTTTTCAGCTCTCCCTTGCCCGCGGGGGGGAAAGATGCTATCCTTTGGCGGTCAAGTATCCAATGAACGTTATGCGGAGGGCCTCATGGTCGAGAGGGAAGCTCTACTACAGCTGGTTACATTTCAACTCAGTGAAGAGTTGTATGGTATAGACATCATGGATGTCAAAGAGATTGTAACGCTTCAAGAAATCCGGCCTATCCCGAATGCTCCTTCTTTTGTCGAAGGCCTGTACAACCTCAGAGGCGAGATAATTCCGATAATCAATCTGCACAAGCGGTTCCACCTCCGGAAGGCTCAGCTGGGAGATGATGAAGATCTTTTGTCGGGTTTCATCATCATCGATATCGGCGGCATGAAGCTCGGTGTCATCATCGACAAGGTGGAGCGGGTCATTTCCATCGATTATAAGGAAATACAACCGCCGCCGCAGATGATCGCCGGAATTGGCGCGGAATATATACAGGGTGTCGTCAATCAGAAGAACGGGTATCTCATCATTCTTGACATCCGCAAGCTGTTCAATGCCAAGGAACTGCAAAAAATCGAAGAGATAGGGAAATAGGCTTCCTGTACATGGAAATACTTGCTCGTAGTTCGTTTATCCGCCGCAAGGATATGGATTCGGTTCTCAACTGCCTCGTAACGGACCGTCTTGGAGCCGGGGATTTTGGCGAGCGATTCGTCAAAGCTGCCAGGGAACGGTTTGGGTTCGATTACGGACTCGTTGTCAGGAGCCCGATGACGGCACTGGATGTGGCTTTGAGCTGCCTGGGCCTGACCGCCGGTGATGCGGTCGCACTTTCGGCGTTGTCACCGGCGTGGGCGTTCAAGGTTGTCGCGGCGCGGGGACTGCGTGCGGTGTGGCTTGACGTAGATACGGCGAGCGCCTCGCTGAACCAGGTCTCGCTGGAGCGCCTGGCAACTGAACCCGTAAAGGCACTGTATCTTGCCGAGCCCTGGGGCATAATGCCGGATCCGGCACTATTGGCAGAGCTTGGTGTGCCCATCATCGAGGATGCCACCTACTCCATCGGTGCGAGTGCGGGCGATGCAAAAGCAGGTTTCCTTGGTACCTTTACGATCCTTGGCCTGGAGCATGCTTCGTCCATCACCGCCGGTGGCGGAGCCTTGCTGTATGCCCCCGGGCGCCGGGATGCGCAGGCGCTCCGGAACGTATCAGAGGGGCTGCTGGCAGAGGAGCGCATGGGCGACATGAATGCGGCCCTTGCCTTGTCGCAACTCAAAGACATGGAGAAATTCCTGGAGAAAAGGCGAGAGCTGTCAGAATTGTACGCTCAATCGCTAGCCAGGGCCCATCGTCGCCCCCTGGCGCCTGCCTGCGAATGTGTTCCATCGAATTTTGGCTGCGTGGTCGTGCTTGAATCCGGCGTCAAGGATGTCCGCGCCTATGCAAAGAAGAAGGATGTCGATACGGCAATGGCCTTTGATGACACCTGTGCCGACGCTGGTTTTGTGCCGGAGGGCTCCTGCCCGCTGGCTGCTTCGCTTGTCAATCGTTCCGTGGCGTTTCCCTTGAACCAGCGCATCGGAAAAACCGCCGCGCTGAAGATATCCAAGGTGCTCGCAACCTTGCCGTAACCGGAAAGAAACCTTGAAAGCGTTACGCGGCCATGCAGCAATCCTAGTCAACTCGAGCAAGGACGATGCGGAACGCATGTCTCATGATATTGCTGCCGTGCTCAGGGACTCTGCATGGACCACCAGCTTTGTTCCCTTCTGCCAGGACTGCGAGCATGCCGCCTTGATACAAGGCGCGGACATCCTCATCAGCCTCGGTGGCGACGGCACCGTGTTGTATGCCGCCCGTGTCGCAGCCCCGTTCGGGGTTCCCATCCTGCCCATCAACCTGGGTACACTTGGATTCATTGCCTGGGTCAAGCGCGAAGAGTGGAAGGAACGGTTTGACGAGGCTGTTTCCGGTCTGCTTGTCGTGTCAGAACGATTCATGCTTGACATTACCGTCGAGCGGGACGGTCATTCTGTTGCGGGATTCAGTGCACTGAATGACGGTGTGGTATCGGGCTCTGGACCGGCAAAGATCGTTACGCTCAGCGTAGTGATCAACGGCACGCCCCTTGGCCGGTACCGTAGTGATGGTCTGATTGTAGCTACGCCGACGGGTTCGACTGCGTATTCTCTTGCCGCCGGAGGGCCTGTCCTCGATCCGGATATGGAAGCGATGCTGTTCACGCCCATTTGCCCGTTCACACTCTCAAACCGGCCTCTTGTGATTCCTGGTGGAGAAACGCTCGAATTGCGTGTGGAACCAGGCCAGCGCGAACGTACCATGCTTACCGTGGATGGCCAGGATTTTTTTAATCTCGAGGAAGGCGACCGGGTGTATTTCAGGCGGTCTGCCTTCAAGGCCAGGTTGTTCAGGGGAGAGCGGGGAGCGTTTTACCAGGTGCTGCGCACCAAGCTCAACTGGTCTGGAGGACCCGATGCTTGAAGAATTGTCGATACGTGATTTTGCCATAATCGACAGGCTTTCAGTACGGTTCGAATCCGGCTTGAATTTGCTGTCCGGCGAAACTGGCGCGGGTAAATCCATACTGATAGGTGCTCTGGGGTTCATACTTGGCGCAAAGGCGGATACCGGCATTATACGCTCGGGGGCCGAGGAAACGCTGGTTACCGGCGTGGTTTCAGTAGCAGGCAATACCGATGCCCTGTCCTGGCTTGGCGAGCGTGGTATAGAAGCGGAGGATGGCACGGTAATCATCCGGCGCGGCCTCAAGGCAAACGGGCGTGGCGCCGCCTACATCCAGAATGTGCCGGTTGTCCGCCAGGACCTGCAGGATTTTGCGGCGACGCTCGTCGAGGTCCATGGCCAGCGTGATGGCCATGCGCTACTCAAGAAAGACAGGCACCGCGCACTCGTAGACAGGTTCGCGGGGATAGAGGCGGACGTTGCTGCATACGGAATCGTGTATGTAGAACTTGGAGCCAGGCGGAAAGCCCTCGAGATGATGGCTAGCTCCGAAGCCGAGCGGATACGCGAGAAGGAATTGCTTCGCTTCGCCGTCGAGGAGATAGACGCTGCCTCGATCAGGGTCGATGAGGAATCCGAATTGGCAGAAGAGGAACGCCGCCTTTCCCAGCACGAGAAGCTTTTTACATCAGTGACGCAGGCACGTGAGCTGCTGTCGGATCCTGAAGGCGTCATCGCACGGCTCAGGAAGGCCCGTACCCAGCTTGAAGTGGCTGGATCCATCGACACCCGGCTTGCCGATACGTCCAGACGCATGGATGACGCCTACTACGAACTTGAGGATCTGGGCGAGTCCCTTGCCAGTTATGGTGATCTGCTGGCCTTCAATCCTGCCAGACTCGAGGAGATAGAATCCAGGCTGGCCTTGCTTCAGAAACTCAAGCGCAAGTACGGTGAGGATCTGGCAGCTGTCATGGCTCATCGGACTGAAGCCGCCGAGCGGCTTGCGAGCCTGGAAAACTGGGAAGAGGATAGAGCGGGTCTTGAACAGCAGGTTGTAGCGCTCGAGATGGACGCTTTTACCAAGGCAGAGATCCTTACCGGAAAGCGCAAGGAAGCGGGAACCAGGCTTGAGGCAGCCGTTCGATCCATCATTGCTACACTTGGTATGCCCCATGCGCGCTTTGTCATACGCATCGAGCGTGTGACCCCGTCCGGCGGAAAGGTTGTTATCGGTCCTACCGGAGCCGATGATCTGGAGTTCTTTGTCTCGGCCAACAAGGGAGAACCATTGCGGGCGCTGGCCGATGTGGCCTCAGGCGGAGAGTTGTCCAGATTCATGCTGGCCTTGAAAACCGCACTGGCAGAGGATGCCGGCGCACCGACCATGGTGTTCGACGAGGTGGATACAGGAATAGGTGGCGAGGTTGCACTCGGTGTCGGATTGCACCTGGCTTCGCTGGCGGCTTCCAGACAGGTTCTTTGCATTACACATCTCGCCTCGATCGCCGCACGAGCCGATAATCATTTTATGGTAGAGAAGCGAGTGGAAGGCGAGAGGACCGTTACACGGATAGTCCGGCTGGAAGGTGACGATCGTGTACGCGAGATAGCACGCATGCTGTCCGGTGATCCAGGCTCCCGACCGTCGCTCGACCATGCGGCCGACCTTCTGGCCAAGCTCGGTAGTTCGCGAGGAACATGATGTCCAAGATAACGCAGGAACAACGCAACCGGTATGCGGTCAAGGTCAAGGAATACAAGACCATCACCGACGCCATACTTGCCTCCGAGCAGTCCTTTCTCAACTTGCTCAAGCAACCGACAGGGCAGGGGTACGCGAGGATCAAACTGGCCGAGCAGACCCTGGCGCTGACTTCGTATCAGATACTCGTCAATACCCTTTCCGTTTCCTTGCTCGGATTCAAGAATGAGGAATCGCTTTCGGAGGCACGCAAGAGTATCAGCAGGTGCATCAAGTACCTTGAAGACATCGTCACGGGCTTTGTCGATGTACCGTTTTCCGAATACGAGAAGAATCTGGCGGATATCTCGGAGGTTTCGTATGAGGATCGGTACGAGCTGCTCCGGAAGATAGGTTTTGCGATACGGGAAATAGAGGAAGGCTACGGCTCCAATTCCAAATGGAAGTGGTCATTCGTTGAATTGTGGGGAAAATTGGCCGCGGTAGCGAAGAATAGCCTGGATCTCAAGCGGGCTTACCAGGACATGGACCTGACATCGCCAAACCGGATGATAGCGATTTCATACCTGGCCTTCGTCAAGAAGCTCCTGCAGACAACCGCTGACCAGTATCGGGAGAAGTACGAAGTTTCATCAATGAAAATGGATGATTTCAAGCAGGCAATACTGTTCCTCAATGCCCTGCGCCGCATCCACGGGCTGTTCGGTGAAAAAACTGAAGCAGAAGAGCTTAAGAAGAAAATAGAAATCTGGACAGTCAAGCTCGAGATCGACCAGAAAAAACGTGAAGAGGAATCAAAGAAGCGCTGATCGCGGCTGTTCTAACGGTCGGAAAGTTCGTGCAGCGCATCAAAGGGCATGAGTTCACCCATCGTCGTATCGACGATGCGGCCATCGGAACCTCCAAAGCGAATCGGAAAACCGGCACTGACGAATTCACTGAGTACCTGCCTGCAGGCTCCGCAGGGGCTCACCGGATAGGTGGCATCCGGACAGGATATCGCGAGTGCGGTGAATCCCTTCTTGCCCTGGGCAAGGGCAGCCACCAGCGCTGATCGTTCGGCACAGATGGTCATTCCGAACGATCTGTTTTCTACATTTGCCGCTGTTACCACGGAGCCATCATCACAGAGCAGAGCTGCTCCGACCCTGAATCTGGAATAGGGCGAGTATGACCGGGACGCTGCTTCAGTTGCCATTGTAAAGAGTTCGGTGCTATCCATGATGTACCTGCTTTCTACCGTTGTATTGACGGAACGGGATGATACTATATACCATCTGTAGACAGCGTGCAAATCACGGCGCTGATCTCTGCAACGCGTTTCCATATATCGAAATCCCGGAGGGTAGCATGAACGATGGCAAGGGGCGGCGAACGACGGCTGCCGTCCTGGGAGTAGTCGTTGTGATGCTCGTGTATTTTTTTGTGTTTGCCGAACCCCTTTCACCTGAACTTTCTGCGGTTCCACAATGGAAGATATCACTCGGTGTCGGGACAGCTGCGGTTGCCGGTGATGGCGGCTCTGACCTGCTGGCATATGCGGCCGGAGATAGATACGGATATTTCTCGCCGGATGGAGATATTGCCTTCATTGCCGAGTCCCCCGCCCCTGTTCCGATATCGGATTCCTCCTACATAGCGCCTGCGTCAGGCAAGACGGCCGCGATACTCAGGAACAAGTCCAGCGATGAAATAGCTCCTTTTACGGCTGGTCTGCCATTCTATGCTTCCGGACGCCTGTTCTCAGCCGAAGGCGACGGGACGGCCTTGAGTTCGTATGATGAACGAGGCAACAAACTCTGGTCGTATGCCTTTTCTTGCCAGCTGGGAGCCTTTTCGGCTGGAGACAGGCTCGTTGTGGGCGGCACGGTGGATGGCTTGCTTGAGGGGGTCGATGCTGAAGGCCGCCAGGTTTTTTCCTTCGCGCCTGGTGGTTCGAGATTGCCGGTGGTACTCGGGGTCGGGACGTCCCTGTCGGGAGACTGGATCGCGGCGATAACCGGTATAGACAAGCAGCGCCTCGTCGTTCTGGGCCGCGGTGGCAGTGATTACCGGGTGGCCAGCCATAAGTATCTGGACAGCGATTTTCGTGAACCGGTGCGGGTGCTCGTCATGGAGGATGATCGACATGTGCTGTACCGCCGCGATGACGGCATAGGGGTCTGGGCTGTGGATGGTTCCATCGACACGGTCCTGCCAGTCAGAGCCGACACCTTTGACGCAGCCATGGATGACTCCAAGGGTATTGCATACATCATTGCCCGACGGGGGCGGAAATCCGAAATTGTCGCCATCCGGTTGCCGGCCACGCTTCTTGGGCGCATAGCGCTGCCTGATTCCAGCGAGTTCGTACGTATCTCGGGTTCATCGGCCTACATAGGTGGCAGAACCTGGCTGGCCCGATTCGATTTTGTGGAGGACTGAAGTGCCCAAGGACTTCCTGCGCGCTGGTGTCTTGACCCTCGCCGTCCTGGCCGTGCTTGCGCTTTCAGCTACAGCCTTCGAGTGGCCAGCGGATGCCGGAAAATTCCGGTACGGCTTTGGCTCTTTCAGGAACGGATTCCTCCGGGGTGTGGAATTCGGGGCGGCTGAGAGTCTGGTCCGGGCTGTTGACAGAGGCGAATTGACGTTTGTAGCCACCGGTACAAGCCTCCCTGGTGGCTATCCCATCCATGGTGGCTCCCTGCTGGTCGTCTCCCACGCATCCGACATGATGAGCATCTACGCAGGTCTGAAGCGGGGCTCGTCGTCGTCCTTCCTGAAGAACCTCGAGCCGGGCGATATCCTGGGGCGTTCTACGGCCATCGTGAACGGCCGTGGCGTATCGTTCTATGCCTACGATTCCAAGTCGCGGCGCTTCATCAACCCGCTGGTTCTTATGCCTGGTATCCCCGATGACAAGCCACCCGTGATCAGGTCGGCAATGCTCTCCCTTAAAGGGCAGGATACGGTGATCGATGCAACCAAGCCCATACGGCAGGGGCTATACCATCTTTTACTCGATGCCTTTGACACGACTCCCGCTGGTGCCGCAGGGGCACCGTTTGAAGTGCGTGTGCTGCTGGATGGTTCGGAGCGGGCGAGGGTAGTCTACGATGCCTCCTGGTCTGCCGGTGGTACATCCCTGCTTTTTGGAGCCACCGGGCTTGTAGAGGATGAGTTCCAGACACCTGACGGCCGCCTGCGGTTTGGACCATTCAACATGTCGAGCGGCCGCGTCGTACTGACAATAATTGCATCTGACTTTGCTGGCAATACAAGGGAGCAAACCTATTCAATATCGGTCCAGTGACGAGGTGATCCGTACCTTCTCTAGCAACGCTGGTGCGGAACCGGAAGAGGCAACCACCTTGCCCTGTCCGCTGTGCGGAGCCATGGAGACGCGCGGCGAGTGGCCTGCCCAGGGGATAGCATTCAAGCGCTGCTCCACGTGCGGCCTCTGGCGCCAGGATCCGCAACCACACGCCCAAGCCATCGTCGCCAGGTATGGTGACGACTACCTGGCCTACGAAACAGCACGCCACATGGAATACCGCGGCATCGCACTCCGCAGCCTCTCCGAGGCCGGACTGGAGCCGGCGCGTTCTTCCGCCTCCGATGGCAGGCGGCTCTCCGTGCTCGAGATAGGCTGCGCCACCGGCGCGCTGCTTTCCGTGTTCGCGGAGGCGGGGTGGGCTGCTACCGGGGTGGAAGTCGGGCCGTCGATGGCCGCATACGCGCGCTCTGTATTCGGGCTCAATGTGGTTCAGGGCACCATCGAGACAGCCGGATTGCCAGCCAGCACGTGCGATGCCGTTGTCGCGACGCACCTTGTGGAGCACCTCAACGACCCACGCTCGTTCCTGAGAGAAGTGCGGCGGACCTTGCGCCATGACGGAGCCCTCTGGCTGGTAACGCCGAACGCAGACGGCTTCCAGGCCAGGCTCAAGGGGGCTCACTGGCGAAGCGCCATACGCGACCACCTCTACCTTTTTTCGGTGCGTACGCTCGGAGCCCTTCTGTCCGCTGAAGGTTTTTCTGTGGACCATGTCGGCACCTGGGGTGGCTGGCCTGCGGGCATGCGTCCCTTGTTCCTTAAAAAGCCCGTGGATGCCGCCGCCAAGAGACTGGGGTGGGGCGACGTCATGGTCATTCGTGCTACCATCAAGGCACGAAAACGACAGGAGCCTGCATGGAACACTTGAACGAAGAGTTTGCGGCAAACATCGCGGCCAATATCGCACAGGTGCGGCAACGAATGGCGGCTGCCTGTGCCAGATCCGGCAGACAGGCAAGCTCGGTGGAACTGCTCGTCGTCACCAAGTTCAACCCGGCCGTAGCGGTGCTTGCGGCACATGCCGCCGGCGTGAGGGCTTTTGGAGAGAACCGTGTCCAGGAGGCCGAGGCAAAATTCGCCACGCTGGAAGGCTTGATTCCAGGTTCGGCCGTACACCTGCTGGGCCATCTGCAGAGCAACAAGGCAAAAAAGGCAGCCGCACTCTTTGACTGTGTCCAGTCAATCGATTCGGTAGACATCCTCGTCGAACTGGCACGTCGTGCCGCTGATTCAGGCACCGTGCTCGACGTACTGTTTGAACTGCATACCGGTGAGGAATCCAAAAGCGGTTTTCAGGATACGGACGCGCTGTTCCACGCGATGGAAAAGGCTGCAACGTTTCCGTCACTGCACCCCCGCGGCCTCATGACCATGGCTCCGTACACTGACGACATGACAGTCGTGCGCTCGTCGTTCAAGGCCTGCCGGAAGGCCTTCTCGCAGGCTGGCACCCTGTTCCCTTCTGCGGACTTCAACCTTCTATCCATGGGCATGACAAACGATTTTGAAGTTGCTATTGAAGAAGGATCGACGATGGTACGTATTGGCACTGCCATTTTCGGCAGCAGGTTGCAACAATGAAACCAGCCAGGCTACTGGCAGCGTTCATGCTCCTCGTCTTTTGTCTGTCGTCGGTCTGGTCCCAATCAGCTACAACTACTTCTTCTACCACGCCTGCGGTCAGCGCCTTGCCAGAACCCTACACCAGTGAAGAGTTCCCCGCCTGGGCCACAGGCCTGCGCCGTTTTGAGATCATAAGCCTCGGAGCGTTTCCCATCCTGCTTTTCTACACGAGGTTCGGCTTCGACCTCAGGCGCTACGTCGAGAAGGGCTTCAAGGCGGAATACGCACCCTGGCCTTTCAAGACCGAGACCGCATACGCGGCGACCGACGAGGAGCAGTTGATCAGCGTCGCTACCGCGGCGGGACTCTCGCTGACGTTTGGTGCCCTCGACGCGATTTTCCTCTGGAAAAAAAACTTAGACTGAACGGCCCTGTTCCATCTGCCGACTGCGGGACTTAACAGGAATGGCGGCCCCGCGCTAGTATTCAGGCTATGCACGCACCTTCCAACATGCCTGGCGCGACGGTCCTGGCCGTCGACGTCGGAGGAACCAACACCAGTTGCGCCATCGTCGAGACCGGCGGCACCCGTTTTGTCAAACGCTTCGAGCGCCGCTACTCTTTATTACCGAGGCAAGGTCCGCGGGAGCGCCAGAGCCCGCGCTACTCTGCGTCTCCGGCGCTGGCCCTGTAGTTGGTCGCACTATAACCATGACCAATGCCCCCTGGGGCATTGACGGCGATGAACTGGAAGCCTGTTTCAGCCTGCCCGCCTTCGTCATAAACGATTTCAGCGCTGTAGCCTGGGGTGTACTCTTGCTTGACCCCAGGGATCCCGCTGAGTTGTTCCAGTTGCCTGCCCCTGATGGCGTGCTGGTAGAGCCGGTAGAAACCGGACCCATGGTGTTCATAGGCGCGGGCACCGGTCTGGGCTTTGGCTATGCGCTCAACGATGGTGGACAGACGCGGGTGTATGCTTCGGAGGGTGGTCATGTCGGCCTCCCCGTCTATGATACCGATTCGCGTGCTTTCTCAAGCTGGCTTGAGGACAGGTATGGCTTCGCAGCCGGCGCCGAGGCTGGAGTATCGGGGCTGGGCATAGGCAACATCTTCTCGTTCCTGTCATCCCGCGGGAATCATCCTTCTGCCGCGGTCCGTGCCGTGCTCGATGCGGCAGAGGTAGACAGGCCGGCCCTGATAGCCAGAGCGGCCGAGTCAGGTGATGCGCTCTGCATGTCTGTGATGGACATGTTTGTACGGCTGTACGCGCGCGTGGCCTCCGATGCCGCGGCGACGTTCCTGCCAAGCGGCGGCATCTATCTCGCTGGCGGGGTAGCGGCCAAGAACCTGCTCAGATTCACCGAGGGCGAGCGGTTCATGCGGACCTTCGCCCTGGCGTACCGGGAGCACATCAGGGCGATTGCCGCCCGCACGCCGGTGTTCGTGGTCAAGGATTACGCCATATCGATTTATGGCGCTGCCAACGCCGCCCTCCACCTGGCCCGATGAACATGGACGATACCATGGTACGTGAAGCCTTGAAGGCAGACATGGATGCCAAAGGCATAGACCTTGATGCCACCCAGAGCATACTGGCTGACCTCAATGCGGGGCTGTACGACGGCATTACGGCCGTAGAGGCATCGGGTGTACCGCCGGTGGATGGCGTGTCCATCGTGCCGGCCAGCGCGGCCATGAGCTATACCGTACCGGTATCCGTTGCCCGTGAACGGCTTGCCGCCTTCGGGCTGGGGCTGCCCCCGGGAGCCGTCGTCAATGGAGCCATCGCCACGCTGGACCGGGCCGCGCTGGAAGACCTGGGCGAGCGGCTGTATCCGGTGACGGCCTGGGGCGTCCTCAACGGGGGGTCGGCCACCAGCTACGCCGACAGCAAGAAGAATGGTTCCATAGGCCCAGGTGTCTTTGATGCGGTGCAGGTTGGCTTCAATCTGCTGGCCCCGCTCTGTGAAGGCAAGCCCAAGGGCGTGACTCCTGCGTACGTCAATCCTGACGGCAGCCCTGGCGAGAGTTTTTTGATACTCAAGATGCGCGCAGCGCTTCTGCGGGCTGCCCGCTATGCCGAGCGTTTTGGCAAGCCAGAACGCCCCGCGCTGCCATTCTTCCAGATGACCAGTGACGGAACGGATGCCCAGCTGACCGAGGCGTATGCCCGGTACGCCAGCCACCCCTGGATTGCGCCGCTGATAGCGCTGTCAGGCACCGACCCGACCAGGCCGCGCTCCGCCAGGCAGCCCCTGCTGGCTGCCTTTACGCACTCCAGCGAGGGCAAGCCCCGGCGCATCTTTGACAAGGCGTATGGCAGGAACGACAGCGCCATAGCGTTGCCTGGAGGTCACGGCCAGAGCTTCAGGGTGCTTGCCAGCATCTACAGGAACCTGCTGGCTGATGGTTACCGCTACGCCTATATCGGCAACGTCGACAATGTCGGCTACTATCCAGACCCGGCCGAGCTGGCCGTCATGGCGCTGTCCGGGGCTGAAGCGGCCTTCGAGTTCTCCTGGCGCACACCGGTAGACATCAAGGGCGGCGTGCTCGTCACGACCACGGACGGACGGAGGACGGTAGCCGATATCGGGCAGGCCATTTCTTTTGACAGGGTAAAGGCCCTTGAAGCGGCCGGGGAACGAGTGCTGTTCAACTGTGCTACCGGTCTCTTCGATCTCACAAGACTTGTACCCCGTCTCGACGACATAGCCAGACGTCTGCCTGTGCGCGTCTCGGACCAGGACAAGGATTCGGGCCGGTACAGCCAGGCGGAACAGTCAACCTGGGAGGTCGTCGGTCTGCTGGACGCGCCGCTGGGATTTGCGGTGGAGAAGGGTGAGCGTTTCATAGCCGCCAAGCTGCTCGCCGAAACGGTGCTCGCCAGCGGAGCTGTCGTCGCCAGCGGAGTTGCTGCTGGTACCGTGGCCCTGCCGGCCGACGTAGCTGCGACTGCCGCGATGATGTCGCAAGGGCTGCGGGCGGTGCTGGCTGGCCCTTGCGGGTTGCGCCTCAATAATGGCGTCTGGGTGCCGGCGTAAAAAAAGCCCGGCTTCCGCAAGGCGCGGCAGCCGGGCTGCATTGCATCCTGCGGAATCTATTCGGGCAATGCTATGGCGAGTACTTCTTCCATGCGCTCCACGGGGTAGAAGAGGATGCCCTTCTTGACGTGTTCGGGAATCTCCTCCAGGTCCTTCTCGTTGGCCTTGGGTATTATTATTTCCCTGATCTTGTTGCGTTTGGCCGCTACGGTTTTCTCGCGCAGCCCGCCTATCGGCAGCACCTGACCGGTAAGCGACAGCTCCCCGGTCATTGCAAGCCTGTCCTTGACCTGCTTGCCGAGCAGCCATCGTCACGCCAGCGCTCGGACCATCCTTGGGTGTAGCACCTTCAGGTATGTGCAGGTGTATCTGCCGGTCCTCAAAATATTTGGCTGGAATATCGTGGGCCTCGGCCGCGTGGTGCCGGACCCACGTGTAGGCGATTCCTGCCGATTCCTGCATCACGGCGCCCATCTGGCCGGTAAGCTTGAAGCCTTCCTTGCCCGGATTGGCAACCGCTTCTATGATGAGCGTGTCGCCGC
>JAIFMD010000218.1 GCA_020048755.1 Spirochaetota bacterium
CGGGCCGGTACAGAAGTGTCTTCTCAAGCCTTTTTTTCATGCGCCACTTGACGATGTTCGCGTGATGGCCCGAGACGAGAACGTCAGGGACTTTCATGGTATCATAAACGGCAGGGCGTGTATACTGGGGGTATTCCAGCAACCCGCCCTCAAAGCTTTCCTCATCCAGTGATTCGCCGGTTATCACGCCCGGTATGAGCCGGTAGACCGCATCGACGATGACCATAGCAGCGGTTTCACCTGAAGACAGCACGTAGTCTCCTATGCTGATCTCATCCGAGACATACCGGTCTATGATGCGCTGGTCGACGCCTTCGTATCGGCCGCAGAGTATGACGAGCCTCTCTTCTGCAGCGAGTTCGCGCGCGTAGGCCTGATTGAACAGCCGGCCACCCGGTGTCACGTAGATGACGCGGGCGTTCTTCGCGTCCACCGCGTCCAGTGCTGCGGAAACTGGCGCGGGCAGCATCAGCATGCCGGCTCCACCGCCAAATATCTGGTCGTCGCACTTGTGATGCTTGTCAGTAGTATAATTACGTATGTCGTTCAGGCTGTACGAGACAAGCCCGCGTTCAACGGCCTTCGCCATGATGGAACTTGTAAAAAAGCCTTCGAGGATGCCGGGAAACAGGGAGAGCACATCAATCTTCATGCCGGAGGTGCCCCTATTCGAGGATCCAGGGTGCGACGAGCTCGACGCTTCTGGCCTTGATGTCCACCTTGCCGACGAATTCCTTGCGGAACGGAACATAGGATGATCCGCCATCGGCTTTCTTGACCTCGAGGAGGTCGCCACCACCACCGTCACACACGGCGATGACGGTTGCTACCGTCTTGCCACCGACGACGATGGTACAGCCCACCAGATCAGCATAGTAGTATTGATCTTCATCCAGCGGAGCGGCCTTGTCCCGGGGAGCCCACAGTTCCAGGCCGGCCAGCACATGCACCGCTTCCGGAGAGTCATAGCCGGCAATCTTGAGGAGCGCGCCATCACCGAACTCGCGGGCTGATTCTATGCGGACCTTGAGGACGCGCCCATCACTGCCCTTGAGCGTGGCTTCCTTGAGCTTGAGGAGATGCTCGTTTTCACCTGAAAAAGAGACGAGGCGGATGCGCCCCTCGACTCCGTGCGGCGCGCCGAGGCGGCCAAGTGCAAGTTCGTCCACGTCAGTCGAGGATCTGGAGCTTGACGTCTTTGCCGCCCCTGGTCGCGGCGGCGGACAACAGGGTCCGTATCGCCTTGGCGATACGTCCACGTTTTCCTATGACCTTGCCGATGTCTTCCTGTGCCACGCGGAGCTCGATCACCGTGCCCTCGTCGCTCTCGACGAGGTTGACCGACACCGCAGCGGGGTCGTCAACGAGGGACTTTGCTACATATTCTATGAAATCTCGTTCCATGATTGGCCCTTTCGTTCAGCGTCGTCGCCTTGAGGCGCATCGTCGCCCTTGAGGCGCATCGTCGCCCTTAATGCGCCAGCGCCGGCGCTGCCGCCCGGGGCGGAAGCGTCGAGACCCGGGGCCGCCTGTCGCGGAGCCCCGTAGCTCAGTCGAGACGGATGTTCTGCTTGTTGAAGATACTACGGACCGTGTCGCTCGGGAGAGCACCCTTGGCGAGCCAGGCGCGAGCCTTGGTTTCGTCGAGGCGGATCTGGTTGCCTTCTTTTTCTATCGGGTGATAGATGCCGAGCTCGTCGATGGTCTTGCCATCACGGGGCTGGCGGGTATCGAGAACAACGATTCTGAAGTACGGGCGCTTCTTTGCGCCAAATTTCTTGAGCCTGATCTTTACGCTCACGAATTCCTCCTGATAGTATTGCCGGAACGTCGATTTCGGTTGTTGGGTCGCAGTATAAACCACGAGCCGCGCCGCCGATCGAAGAGCGACCGCGACGCGGAAGCGCCGATATTCGCGCTTTGGGGTTATACCGTAAAAGACAGGCGATAGTCAATCGCCGGATCAGAATCAGGCTTCTGCAGGCGCTTGCCCCAGGCGAGCCGGGCGTCGTATAGTGCGTCCAATGCCCATACTTCCCGCACGCGCCCTCCTTCTCGCCCCCATGGTAGAACTCAGCCACCGCCCCCTCCGCGAGCTCATCCACTCTTTTGGTGGCTGCGACCGCTATTACACGGAAATGACCAGCGCGTCGGGATACCTGGCCCGTTCCCCCTTTGACCAGTGGTTCATGGACTCCGAACCAGCTCCGGAGAAAACCGTCGTACAGCTGTTCGATTCAGAGCTAGAGCCGCTGGCGCAGGCTGCGGCACGGCTCTTCGAGGAGCGCAAAGCCTCGGACACGCCCCTGGGAGGCATAGACGCCAACTTTGGCTGCTCGGCACCGCTCATAGAGAAGGCTGGCGGTGGCGTCAGCTGGATGAAGGATGCACGGCGGGCAGCCAGCCTGATAGCGGCACTCAAGGCTGCAGCTCCTGGTGTGCCAATCTCCGCCAAGCTGCGGCTTGGTTACGAGGAATCAGAAGCAGCGCTCATCGAGTTTTGCCTGGCGCTTGAAGGGGCAGGCGCCGATTACCTGGTCGTCCACCCCCGGCTAAAAAGCGAGAAATTCAGGCGGACCGGGCGCTGGGGCTACGTAAGAGCGGTAGCGGAAGCCCTGCACATACCGGTAGTCGGCAACGGCGACGTGCGGTCACCGGATCGATTCGCTGCCGCCATGGACGAATACGGGGCCGCCGGAGCCATGATAGGCAGGGAAGCCGTTCGCCGCCCATGGATATTTGCGCTCTTGCGCGGCAAGGAAGCAAATCCATCCTTCGAGCTTGCTGTCGATATTGAAAAAATAGGTCTGCGCATGCTCTCGTCAATCAAGACTATGCTGCCCCTGCCCTTCCATTCCAGTCGCGCGAGACGTTTCTTCTATTATTATTGCGATAATCTTTCGTTCGGGCACCACCTCCGCTACGCCATCCAGAACCTGCGGGACCTTGACGAGATGGAGCGACAGTTCAGACAGTATTTCATGGACGTGCCAGCAGAACGCCACAAGACAGAGCGTTAAAATCAATGCTTGCGTGATTTTACAAATATAAGTATATTGTCATAGTGTCATGACGCTCCTGGAGCGTCAAACCCGGTGTGCGCCTCGCGCCGCCGAGTCCCGAACGGGAGGATTACTATGGCCGAAACACTGGCGCTCATGTTCTTGGAGAGGGCCCGCATCAATCCTGATATTGTCATGCAGTACAGCAAAGACACAAACAACGTCTTCCAGCCTACCACCTACCGCGAACTGGTAGAGGAAGTCGGTGCACTTGCGGCCGGGCTGCAAGGCATCGGACTTGCCCGTGGCGACAAGATAGGCCTGATCTCAGACAACCGCAAGGAATGGCTGATGTGCGACCTGGCAATCCTGGGCCTCGGCGCTGCCGACGTTCCCCGAGGCTGCGACGCCACCGAAGGCGAGCTGTCGTACATCCTGTCCTGGAGCGAATGCGCCATAACGATACTGGAGAATGAGAAGCAGCTGTCCAAGATCGTAACGCGCAAGGCAGAAATTCCCGGCCTCAATAAGGTCGTCATGTTCGACGCAGCCTCGCCTGAAGCCCTTAAAACCGCCAAGGCGGCAGGCCTCGAGATGTACACCTTTGCTGAAATTTTCGAGGCTGGCAAGAAAAAGCGTGCAACATCGCCCGGTGAATATGAGGCCGAGGCCGCAAAGGGCAAGCGAAGCGACATCGCCACTATCATCTACACGAGTGGAACGACAGGCGAGCCCAAGGGCGTCATGCTTACCCACGGCAACTTCCTGTACCAGACCGAAGTGCTCCCCACGATAGTCGACTTCAAGGCCGGGGATATCTGGCTCTCGGTTTTGCCCGTCTGGCATTCATTCGAGCGCATCCTGCAGTATGTCATCGTAAGCATGTCCGACACGATCGCGTACTCGAAGCCGATAGGCGCGATCATGCTACCCGACTTCCAGACGATAAAACCGCAGTGGATGGCCAGCGTCCCCCGCATATGGGAATCGGTCAAGGACGGAATCTTCAAGAGCATCAGGCAGGCAGGCGGCTCGAAGAAGGCGCTGTTCGGATTCTTCGTCGGCATAGGCGAAAGCTTTGCGTACTTCCGCAACATGCTGCTTGGCAGGCTGCCGAACTTTGGCAACCGGATCAGGATACTCGACATCATCGTACCAATTGTGCCACTCATCCTTTTAGCACCCCTGCGCGGCCTTGGCGAAGTGCTCATCTTCAAGAAGATCAAGGGCAAGCTCGGCGGCAAGTTCAAGGCCGGCGTGTCAGGCGGTGGCGCTATGCCCGCCTCGGTAGATGTGTTCTTCGATGCGATAGGCGTGCAGGTGCTGGAAGGCTATGGCCTGACCGAGACTGCACCGGTCCTGGCGCTCAGGCCCCAGCGCACCCCGGTAATGGGAACGGTCGGCCCGGCCATAGAGGGAACAGAACTTAAAATCCTCGACGACGCCGGAAAGGACGTAGGGCGCTGCCACAAGGGCGTCGTCTACGCAAAGGGTCCGCAGGTGATGGCGGGCTATTATAAAAAGCCTGAAATGACCGCCAAGGTACTCGGTAGCGACGGCTGGCTCAATACGGGTGACCTTGGCATGCTCACAACCGCTGGATTCCTCAAGCTGACCGGCCGCGCCAAAGATACGATCGTTCTGCTCGGCGGCGAGAACATCGAACCGTTGCCGATAGAGCAGCGCATCTGCGACAGCCAGTACATCAAGCAAGCAGTAGTTCTAGGGCAGGATCAGCACTTCCTGGCCGCCCTCGTTGTGCCGGACCAGGATTACATCACCACCTGGGCCAAGGAAAACAACATACCCATCGTGGACTACGAAGCACTCCTTGCACAGCCCGAGGTCAAGGAACTTATCGACTACGAGATCAACCAGGCAGTCAACCAGAAGACAGGCTTCAAGAGCTTCGAGCGGATATTCCGCTTTGAACTGCTCAAGGATCCGTTTGAGGTAGGCAAGGAACTGTCTGCCAAGCAGGAAGTAAAGCGCCACGCCGTAGCCGAGATCTACAAACACAAGATAGCCAAACTGTTCAAGAACTAATACCCGGTACACGAAGACTTTGGCACAGAGCCACAGAGAAGACGAGTATTTAAGACTAGGAATTTTAAGCACAGAGACACAGAGTGCGGCGCGAGACTCGTAGCGCCGCAAGGGGGTTTGGGGGATCTGCCCCCAACGGCTAACCGTTAGGGGGGATACCCCCCTAAAACCCCCTGTGATCCTGCGCACTGCTCGGATCACATCTCTGTGTCTCTGTGCCCCAATTCCTATCTGAGCTAAGGCTTCAGGGGGACGAGCTGGTCTACGAAGGATTTGGCTTTTTCTACTTTGGGAGCCACGACGGCCTGGCAGTAGCCGTAGTTTGGGTTCTTGCGGTAGAAATCCTGGTGGTACGTTTCAGCTGGCCAGTATTTTTCAAGCTGCTCCAGCTGCGTGACAATGGGCTTGCCGAATTTGGGTTGAGCAACCTTGATTGCATCCACCGCAGCCTGCTTCTGGCTGGCGTCTGCGTACAGGATGATGGATCGGTACTGGGTACCGATGTCAGCTCCCTGCCGGTCCTGGGTGGTTGGATCGTGGATACGGAAAAACAGTTCCAGAAGGGTTTCAATCGAGATGATGGTGGGATCATACACCACCTTGACGACCTCGGCATGGCCTGTCAGCCCCGATGAAACCTGCTCGTAGCTCGGATCATCGCGTTCTCCGCCGGCATAGCCAGATTCCACACCCAGCACTCCCGGCAACAGTTCATAGGCAGCCTCGAGGCACCAGAAACATCCGCCGCCCAGTACGAGCGACTGCGAACCCGGTTGACTCATGATATCCATCCTTCCTTGTACTCCTGTCGTATCTGCCCCCGTTGTGGCGGGACTTGGCTGAGCAGGAGCGGTACGCCCGCATGAAGCGAGCACTAATATGAGCGATAAAGTAAGGTACTTCATATTTTGAAAATAACGTACCCGACCATGAAAAGGCAACCTTGACTTCCCTTGGTTTATATTATAAACTTGTTTATAGAGGTGCACTATGGATGAAGAAACGCTGAAACGGCTGAGCGACGATATCGAGGACCTCAAGCGGGCTGTCAAGCAAAACGATCCGCTGCTGCGCGAGGTCGTGGCACCGCCAGGATGGATGGCATTCTCGCTGCTGGCTGGACTCAACGTCACGCTGTTCGCATTGCCGGCACATGTGCTCGTAACGAAATACGGCTCCTTCGGAGCGATTCCCAAAGCGGCCCAGATAGCCCTGTTTGCGGTGCTCGCGCTGTTCGTCGTCATTGGAGGCACGTTCAAGGTGGTCATCATGATGCGGCGAGCCGTGGAACTCGACAATACCGCGGGATTTCTGACCGTCTTTGAAGTGTTCTACGGCGGCAAGGCTGCCCATGAAACAATACCGCTGACGCTCGGCATGATAGCCGGCACAGGGTACGCCTTCTACGCGGGTCACCCGTGGCTTTCACTCCCGTTGAGCGCTTTCCTGTTCGGCATATTGGCCAACACGCTGGCGACCCGAAGCGGCGTCCGGTCGTACTACATCGTAGGGTACTGGGGCATCCTGTTCGGGCTGGTATCCATTCCATTCGTGGAGGCCGCGCCGTTCCTGTGGCTGTTCGTCGTATACGGCGGCATGCTCTTCGCGTTTGCCGCTGCGCAGGCGCAGGGAGAACGTTCAGCCAGGCGCTTTTCCCATGCCGCAGGAGCACGGATTGCCGGCGACGAGCAGGCGCCAGGACGATGAGCGGCCGGGAGCGTCTGGTCACGCTCGGACTCGACAAGCTCATACACGAGAAGGCCCGTCTGATGATCCTGACCTACCTGAGTTCCAGCGATTCTCAGAATACGGGGTTTACGGAACTACGTGACCAACTTGACATGAGTGCCGGCAACCTGTCGATCCAGCTTAAAACGCTTGAGGAAGCTGGCTTCGTGACCATAGAAAAGAGCTTCAAGGCAAATAAACCAAATACAACGGTACGGTTGAGCATCGAGGGCAGAAAAGCCCTGGACGCATACCTGACTGAACTTGAAACAATTCTGGCAACGGCGCGCCCGGCGCGCAGGGAGGCACCATGAGCGTACTGCAACTGAAGGATCTGAAGCGGATCTACCGCAAGGGCGACACCGAGGTCCGGGCGCTGGACGGCGTATCGATGAATGTTGAACCGGGGGAATTCCTGGCCATCGTAGGACCATCGGGTTCCGGCAAGACGACGCTGCTCAATATCATCGGCTGTCTGGACAAGCCTACCTCAGGCGAGGTCATCTACGACGGTACCCCTCTCGGAACCGCTACTCCCAAGCAGCTCTCTGACTACCGCAAGGACCGCATCAGCTTCATATTCCAGTCCTACAATCTGATACCGGTGCTGACCGTCGTGGAGAACGTGGAACTACCGCTCGTCATAGAGAAGCGGCACGACAAAAAGGTCATGCGCGCCAAAGCGCTTGAGATGCTGGCAGCGGTCGGGCTTGAAGGCAAGGAACACCGTTACCCCCGCGAACTCTCCGGTGGACAGGAGCAGCGCGTCGCCATAGCGCGGGCGCTCGTCAAGGAACCGGCGGTGGTGCTGGCCGACGAGCCGACCGCAAACCTGGACAGCCGTACCGCCGAGGAAACGGTAGATCTGATGCGCCGCATCAATGCCGAGCGCGGCACCACGTTCGTGTTCTCCACCCACGACAAGATGGTGATGGAGAAGGCGCGCCGCGTCATAACGATACGCGACGGAAAGATCCTGCTTGACGAGGTGAAATGACCATGGGAACCCTATGGAAGATAGCCGCCCGCAACGTGCTTCGGCACAAGCGGCGCACGCTCATTACCGGCATCGTGATGACGATGGGCATAGGCATGTTCATCATGATGGATTCGATGCTCATCGGCATGGACCGGCTGACGATAGACAACATGGTGGACTACACCGAGTCGTTCATGAAGATACGGACGCCGGAGTACGTAAACAACCTACAGGGAACGCCACTGGATTACGGCATACCGGATCCTGAAGGAGCCATGAAAGCCGTCCTGGCCGTGGACAGGCGCATTACCGCGGCGGCGCCGCGGTCACGGTTCGTAGCCAGCGTGTCCAACTACGAGGACGCTCTGCCGACGATAGCGACCGTCGTGGATCCGGCGCGGGATGGTGCTGTTTTCCAGCTGGCCGATTCTATGGTTGCCGGAGCCTGGCTGGATGCCGCCGGGCCTGGTTCGGTGGTGCTTGGCTCGGGACTTGCCGAAGAACTGTCGCTCAAGGTGGGTGACTACGTTGTGGTCTCAGCCTCGACGGCCTACGAAAACGTCAACGCCGACGAATACCTGGTTGCGGGCCTCGTTTCAAGCCCGATGCCGGAGATAAACAACGGCGGCCTGTTCATGACCTTCGCTGCAGCGGACGAACTGCTGGGCACTTCCGGTTTCGTCAGCGAGATAGTCGTAGCCACGGAACGCATGCCAAACCTGGGGTCATTGCTGGCAGCGTCGAGCGAAGTTGCTGCAAAAGCGAACAAAACGATGCCGGGACTCAGGGTAGACCCGCTGACAGAGCTGGCTAAAGACTATCTGGCGATGCGGGCCATGAAAGGCAAGGCGTCGTACTTCATCATCATGGTAGTGCTCCTCATCGCGGCGGTAGGAATCGTCAATACGATACTCATGAGCGTCTATGCCAGGATCAGGGAAATTGGCGTGCTGAAAGCCTACGGCATGTCACCCAAAGAGATACAACGCCTGTTTACGCTGGAAGGCATCATCATAGGCGCAGTGGGCAGCGCGGGGGGCGTACTGTTCGGCGCGGCCCTCGTCTGGTACATGGTGACGACCGGATTTCCCATGGGCGCGATAGTCGGCAAGGTGGATATGGGTGGCTTGCCGCTTACAGGTACGCTGTACGGCGAATGGAACCCCGGCAGCATGGCCTTTGGATTCGCGTTCGGCTTCGTCGTTGCCTTCATAGCGGCGCGCATACCCGCCAAGCGCGCGTCGAAGATGGAAGTCACCGACGCGCTTCGATTCGTATAAGGAGATCATCATGAGATTACTTACCATGGCGATTCGGAACCTGGGACGCAACCGGCGCAGGACCATGCTGGCTGCTACCTCCGTGGCCATCTCGATCATGCTCGTGGTGGTCATGCACGGCATGATAGGCGGCTCCATGGGTTCCATCGTCAAGAACTATACCAAGAACGACGTGGGCCATGTAAACATCGTGACGGAGGAATACCGCGACCGGGAGCGATTCTCGCCGGTAGACGCGGCAATCCCCGATTCCGGTGCAGTCATCAAGACGCTCGAGGGCGCTCCCGGCCTTGAAGGCGCTTCTTTCGCGGAGCGCGTCCGCTTCGGCGTACTCCTTTCATCGGGAGCCAACACCAAGGCTGCCCTCGGCATCGCGGGCGACCCTGAAAAGGAGAAAAAACTCCTGATGCTGGACCGGAGCGTCAGGGAGGGCGGCCGCTACCTCGCCGACCCCGGAGAAACGATACTGGGCGAGAGCCTGGCCCGCGACCTGGGCCTCAAGGTAGGCGACGAGCTCAAGGTGCTGACGGAACGCGCTGATTACGGCCTGGGATTCAAGAAATTCCGCATCGTCGGCATATTCAGGACGCGGGTGAACGCGCTGGA
Organism: Spirochaetota bacterium; assembly: GCA_020048755.1. Lineage (GTDB taxonomy): Bacteria > Spirochaetota > Spirochaetia > Treponematales > UBA12059 > SZUA-370. The sequence continues at coordinate 9,642 of JAIFMD010000218.1, forward strand.
CAACGCGGTGTTCCAGATTGGCCTGGCGGACGCCAGAGAACTGCTGGCGCTAGGTCCAGGCGCCCAGCAGATCCTCGTGATGCTCGACGATTACCGTGATTCGGACAAGGCCGCGGCCGTCATGGAAAAGGTGCTTTCTGAACGTGGCATGACGGGCCTTTCCGTGCGGTCATGGACGGCGATGGGCGACTTTCCACGCTTCATCCTGATGGCCGAATCAATATATTTCTGGATGTACCTGATCGTCGCCTTCCTGGGAGCCTTCATCATCACCAATATCATGATGATGGTAGTGCTGGAACGGCGCAAGGAAATAGGCATCCTGAAAAGCATGGGCATGCCGAACCACGAGGTGCTCGCCCTGTTCCTGGCCGAAGGGACGATCATGGGAATCCTCGGCTCGGCGGCAGGCGCTACGCTGGGCCTGATCTTCAACCTGATCATGCATACGGTAGGTCTGGACATTAGCGCAGGGATGGCCGGCTTCGAATGGCCGATGGACAACGTCATTTATTTCACGGTCAGCGTATCGGCTACGATCGGCCTGTTCGCGCTCGGCGCTGCAGTTTCGGCAGTCGTCGCGCTCTTGCCGTCCAACAGCGCGGCACGAATGAACCCGATAGACGCCATCAGGTCGGCGTAAAGGAGACAGGAGAATGAAACGGATACTACTGCTGGCCTGCGCCTTCGGGGCTGCGATGGGCTCATGGGGCCAGGCTCCATCGGCCGCACCTAACGCGGCCGAACTGTTGGCAAGGATTGACGGCAACCAGGCTTTCAAGAGCATAGAATATGTCGCGCGGATGGAGATACGGGTGGGCAAGCAACTCCGCGTCAAGGCGATGCGAGCATGGGCTCAAGGCGCCGACAAGGCCTTTATCGAATTCACCAATCCCGAGGACGCGGGCACCCGCATGCTCAAGCTGGCCAAGGAACTGTGGATGTATTTCCCAAAGGAACAGGACACGGTGCGCATTTCCGGCCACCTGCTCAAGGAAGGCATGATGGGTTCCGATCTCTCGTACGAGGACGCTCTGGAGTCAGACGAACTTTCATCCATGTATTCGGCGCTCGTCACGGGTGAAGCCGTCGTGGAC
>JAIFMD010000103.1 GCA_020048755.1 Spirochaetota bacterium
GTTAGCGAGCGCAAGCGAGCGTCCGAAGTCACTGGTTCAGCGCCTGAGTACAGGCGGCGCCTGGGTACAGGCGATCCCAGTATCGCCCATAGAAAGCATTTTATTGAAAGCACGCTTCGTGAACCTACGCGTTCGTTTACGAACGCGATGCGAATCACCTTAGATTCGCAACACACGGTTGTGCCATTCGCCGAAGGCGAATACTACAATACAATTCCTTGCACACTACGAGCGAAGCGAGTGCTTGAAGTCACTGCTACGCGATTGTACGATTCAATGGTAAGGTACAATCGCGATGCCAAGCGCAGGAAGCGCCTGGCAACTGCGCCTGGGTACAGGCGGCGCCTGGGTACAGGCGGCGCCTGAGTACAGGCGATCCCAGTATCGCCCGGTATCCTGATGGAATGAAATCTAAACCTTGAACTCAAGCACAACCTTCGAGCCGTGGCCTCGCTCGATATGTATTGTGCCAGCCAGTTGCTGGGATAAAGCGTAGACTAGTTGAAGACCAAAACTGGAGGAAATTTCAAAATTGACTGAGGCGGGAATACCGTTTCCGTTATCCTGGACGGTAAGGAGTACCTTATTGTCAGAATTTTTAACTGAAATGGTAATCAGACCTGAATCTTTACCAATGAATGCGTACTTCATGATGTTTGTAAGCAGTTCGTTGATGATTATTCCAAGAGACTGAAGACGTCTGGAATCCAGAATGAAGTCGTCAAGATTTTTCTCGACGTTCACCTTCTTGCGATTTGGAAAATTTGAAAGGATCTCATCGATCATCGGAGCAAGGAAAGTGTTGGCAGGAAGGTTGGTATAGTCAACAGAGCGGTAGAGCTGGTCATAGAGCATAGCCATGCTTCTGACTCGATTTCCCGCTTCTTCCAGGGCGTGTATCGCCGCAGGTTCCGACAGTGAGCCTGCCTGTAGCGAAAGCAGGCTGCTGACGGTATTCATGTTGTTCTTTATGCGGTGATGGACTTCCTTGAGTAGCATCTCTTTTTCAGCAAGCAGTGTCTTGATCTTGTCTTCTGCCCGTTTCTGGTCGGTATTGTTCAAAAGAAAGCAGGTCAAACCTATAATTTCACCGGCACCGTTTTTTATGGGGGACCAATAGTCAAGCCAGCTCTGTCTTGATAATGCTTCATTGCCAAATTCTTCCACAATGACAAAACTTTCACCATGCAGGGCCCTGTCAAAGTTCTCCTTGGCCTTTATTGCATCCTCGTGACTGCCGATGACATCGAGCATATTGACTCCGATATCGATGTTCCTGCCCCATATCTGCTTGATGACATCCCTGTGCCTTGAGTTGAAAGCAAGGTATCGATACTCTGTATCCAGAGCAAAAACGATTACATTTGGAGAGCTTTCCAGCATCGAAGTCATGAGGTTCCTGGCATCCGAGATGGCATCCACGGCACGCTTGTGTTCAGTGATGTCTCTGGCAGTTCCCTCAAACCCGATGACTTTTCCGGATTCATCATGCAACGGAACAGCACTTGAAGTATGCCAAAACCATGCTCCATTGATATGCCGTACGCGGTATTCAATGCCTTCCTGGCGTTCACCTGTCTGGATGACATGTTCAAGCCAGACCAGACATGCAGGGATATCATCAGGATGAACAAATTTCTGGAATGATGAACCTATGACTTGATCCTCTGGATAACCGAGCAATTTTGTCCAGGCCCTGGAAACAAAAATGAATATTCCTGCTGCGGTCAGTGTGTAGATGATATCGTGATTGTTATCCACCAGCAATCGATGTTTTTTTTCGCTTTCTTCAAGTGCTTCTTCAATTTTTTTCCGCGCGGTTATATCAGTTGCAACAGCGAGAATACCGGAGACTTTACCATGTGGATCGAAAAGGGGGATTTTACAGGTGTCGAGATATAGTAGCTCTCCATTTGCAACATGTTCCATCTCTTCTATATGGAATTTGGGCTTTCTGGTCTGCATGACGAACCGGTCATCAGCGAGGAATGATGCAACTTCGTCTTTCAGGAACGGAAGGTCATTGTCAAATTTCCCTATTATGCTTGCCGGTGACGGTTCGCCGCATTTCATGGCAAAATTGTTGTTGCATCCGAGGATCTTTGACTCGGGATCTTTCCAGATTATGAAGCCCGGGAACTGTTCTATGATGTTTTCAAGCAATTGGGCATGCTGGCTGACTTCCGCATTTCCTTTCCTTAGCTCTTGTCTGGATTCAAACAGTTTGAATGCCATTTTAATGGAAGCATCAAGAACAGTAATGGATGAATTTTTTATTACATACCCATATGAAGTAATCCGCTCGGTTTTTTCTACGATTTCCCGGTCGCTGTGGGAAGACAGGAACAGTAGGGGAATTTCATTATCCTTGAGGATGAGCTCAGCGGCTCGAGTGCCATCGATACCTGGTCCCAGATTGATGTCCATGAGGATGAGATCCATTCCATGGGTGACCTTGACTGCTTCAATGGCTTTCTCCCCCGAGTTCACAATCATCACTGTGTAGCCATACTGTTCCAGGGCTGTCTTTTCCGACATGGCGATGAGTGCTTCATCTTCTACAAGAAGGATAGTCTTCTTTCCACTGGGCATTTCTGGCCTCTGCGAATCAAGGATTCGGAAAAGTAATGATGCTTGGTGCAGCTCCTGCTATTTCCTCGGGTACGCCAGTTCGGCTGGTATGATCCGGTACAAGCCCAGGTCTATGCCCCTGAGCGGGTGCAGGACGAAGTCGAGGTTCAGGAATCCGAGGTTTTTTGATTCAGAGCGCAGCATTGTCTGCTGGTCCCGGGCCAGCGAGTCGAACAGCCGGGCTGATTCGGTGAACTGGACCATGGCCTCGGCTCGGCGCCTGGTGTCGCCCATGCGTTCGGAGACACGGTAGAACGCCACGCCCAGATTGTTCCGCGCCATCATGAGCAGCTCCACGACTTCGTTATGCGATGGCTTGGTCTGCGGGCTCGGCAACGCAATCGTGTCCAGTTCAAACTGAAGACGGTTCACGAGCATCGAGTAGTAGCCCTGGGCGGCAAAGAAGTCATCCCTGGTAAAAAGTGCATTGGCAGTGGCCCACTGCAAGTACGGTGAAGGATTTGTATCGAGGGCCGCACGATAGAAGAAGGCCAGCGCGGATGAGCCATCATCGGCAGGTTGCATGTAATGGATATAACCGCGGCGGTAGTCGGTTTCCGGAGTTGTAAAACCGTTTTTCTCTGCTTCGGAATACAGGATCAGGGCACCCCTGAAATCCATGCGCTCCGCATAGTAGATATCTGCAAGCAGGGCGTAGGCCTTGCCGTAAGCGGCTTCCCGTTTGAACTGGCGGCCTTCCAGGGCTTGTTCGTAGCGGTTGATGGCCGTATTGAAGGCGTCCTCTGCATCCAGACTTCTGCCGTCATCACGGCGCAGTTCGCCAAGGCGGATCAATGACTCGATGTAGCGCTTGTTGCGTTTTGGTGTTAGTCCCGTCTTGGCATCGGCTTCTGCGTAGAAGCGTGCCGCGTATTCCATGGCCATGAGTTCGTCGGCCTGGAATCCGGACCGGCGATTCCAGCGTGCCAGGGCTACGTGTGCCTCTGGAAGTGTTCCGTCCTTGTCGACGGCTGCCAGCAATATGGTATTGACGCTGCCGGTTTCGTCCCGGTCCAGCAGGTATTCTCCCAGTTCCGACAGTGTCGAGGCTGACCAACCGCTTTTCTTGTTGCCTGTAAAATATGTGGTGAGCGGCAGTATTTCCTTGAGGTTGTCCTTGTTGCTGAAACGTTCTGTCCTTATGAAGTACAGGAGCATGAGTTCCAGGTAGGGATCTGATTTTCCATGGCGCTCCATGAGCGTTGCCATTTGTAAACGGGCTTTCTCGTAGAGCTTGTCTATCGCCGGCAGGTCAGGTTCTCTGTACTGCTGCTCTTCGAAATCAGCCCAGGCTAGGAAATTCTCGGCAGACATGATGAGGGCTTTCTTGTTGAAGTAGTCGCTGCCCAGTATGTACTTCTGGAGTACCGACTCCGCCTTTGAGAAGGCAAGCAGTTCACGTTCCATCCCGGCGTAGTCCAGAGCCGCTTGTGTCTCCTTGGGCCAGCTTGCCAGGAGCCTGTCGTACATCGACTCCGCACGGGGATATTGTCCATTCCTGGCGAAGCTTTCGGCATAGCGGTAATGCCAGCCCTTCATCGACCAGAGCGTATCGGCACGGTCGAATAATTCTATCGACTCGCCATACTTTGTGAGCTCAAGCTGCCTCAGTCCTTCGGCATACAGGGAATTGGCTTTCAGTGGCTTGTAGGCAAACGAGTATCCCAGGTAGAAGACAGCGCCGGCCCCGGCAGCGACCAATATCAGCACCTGGAGTACCGGCAGTATCGAGTGGATGAAAATATAACGAAAACTGCCCTTTTCTGCCTCGAAGGCAGCACCGGTCCGTTTGGCAAAGCTCGCCGGTACCTCGATGTAGCGTTTGAGGACACGGCCTGCCAGCTTTGCTGAATCCTTGGCTGATGCTCCTTCTGCAAGCATCCACAGCAGGTCTGATTGCTGTGCCTCCGAACCCTTGTTGTTGGCTACTATATCTTCTATGGCGAGGCGCAGGTTGAGCGGATAGGACAGGAGCGTATCCTGGAGGGCGTCAGCCTGCTCGTCGGTGAATTCGACCAGCCTTGCTTTTTTTTCTACGTACGGTCTGGGTGCCGCGGCTCCGAAGGCTCCCGCCAGTTGTCCGCCCGGTGCCGGTTTTGATGTTTTTTGAGCCTTGGACACAGGCGCCGCGGATTCGCCTCCCATCTCGAATCCGGGGATGGTGAAGTCTCCTCCCCAGCCCGCATCGAGGGAGAAGTTGTCCGCCGTAGCCACTTCTCCGTCAAGGGAAGCTATCTGGGCTTCTATGTCGTCCTGTCCCAGCCCCGTGGCAAAGTCATCGGATCCCAGTTCTGGCAACATGGAGTCCTGCGACGGGCCACCCAGATCGAACTGATCAAAAGCATCGCCTTCCATCGATTCAGCGCCAAGATCGAATGCCGGCTCCTGGGGAGGTTCTTCTACCGGCGCTGCACGTGGAGTCGCGGGTTCAAGGTCGCCAAGGTCATCAAGACCCGGCATGGAGAATTCGTCCGGTTCGGCCTGGTTCCCGGATTCCGGCTCTTCATTGAATGATCCCAGGTCATCGAGGCCGAACGTATCGGGCAGATCCATTCCGGTGTCGGCCACTGCTTCTGGCTCCGGTTCTGGATCCGGTTCCTGGTCCAGGCCGGTGAATTCTTCCGGCATGGATTCCTGCAACGGTTCTGACGGCTCATCGAGCGCCTCGAGGTCCTCAAAAATTTCAGGTATCTCGGTGGCTTCCGGGAATGCTTCTTCCGCATCCTCGAATGCTTCTACCTCTGCCTCTGCCTCTGTTTCTGATTCTAACTCTGCCAATGGCTCCAGTTCCGGCTCTTCCAGCTGGCTGTCGGTTTCAGGCAATTCTGCATCTTCGTCCGCAAATGATTCCAGCCCTTCAAGCAACGAAGCGGGTACCGAGAACTCGTCTTCGGCAGGCTCGCCGGTTTCCTCCTGGAAGGCTCCGGGCAACTCGAAATCATCGGGAGGTGTTTCTTCAGGGGGACCGGCTTCTCCGAGCGGCAGGTCATCGAGGAACGAGGTGAAATCCTGTTCATCCATAGAACTTTCGGGTGTTTCCTCGGCGGTGGGTTCTTCCTCGCCGGTCTCGAGCAGGCTGGCGATATCATCGGGAACCCCCTGGGGAGGCGCTTCCAGATCGTGCCAGCTCTCACCCCAGTGCTCGAGCACCTCGGATTCTCTGCCGAGGGTCTTCAATGAGGCCTTGAACTGTTCGATATCCTGTAGTTTTGGCATCTTCGGTCCTTATATTAACGGAATAAATTCATGGATGTATAGGATTAAATGCCGGGACCAGCCGAAGCATCGTGAGCAGGGATCATTGCTTCAAGAAGCAGGCGCGACTCGCCGATATTCGAGAGGTACCCTTATGATGGAGCATCGATGAGAATCCGGAATATCATTGTCCTCGCGTGCCTCGTGTGCGCCGGGGCATTGCGTGGCGTTTACGCCTTCGATGTGACTTCGGTCAACCTGCACCTCTACCTGTCCGGGCTCAAGCAAGCCCGTGCTCCCGTCGTGCTCGAGGGGCATCTGATCCTCAGCGCGGCAGGCTCCTACCGTTTCGTGGGAGCGGCGTTCTCCTATGAGGACTGGCGTTCTGTCCACGCGTTCGAGATGAACCGCTACGGTGTATTCGTACTGGCTGTTCCGCTGCCATACGGAGAGGCTACCGCCGTACGGTACCGGCTTGTGCTGGATGGATTGTGGGCCGCCGACCCAGCCAATCCCGCGACCGAACGGGATTTGTCCACGGGAGCAGCCATGTCCCTGGTAGCATTGCCCCGCAGGCCCAGGACGGTGCTCGGGGTGTGGGATCCCGTGGGTGAGGGCGGCGCGTCGTTCTTTTTCAGGGGTGCTCCGGGACAGCGCATTACGGTGGCCGGGACGTTCAATGGCTGGGATCCCTTCATCCACGAACTTGAGGAGCGGTCGCCTGGCGAATACGAACTCTGGCTTGATCTGCCTGCCGGCGAACACCAGTACGTCTTCATGTATCGTGGTGAGCGAATTGCTGATCCGTTGAATACCAAGTTGCTGTACGGCAAGGACGGGCGGCCCGTTTCGGCCCTTACGATAGCAGCCGCTGACTAGCGATTTACTTCAACTGCTGATTATAAACCGCGAAGATTGTCTCCGCTGTGCAATCGTTGCCGGTTCTGGTGATGTCCACCTTTACCGAACCTGGCCAGCGCTCTATAAGCCTGGCCGCAATGTCTGGCCTGGCGACGACCAGGAACATCCCGTCGGCCTCAGGTAGCCTGGCTGCCTTGTCGAGCATGGCGAGTGTTTGTCTCAGGCCGGTACCCCTGTCGAGTTCCAGTGGACCTATCTCATCCACTATGATTATCGGTGGACGCTGACCGGTATTACCGCCGGAGTCTGGGCCGCAGTGTGTGCCGGTGTAGCTGACGATGGCATTGTCGGCCTCTTCGAGGGCCAGTTTGCTGAATTCCCACATGCCGTAGCGCAGTACGTGCGGGTCTGAATCGTCGAATGCGGGGCTCGTCTGCCCCGGCTTGCGTCCGGCAAGGCCAGCTCTGACCCTGGCCAGCGGTACAGGCAGGGTGCCTGAGCCGGCTGCCAGGTCTGCCCATTGGATGCCGGTCTTGAGTCCCAGCTCGAACACAGCACCACACACGATGCCGCCGGTCGGGATGCCACCAGCCTGGGCAGTCTCTGCTACAGCTTTGCAGACGGTTGTCTTGCCCGAACCGCTCACTCCCGACAGTAGTGCAATCATCCTGGGCCTCAGTCTTCTACAGGCGCGAACGAGACGTCTATCTGCTGGAGGGGGAATCCGGCGTTCACGGCAAATGCGCTGGCCATGGACTCGATGCCGGCAACGGCTTTGGCCCGCAGGTCTGGATCATCGAGCATGCCCGATGCGGCCTCGATGAATCGGGCTGAAAGGCCACGCAAGGCAGCATCCTCAAGCCGCTGCTCGTCGAGGAATATGGACCTGTCAATGGTACGTATCTCTATGGTGTCGGTGTGTATTGCCGGCGTGAGCATCGCGATTGGTGGTGCAGCAATGGCCAGGCTGCCGCCATCGGCTGGATTGTAGCGTACCGACCAGGTTTCAGTGGCGTACAGGTCTACAACGAAGGCAATATCCGCCCAGGCGGAAGCCTCGATCGTCGCGTCGGAGCGGATTCCCAGAAACCGGCCTACTGTCGTGTTGCCGAAAAGCAGCCCCGGGGTTGTCTGCGAAATCACGATGCGTTCCCTGGCTTCCACGAGCACGATCTTGCCGGCTATGGCTATGCCTTCTACATAGGAGCGGAAGGATGTTTCCACAACCAGTGGCTCGGGTGGCCTTGTTGCCTGGATGCCGAGGTAGGCGCCTGCAGCTATGAGGGCTGCCGCGACCAGCAGTCCGGTGACGAGCAGGACCCTGCGAAACGTGTGCGGCTTTTTTTTGGCTTCCATACAGGTACTATCAACCCTTCGGGCGGGAGGTGCAAGACTTCAGAAGCGGATTGCCTTGAGCCGCGGAGCCGATCTGGAGCCAAGCAGTTCGTACAATTTTACGTCCAGGCAATTAGATGACAGCGGCGCTTCTACTATGGCCAGACTCGGTCCCCAGGGGCCGCGTGGCCGCGAAAGGCTGCCGGGGTTGAGGATGACGACGCCACCGCGTTCTTCGTAGTACGGAATATGTGTATGACCGTAGAAAAAGGCGCGGGCGCCTTGGTCGCGGGCCGCGCTTGAAAGGCAGGCTGTACCTTCTCCGAGCGGGTAGCGATGGCCATGTGCGACCATGACGACCCTGCCGTCCGCATCAAAGTGGCGGAGGAGGGGCACGGACGAGTCGTTGTCGACATTGCCCCGCACGCCGTAGGCTGGTGGCATGGGCACCCCCGAGCGGGAGGCTGACCTGACATCGCTCGAGCCGTCACCGAGGTGCAGGAGGGCCTGGACCGAGCGCCCGAGCAGACCGAGCACCGTGGCAAGGGTTTGCCAGTCACCATGGGTATCGGAGACGACCAGCAGCCTCATGGCTGTTCTATCCGCGACAGCCTGTCGTTGTTGGCCTTGAGCCGGGCTGCCAGCATACCTACCAGCCTGCGCGAGGCGTCGGCATCCTGTGCAAGGAAGCGCTCGAACAAATCGGGGGGTAAAATGAAGACAGTGCATTCGGTTTTTGCCCGGGCGAGAGCGGAACGTGGTTCCTCGAGTATCCAGGCCATTTCACCGAAAAAATCACCCTCGCTGACTGTGGACAGGAGGTTTCCGGGTGTTTTACCATGTGAAAGGTAAATTTCTACGGAACCGTGGTACAGGTACAATGCACTCCTGTCTTCGTCGCCCTGGGCAAAGATGACTTCTCCTGCCTGGTAGGTGCGGGCATAGCGTTTCATGAGCCTGTTTGGTTCGGCGAACAGCGAGCGTTCGATTTTTCCGGCTGGCTTTTCGGCTGAATTTACCTTGTGAAAGCGGGCAAACAGGAGCGTGTCAAAGTATTCAAGCGTATAGCAGAGTTCCGCAAAGAAAAAATAAAGCCAGAAAAAGAAATATACCTTGATGAGGCCGACGATGAGGTTTCCGAGGATGCCGTAGAGCAAGCCGTATCGAGTGGTATTGAGCGTCAATCCGAGTATTGCGCCGAATGCCGAATAGGCCACGACGCACAGCGCGGCGCTGAATGCGGCATTGAATAGGTTCGGCCTTTTTGGAGGGACGTTTTTGAACGTGAGGAATACGAATATCCACAGCAGGACTACCGGAAGCACGAGGAGTCCCGCCTTTACCGCCAGGCCAAAGAACTCGGCTGCTGGTGCCCATTTCATTGCGGCTATCGTAGCCCGTGCTACCTGACTTACCAGGATGATCAGAACGACAGCCACGATGACAATCAATTCAACGGCAAAGGTAAGCACGTTCTCGCGCACGGGGTTTGACTTCGCGGCGTCGGAGTAGATGACCCGTATGCCCCGCTGCAGTGAAACTATGAAGAGCCGGGCCGCCCATATCAGGTTTATAAAACCAACAGCACCGGCAAACCCGGCCAGCGGTTTCGAGACCAGGGTCTCGAGCGCGTCTCGTCCACCGAAGGCTTCAATGAAGGGATTGAGCGTGGCCAGGATCAATTCGGCATCGAATGAAACAAGGGCCATCGAGGAGATGTACAGTATGACGAGGACCGCGGGTATGGCCGACAGCAGGAACGAGTACGCCCCTGCCGCGGCGTGATTGGCCATCTCGTGCCGGGAGAATTGCTCGAACGAGAAAAGCGCCCGCTGCGTTATTGATTTAAGGTACCGTGAAGCGGTTCTGGGCATGTTACTGCATCATTGCCGCGATGATCTCCGGATCGAGTCTGAAGGGACTGCCCGTACCCTGGCAGAAGCGGTGGGTCCGCAGGAGATGGATGGAGAGATCGGAGTACACCAGCCGTGCTCCTGTCCTTTCATCGACTACCTCGATGGAATTCTTGTGGAACGTGCCGTCGTGGAACGGGCAGGGCAGGAGGCCCCGGGCATCGCCTGCCGTAACCACCCAGCGGCCATCCACCCCGGTGGGTTCACCCAGGCCTTTCTGCCCGAGATCCCTCAGTTTCTCGAGGAAATCCGCCGCGGTATCGGGATCCGTGCCTCCCCTGCGCCATGCCTCCAGGTCGGCTTCGACGATGTCGGCCAGGCTCCGGATGTCGGTGCCAAGGAAGCCTTGTGCCGTGATGGCTCCGGGCTTCATCTGCTCGTACGCATCCCGCTCAGCTTGCGTGTTCTTCATATATCCTCCGATAGCCGTATATACGTATTTAGCACAGAGACACAGAGAAGATGAGGAAGATAGAATAGAGTAAGAAGATATGGGAGTTTTGAATTCCTTTTCTTTCCAAATCTCTCTTCTCCACTCGTCTTCTCTGTGGCTCTTTGCAAAATTCCTGTTCTGGGCTGTACATGATTTTAGGCGAATTTGTCGAAGTAGATGTTGGACTGGTCTATGCCGTTGTTGGTCATCACGGTTATGCAGGCGTTGATCATGCCGGGGCTGCCGCACAGGTAGCCTTC
>JAIFMD010000167.1 GCA_020048755.1 Spirochaetota bacterium
CTGAGGAGAATCCCAATCTGAGTCCGAATATTGTAGCCGCAGTAACGTTGTATGCTGCGAAAATTGCAGCGGGTGAAATAAAAGTCGGAGAGGTACCTGGAAAATGAGAGTATTCGATTACCCCCGTCTCCCCGCCGCCCTCAATACCTGAACCGCACCCCCACAACCGACCGGGTGGCACCAAGGGCCGTGGCGAGCGAGCTGTTGATTGTCGCCTTCGATACGATCAGGTTGCCGGAAAGGACCGGAGTTTCCTTGTCGTAGGATGCGCCGTTCAGCACGAGCTGTGCACCAAACTCGCCGTAGAGTTCAAGGCCGCCGCTGAAGGCGTACGTGGCTCCGAGTCCGACGCTTCCACCGTAGACCGAGAGCAGCTTGGCCAGCGTCTTCAGTTCGGTCTCGATATCCTGGGTATATGTATTGTAGGATCGTGTTCCATCACTGTTGTACAGGGTTTCTGCTACGGTGAGCATGCCGTTGGAATAGCTCATGCTCGACTTCTGGGCAATGGTTCCATTTTCGTTGTACAAAACCGCATCACCATTCAGGGCTGCGCTGACGACCGTTAGGGCCTTGAAGGCACTGAAGAAGAGGTACGGGCTTACCGCTCCTTTGGTCGGCATGAAGAACCTGAGCCCCACGGTAGGGGTGATGCTCAGGACACTGGCCTTTCCTGCGACATCCACTGTCATCGCCTTCTGGAGGATGCCGTTGGTGCTGCTCGTATTGAGGTAGGAGCGTATTCAGTATTCTCCGTCCGCTTCGAGGCTGGCGCTCACAAGGTTGCCGCTTGCTCTAAACTAGAGCGCCATCGCGTTACCGAGCTGAAAGCCCAGGTCAAAGCCGATGTCCTTGCCGATGCTCCCCGGGCCTTCAGTCATGAACGAATATGAGTTCTGTGCGCCGGCCGCTGAAACGAGCAGCAGCGTGATAGAGAGTGCCAAGAGTGTCCTTTTCATTATTCTTTTCCTTTCGATGTCGGTGCGGGCTATGGTAACGGTTTACCGTTCAACGCTGTATAGAGCAGTTTCCATGCCAGCCTGATTTTTCCAGCGGTCTGCCCTCTGCGGCGTGCGTTCGTCTTGTCCTGTGGTTTTTCGTAACGAGTGTTACGTGCCTTTCGTTACAGGTAACGAATGTTACCCGCGTGCGGGCCTGGCCAAGAAAATTATTTCACAGCGGTGTCAGGGTGGAGTGTTATTATGTTCTGTTTTTAAATAGCCTTCGATACCTTCTCGTGTTGTCATCCAGTTTCTGTTGAACTTGACAGCCGTAGTTTACCTTGCCTCGCCAGGAGTGATGAATTCTCAAGGGAGTAGTTACAATACTTTGTTGCTTCTTTATGACTGATGGAGCCTTGGTGCTCTGTTTCTAGAATCACAGGCTGAATGCCATGCAGGTACATAATGAGAGAGCGTTCAATGGATCTGCCAAACTGCTATCTTGAAAACTAGAGCCCGGCCCCGCCGCCAGGCGGGGAGCCGCCAAGCTGAGTATTGGAATCAGCGGGTCAAGGTAGGTTTATTTGTAGGCTTCTTTGCGGTCTCGTACTTTTATGATTTCGATGACAAGTCGTGTATCGAAGATGGTATAGATGATTCGGTAATCGCCGACGCGAATTCGATAGGTATCCTCTGAAGCGGTAAGTTTCCTGACGCCGTCAGGGCGAGGTTCCGTGCCTAAGTCGAGGACAGCTGCAACAATCCTGGTGATTATCGGTTTGGGTAATTTTCGCAATTCTTTGGAAGCCGAAGACTTCCATACAATACTATATGAGGCCATCGGCCTTCAATTCCGACACTACATCATCATGTGATATCGTTGCTTCGTCTCTACGCTCCGCAACTTCCGCAAGATCAGCCAAATCTTCCATAAGTTCACGGTATGTTTCGAGTGAAAGGATAACGGCGGTTTTATGGCCCGCTTCGTCGGTGATGAATTGCGGATGGCTGCCGGCTACACTCATAAAGCCTCCTTGCGTACGATACGAATGGTACTGGAAAAGAGTGTTTCAGGAAAGGTCTACAAGCAACCGGCACCCGATCTCCAGCGTCAGGGATCGGAGCGGAAATCCCGCGAAGCGGATTGTAGCAGAGAGCCCGGCCCCGCCGCCAGGCGGGGAGACGCCAAAAAAAACACAGGCCCCGTTTTTACCGGGTAGAAATCAAATCTCACTGGTTAACGATTGACTTCATCCTGTCATACCATTAGGTTGAAAATGCTTTGCATTCTGAAGGCAGGTGACGGCTGGAAGTGCCGGCGGATCATGCTTGATATAGGCAATCGGAGGGCAGGATGTCCCGTAATCAAGGTTTTCTTGGAACGCTGGTGCGATCCAGCATAGAAAAATATCGCATTGTATATCTCGGGGCACTGATTCTTGCGCTTGCCGGCCTCTGGGTTTACCAGAGTCTACCCCGGGAATCCAAGCCGGATGTCGTGTTTCCTACGATCAAGGTTTCGGTCAACTACCCGGGGGCTTCTCCGGGAGACGTGGAGACGCTCGTTACCAACAGGCTGGAGGCGGTACTGCTGGGCGTTGCTGATCTCGAGTTTCTTACTTCTTCTTCGCTGGCGGGCAGGAGTGAGTTGCAGCTGGATTTTTACCCTGGAAGCGATGTAAACGAGAAGTATGACGCGGTAAGCCGGGCCCTGGACTCCGTCCGCGACCTGCCCCTTGAAGCCGACCCCCCGGTGGTCAAGGTTTCAACCACGGCAAACCGTGCCTTTTTTGTCGTGAGCCTGAGTGGCGATCTACCGCCCGGCACCCTCCAGCAAGCTGCCCTCCTGCTTGAAAACCGTTTCAGGGCCTTGTCCGGCGTAAGCGACATAACCATCAGCGGTTTGCCACAGGAGGAGCTCCGGATCAACTACGACCCTGCGCGTCTTGCTGAATTCCGGCTTGCCCCCGACCAGCTCGTGCAAGCCATACGTGCCAGGAACAAGGATACCCCCGCTGGTACGGCACAGCTTGATGGGCTTGAGTACTTCATCCGTGTGCTTGGTGCGTACACAGACGCGGAGGAGCTTGGACTCACCCAGGTAAATCTGCCCGGTGGCGGTACACGCCTGCTCAAGGACCTTGCCTCGGTTGAGCGGACAGCCAGCACGGCTACCCGTTTTTCACGCCGGGCTGTCCTCCTGGGTAGTCCGGATGCTTCGATGTTGCCTTCCATCACCATTTCACTGTACCGGACGGGCGGCACTGACATAGTCGGCCCGAGCACGGCAGCCCTGCAGCTTCTCTATGATCCCGCAAGCCTGGGCTTGCCCGAAGGTCTGGATATCCAGGTGCTGCAGAACGACGCGGTTACCGTGCAGCAGGATCTGGCAGATGTACTGTCCAACGCGGTTTCCGGTCTTGTCATCGTGGTCATCGTCCTGTACCTGTTCGTCGGACTCAGGGAATCGATAATCATCAGCCTCATCATACCGTTCTCGATGTTCTTCGGATTCCTGGCCCTGCAGGCTTTCGGCATGACGTTCAACTCAATGACCCTGCTGGCGATGATCATTTCCCTTGGACTGCTCGTAGACAATGCAATCGTCGTGGTTGAAACCGTCGTGTCACACCGGCTCCAGGGCAAATCGCGCAAGCAGGCCGCGCTTGACGGAGCCAACGAGGTAGCCTCTTCCATAGTGTCGGCCACCTTGACGACGATGGCAGCCTTTATTCCCCTTGCACTGATGGAGGGTCGTGTCGGGCAGCTGATCAGCGTCATACCGTTGACGATACTGGTCATCATAGCCGGTTCGCTCGTGGTCGCGCTCACGCTGTCTCCGGCGCTGGCGGCCAGAATGCTGCCTCACAAGACGGGCGCCGTGGTCCTGCGCCCCTATTCCGGTCGCAGGGAAGTACTGTCCGGCGCGCTCGTAGTCATCCTGATCGCGTCTGCCTTCCTTGTGGACGGCAAGCCCACGATGCTTACCCTGGTGATGACCGTTGTTGTCGGCTCCTTGATGGCCTTCAGAAGCTGGACCCGTAAACGTGCCGTACCCGCCTTTGACCGCTTCGGCGGGGCATACGAGCGCCTCCTGCACTCCATTCTGAGCAACAAGGTGGCGCGCACCCTCATACCACTTGGTTTGTTGCTTTCCCTGATACTCGTGTTGGCGACGATCCCGTTGGGTCTCATCAAAATTGAATTGTTTCCGGTAAAGGATGAATCTTCCCTGTACGCCTTGGTAACCGCACCTGAGTTCAGCACCCTGGAAGCGACTGATGCATTGACCCGTCGGGCCGAGAACGTGCTTTTGAAGCTGGACGGGGTATCGTCGCTGTATACAGAAGTCGGACTGACCTCCTCGCGTGACGCCCAGATTGTCATGAACCTCCTGCCCCCAGGTCAGCGGACGTGGAAGACCCAGGAAAAGATTCCCCAGCTGATGCAGGAGCTTGGTGCCATACCGGGGGTAAAGATCAGCCTTGGCACGCAGGCGGGTGGCAAGGTATCCAACAGCCCTGTGCAGATCAAGCTCAGGGGTGCTGACCTGGAGCAGCTCCGGGAAACAAGCCAGCGCTTCGTCAAGGCCCTGTCATCGCTGCCAGACGTGCAGGCTCCCACGAGTGACTGGGAACGGGGCTTTCTGGAAGTGCAGGTGCTGCCCCGGTCCCTGGCTGCTGAAAGTCTTGGTGTTGATACGACGAGTCTCGGTTCAATCGTGCGTTCGTATGTCAGCGGTCAGGTTGCCGGCATCCTGATAGAAGACGGAGAGGAACTGGAGATACGGCTGGCAGTCATCGATTCAAAGCTCGACGAAGCAGAGGATCTGGAGTCGATACTGGTGCCCCTCAAAAATGGCACTACCATTCCTCTGACCCACCTTGCCAACCTGGCTCAGACAAGTGGCTACGGTACCATACGCCACAGCCAGGGTGAGCGCACCGTAACCATACTCGCCCAGTTGCAGCCAGGCGCAAACATCCGCGATGTCGTTGGTGATTTTGATGCCCTTGCAGCAGGACTGGATATTCCGGATGGCCTGCAGTATTACTGGGCCGGCGAAGCCGCTGACCTGGACGATTCCATTGGCAGCATGACCATCAATCTGGCCATAGCCTTGCTCCTGGTCTTCCTGATACTCGCCGTGCAGTTCCATTCGTTGTCGCAGCCAGTGGTCATACTTGTATCTGTGCCCATGGCGGTAGTAGGCATCTTCCTGGGGCTGATGCTCACCGGCAACAACTTCGGCCTCTACGCTTTCATGGGGGTGGTAGCCCTTGTCGGCATCTCGGTAAATGATGCCATCGTGCTGGTGGAGACGATAAACCGGCTGCGCCGGGAAGGTGTAGCCTTGATGCCCGCACTGGTACAATCCGGCCGCTTACGCTTGAGTCCGGTATTGTCAACCAGCCTTACGACGATAGGCGGCTTGCTGCCGCTTGCCTTCACCGATGTCAATTTTGCCCAGCTGAGCATCTCCCTCATCTCCGGGCTCTTTGCGTCCACGGTGCTCACCTTGTTGATGCTGCCTCTGCTTTACTACTACGCTGACCGCATCAAGGTCTGGGTGCAGTCGCGCATCCCCATTTTTATCGACGATCCCAATCCTGCAATCGGGGAGGAAACCCATGAATAGATACCTTGCTGCCACGCTCATCCTTACAACGCTGATACTTTTTTCCTGTGACAATTCCTCGCAAGCCGGCGCTGCGCAGGCACCGGCAGCAACACCTGCTGCCGCACCTGCCGCCGCAGGTGCCGCAGCCCCGGATGTAAAACCAGACCTGAGTGTTCCACCCCCCGGGAGCCAGTCCACCCCTGAAAAATGGGCCGGTTTCGACGAGGCCAAGCGCAAGGAATCGTGGGACAAATACCTTGCCAGCCTTGCCCCCGCAAACAGTGAACCCGCTGCGGGAGCCCCTGTACCCTCTGCCGGTACTGCGGTGGTTCCGGCAGCCACTGGTACCAGCAAGGGTGGCAGTACTCCTGTCGTCACAGGAGAACTGACCACGGCACCCCTGGAAATGTACTATTACGGTCTGGGTGAAGTGGAGGCGGGGCGCACGACAAAGGTCAGCCCTCCCACCAATGGCATCGCTGTATCGCTGTACGTAGCCACCGGCGACTTTGTCGAGGTCGGAGACCTGCTGTTCTCGCTCGATAACGGCGAAGGTGTACGGGTCATCGAGCGGGCAAGCGAGAAATGGGACACCGAGCTTGCGCTTGCCCAGGTACGGTACAACGAAGCGGTCCAGGCTCTTGAAACCTCCAGCCAGCTGTTCGACCGGGATCTCGTGACCAGGCAGGAAAACGACCGCGCCCGTCAGCTCGCCGAGGAAACCAGGCTGGCTCTGGAAAAAGTCCAGCTTGCAAAAACGACGGAACTGGAAAACCTGCAGGAAAACTATCGATCGCTTGTGGCCGTAAGCCCCTTGCGTGGCTATGTAACGGCCCTCAGTTTTGTCCGCGGAGAATCGGTCAACACGGCCGACTACGTCGATATAGTCAACCTGGAAACGGTACGCATTACGGTTGCCGTTCCAGAGAACGTTATTTCCCGGGTCAAGCAAGGAGCCATCGTCAGGGCCAAGCAGGCGTCCGCGGCTGACTTCAACCTCGAGGGGCGGATACTGAGCCGAAGCCTCGTTGCCGATGCCAACCGGGCCTACGAGGTGAGCGCCCAGCTCAACAATCCCGATCAGCGCTTGTTGCCGGGCATGTTGATGGAAACGCGCATCCAGGTTGCCCAGCTTACCCCCCGCTTCGTCGTTCCCCGGGAATCCGTTGTGTACGATGGTGGTGCCAGGTATGTCTTCATCATCGAGAACAATATCGCCCGCAGGGTTCCGGTGCAAACAGGAAGCAGCCGCGGCGGCTTCGTCCAGATCAATGGCACGCTTGAAACGGGCTGGAGCCTCGTGCTCGAAGGCCAATCGTACCTACGGGATGGAGGCGCGGTACGCGTCATCGAAACCCGTGCGTATCTTCCTGAAAGGATGGATTTCTGATGCGTCGCTTTCCCCTGGCGGCCTTTCTGCTTGCTCTGGCAATCCCTGCGTGGTCTGTGGATTTTGATGATCTGGTCAGTCGACTCGGGTTCGTTGCCGAAGTCAGACAGGCTACCCTTGCGCTTTCGGAGGCTCAGGCCGACGTGGATGGAGCCCGGCTTGCGGCGGACCCGCGCCTCAGCCTGGGGCCTGGGGTAAAAACGACGGGGACTGAAGATGGTGACTACCTGAAAACAGACCTGGAAGCATCAGTTGGCATCGTGGTGAGTGTCGGCCAGACCGATGCAGAGCGGGAACGGCTGCTCGCAACGCGCAATGCCGTGGTTCAGGCTGAAACATCCCTTGCGGCGACACTCGATGCGGCATACGCCCAACTGCACCGATACTACCAGGATCTGTGGCTGCTGCAGGAAGAAGGACGCGTTCTGGTTCTGGAGCAGCAGGTTGCGGCTTTGAGCGCCGAGTCTGCGGTGCTGCGGTACGAAGCGGGTACGCAAAACCTTTCGTTCGTCTGGTCAGCGGAGGAAGAAATGCGCCAGTCCGATGAAGATCTTGCGCGGAACGCACTGGCTCAAAAACTCGCCTGGTACGCGCTGAGCCGCTATGTGGCCCTGGAGACGCATGGCGAGACCATCGAAGTACTGTCTGAGTACCGTCTTGACCAGAAAGAGCTGTCAGGCCCCAGTGATACCCAAGCCCGGCTGTTGGCTGGACATCCCAGCCTGCTTGCCCTGGATATGGGGCTGGATCTGCGCCGTGAAATCCGTTCGCGGCTCCTGCGTCCCAATCTGGATCTGAGCCTGCGCCCCTATGTCACCTGGCAGGATCAAACCCTCAGCCTTGGCTATACCCTGTCCAGTAAACAGATCAACGCGACATACTCGGCTCCCCTGGCCACCTTTGGTTCGCTCCCTGTGTCGGGAGGCACAACGCTGCCAACGTGGAACGCCGGCTTGAGCTTGCTGTTTTCATGGACCGGTGCAGCCCGGGATACAGCGGAGGCCTCTTCCATAGCGGTGGAGATCGAGCGTGAAACTGCCCGGCGCGACGACTTGGCCGCAGATCTCGGTCTGTCATTGCGGGCGGCCTACCAGCGCTGGATGACGTCCGTGGAAGCAGTAGCGACAGCCGGGCGGGCTCTTGAACGCGTCAACAGAACCTTGGCACTCGTCGAATCACGGCGCACCCTCGGGCAGGCTCTTGCCTCCGACGTGCAGGAGGCCCAGGCTGAGCAGGCCCGGGCTGGCTGGAGACTGAAGTCCGCACACATTGAATCGGAGAAGGCCTACCTTGCGTACGCCAGTGCGGCCCTCCTCCTGGCTGAACTCAGGGTGGTGCCGTAAGCCGGGCGGGGGATCTGGCGGGTATTCCGATACCTGATTTTTTTGTCCGTTTGTGATGTACTGGGCACCATGGATACGGTACAGACCCAGGTTCTGGACAAGGTAAAGAAACTGCTTGCCTTGTCAAAATCGCCCAGCGAGGCAGAGGCGGCTGCGGCCCTGGCAAAGGCCAGTGTCCTGCTGGCTAAATACGGCCTGAGCATGGCCGAGGTGCAACAGGAAGAGGATGTCCAGGAAACGGTCCTGCTGGAAAAACAGCGCATGCGTGCCTGGGAAACTGTTTTGGTTGCCGTTGTCTGCAAGGCTTCGTTCACCGAAGCCCTGCACTACCGTGCCCAGAGTACAGGCCGCATCCTGTTGATAGGGCGGGAGGTGAATATCATCACCGCAAAGGAACTCTTCAGCTATCTGCACCACGTGATCCTGATCCTTGGAAAAACGCACCGTTCCAGAATTGCCCATGTCGACAGCTTCCGCCAGGGGCTTGTGCAGCGCATTGGTGAACGCCTGGCTGAACAAAACCGGCAGGATCAGGGAACGGACTACCCGTACGGAGCGGAAGAGAAAGCCCTTGTCGTACGGGCCGACGCGGCAGCGAGGACAGAAAATCACGCGTTCATCAAAGAAAAATATGGCAGGACCACCACCAGAAGAACCGGTCGTAAGGTAGATGCGGAATCCTACTACCATGGCAGGGCCGTGGGGGATACGGTGAATCTGGGCAAGCAGATAGAAGGGTGAGGTGGGGAGTCAGTCAGCGGAATCAGGCTGACGGCCGCGGACCATGGATCGGGGCACAGCGTTGTGTACGCAAACCAATGAATCACTTAAAGATTTATGGAATTTGTGGTATCTTTCTACCTTCTAGCTATTCTGTTAAGGAGCTAAGCCTATGCTATTCCATGTCAATGTCGAGAAAGATGAAGATGGATGGATGGTTGCTGAGTGTCCTGCACTTCCTGGCTGCGTTTCTCAAGGAATTGATGAACAAGAAGCACTGGCAAATATCAAGGAAGCAATTGAGGCGTGGCTATGGGCTGAGGATATGAAACAACTTGAGACTTCCAATGCTTCAGGTAAAATTCCTCTACTCGTTTCAGTATGAGCATTCTTGGAAATATATCCGGCAAGGATGCCGTCGCGGCGTTCCAGAAGGCAGGTTGGATTAATCGGGGCCAAGTAGGTAGCCATGTCATTCTTACCAAGGTTGGTTCTTATGTGAATTTATCGGTACCTCAGCACAAGGAACTGGGCATTGGCATCCTCCGTGCGCTTATCAGGCATTCTGGCCTGTCAGTGGAAGAATTCAAAACACTCGTACCCTGAAGCAGCCTGTTACTGGACTCAAGCCATTTTAATGCTGGCTAAAAACAAAGGCCGGGTGTACCCCGGCCTTTACTATATAGAGAGCGGCTCGTGCGGTATCAGGCCGACGGCCGCGGACCATGGATCGGGGCACCGCGTTGTGTACGCATGCTTGCCTCCTTACCGTGATTGATAGGGCACAGTGTATAACAATCTGGCGGGAAACTCAAGTGAACAGCTTTGTTCAAGCCTGCTCGAACCTCCGGCCTCCGACAGGTCCAGGCCGGCAAGCTCGGGGTGGCTCTGCGACCAGGTGACGAGGACACGGCGCGACGCGCATGCCCCCCCCAGTATATCCACCCAGCATGCCAGTTGCCACCAGCGAGGAGGCCGCTTTATCATAGGGGGTGTTCACGTATTAAAAAAACGGCTAGATATATCAAATACCTTTATTATATGCTATATTCGTGTGTAAAAGATCTACTTCAGTATCCAAAATATGCGCCATGTGAGTCATCGAGGAGTTTTCCACTATGAACGAAGCCGGACAGAAGACCATCCTGCTCGTAGAAGATGAGGCCATCATCGCCATGACAGAATCAAGGCTTCTCAAAAAATACGGTTTTGACGTAGTGACCGCAGGTACCGGAGAACAAGCGGTTTCGTTGGTAGAGACTACACCTGACATAGACCTCGTGCTCATGGACATCAATCTGGGTAGCGGCATAGACGGCACCGTTGCTGCGCAGAGGATACTGGCGCTGCGCGATGTGCCGTTGGTCTTTTTATCATCACATACTGAAAAAGATGTTGTTGAATCGACTGAAGGCATTACCTCGTACGGCTACATAGTAAAGAATTCTGGAGAAACGGTACTCATGGCCTCCATTAAAATGGCCTTCAGGCTTTTTGAATCCAAGCAGCAAGAGAAGGCAAAGA
>JAIFMD010000037.1 GCA_020048755.1 Spirochaetota bacterium
AATGAAGAAACTGTCAATTCTGCTCATCGCCATGATGGCGATGCTGGTTCTCGCCGGAGCCGGGGCCTTTGCCGCGACCCCCGGCGAGAAAGTCCTGACGATAGGCGTTGATCAGGAGGCCATCGGCCTCGACCCGCACGTCGTTACCGCTTTTTCGTCGATGCGGCGCATTGACCTGCTGTACAACCGCCTCGTGCGCCTGGACGACAACCTCGTCGTCGTCGGTGACCTGGCAGAGAAGTGGGACATTCCCAACAACACCACCTACGTGTTCCACCTCCGCAAGGGCGTCAAGTTCCACAACGGCCGAGAGCTGACCTCCGCTGACGTCAAGTATTCGCTCGAGCGCGTGCTGGATGCCAAGACCGCCTCGCCGGGCAGGTCATACATCTCGTCGATCACTTCGATAGAGACTCCTGATGCCTACACTGTCAAGGTTACCCTGAGCGCCCCACTGGCCTCGTTCCTTGATGGCCTGTGCACCAACAACCTGTCCATCGTGGCCAAGGAAGTCGTTGAAGCCAACGGCAACCTCCAGAAGGTAACCGGCGGCACCGGCCCCTTCATGCTGGCCGACTGGATTCCGGACAACTCCATGACCCTGGTCAAGAACCCCAGCTACTTTGAAGCAGGCGCACCGTATCTGGACAAGGTCATCTTCCGCGTCATTCCCGAGCAGGCTTCGCTGCTTTCAGGTGTCAAATCAGGCGACCTGAGCATGGCCACCATCAGCGACGGTGCTACCATCAGGCTGGCCGCCAAGGAATCAAAAGTCACCGTGATGAGCAAGCCGGGCCTCAATGTCCGCATCTTCTCGTTCAACACCACGGCCAAACCGTTTGACGACGTCCGGGTCCGCCAGGCCTTCGCCATGACCCTGAACCGTGCTGAAATCCTCACCATATCCGAATTCGGCATGGGCAAGCCCACGGGACCAGTACCGGTCTCCGCTACCCAGTGGGCCCTCCCGCTGACCAAGCTGCCCTATGCCAAGCCCGATACCTCCAAGGCCAAGAAACTCCTCGCTGAAGCCGGTTATCCCAAGGGCTTCACCTTCAAGATCACCTGCGCCTCTACCTACGAGGGCGGACTCGCCGTGGCCCAGGTTGTCCAGTCCGAACTCAAGGCAATCGGTGTGACCGCTGAACTCGAGGTCGTCGAGTGGGGCGTCTACATAGACAAGTGGGTCAAGCGCGACTTCACCACCATGGTGGAACTGCGCGGCGGATCAGGCGAGCCTGACCGTTTCCTGTACCGCACGTTCTACAGCACCGGCGGCGTCAACAACTTCCTGTTCAAGGATGCCGAGGTCGACAAGTACCTGGACCTGGGCCGCACCCAGACCGTGTTTGCCGACAGGAAGGCCAGCTATGACAAGCTGCAGTCACTCCTCATCGAGAAGGCGCCTGCAGTGTTCCTGTACAGCCCCAACGAGAACCACGTACTGGGCAAGAAAGTCACCGGCTTCAAGCAGGTCGGAAACGGCAGCCTGTTCTACCTGACCTTTACCAAGATCGCTCCCTGATCCTCTGACCTCCTTTACCCGCCGCGCAATGCTGGCGCATCGCGCCTTCAGCGCGGCGGGTTTCCTCAACATACCTTACGAAATCCGGAGCTGGATGTGGGAAAATACATTGCCACGAGACTATTGTCCCTGATACCGGTGCTCTTCGGAGTCTCCCTGATCGTCTTCTTCTTGGTCCGGCTGATACCCGGTTCCGCGCTCGAGATGTACATGGGCACCCAGGTCGAGGCTACGCCTGAACAGATGATAGAGTTGCAGCGTATATTCGGCGAGGACAAGCCGGTCGTCGTGCTGTACACCGAGTGGCTTGGCAGGATACTCAAGGGTGATTTTGGCCACTCGCTGCGCACCGGCCGCGCCGTATTGCCGGACATCCTCTCGCGCCTGCCTTTGAGCCTCGAACTCACTGTCATAGCGCTGTTTCTTGCCCTGCTCATCGGCATACCGCAGGGCATTCTGTCGTCGCTGCGCAAGAATCCTGTCAGCGACGTGCTCAACCGGATTGCCGGACTGCTGGGCTTGTCCTTGCCACAGTTCTGGCTGGCTTCCCTGATGGTACTCGCGTTCTCCAATACCCAGGGCTGGATACCGATGGGCAACTACATCAAGTTTACCGATGATCCACTGCGCAACCTGCGGATGATGCTATTGCCTTCATTGTCCATCGGCATAGGCCTTTCTGCCGTGATCATGCGCTATACCCGCAACAGCATGCTCGAGGTCCTGCAGATGGACTACATCAGGACAGCCAAGGCCAAAGGCCTGGCCAAACGGATAGTCATAATCCGGCATGCCCTTAAAAACGCCATACTCCCCGTCATTACCGTGGCGGGCTTCAATACCGGCTACCTCCTCGGAGGCGCCATCGTCATAGAAGAAGTGTTCGCCCTGCCGGGCATGGGCAGACTTGCCCTCTACGCCATTTATCAGCGCGACTATCCCGTAATCCAGGCTATCGTCCTGGTGATAGCCACCCTGTTCGTCCTTGTAAACCTGCTGACGGACATCATCTACTCCCTCGTCGATCCGAGGATACGGCTGGACAATGGAGCAAGGCACTCATGAAATCAAACCGCCTTACCCGCAACCCCATAGCGATGACGGGCCTTGCCATAATCGGCCTGTACCTGCTCGTCATACTCGTCTCCACGTTCTGGCTGCCCTTCGATCCCGTGGAGATGGACATCGACCACCTGCTTGAAGGGCCTTCGCTGGCTACCGGCCACCTCTTCGGTACCGACGAGTTCGGCCGAGACATACTGTCACGCATCATGAAGGGTACCTCGATATCGCTGATCATCAGCATCGCCGCCACCGCCCTGGGCGCGGTCATCGGTACGACGATGGGCACCTGGGCCGGCTACCTGGGCGGCCGCTGGGATCACTGGCTCATGCGCGTCGCAGACGTGATGTTTTCATTCCCGTCCCTGCTGCTGGCCATATTCGTCATGGCGATACTGGGAGAGAAAACCTACAACGTCATCATCGCCATAGGCATCGTCTACATACCCCAGTTTGCCCGCATCAGCCGCGGAGCCATACTCACAATCAAATCGAGCGAGTTCATCAAGGCCGCCAGGTCCAACGGGGCAAGTTCCACGTTCATCCTCCGCAAGCACCTGCTGCCCAACATACTTGTGCCCCTCATCGTCCAGGTGTCGCTTTCGCTCTCGGTAGCCATACTGCTCGAGTCTTCTTTGAGCTTTCTGGGACTCGGCGTGCAGCCGCCCGCTCCATCCTGGGGCAACATGCTCTCCAGCGCCCGCAAGGTGATGGTGCTGGCACCGTGGACGGCCATCTACCCAGGCCTGGCCATAGTATTTCTGGTACTTGGCTTCAACCTGCTCGGAGACGGCCTCCGGGACATACTCGATCCGCGCCTGCGGAACGTGCGATAGGAGGCCGGCATGAGTGAAGAAAGCATACTCCGGGTAGAAGGCCTTGTTACCCAGTTCAGCACCGATCGCGGGCTCGTAAAGGCCGTGGATGGCATCTCGTTTGACCTGCACCGCGGGGAGACCCTGGGCATCGTGGGTGAATCGGGCTCGGGCAAATCGGTCACCAACCTGTCCATACTCAGGCTCGTACAGAGCCCGCCAGGAAACATTGCCGCGGGCAAGGTACTCTTCCAGGGGCAGGACCTGCTCCAGGCGTCTGAAGAAGAAGTCCGGCTGCTGCGCGGCAAGAACATCTCCATGATATTCCAGGACCCCCTGACCTCCCTCAATCCCGTCCTCAAGGTGTCGATGCAGATAGCGGAGGCCATCCAGCTGCACCACGGCCTGGGCCGCAAGCCAGCCAAGGCCAAGGCCGTGGAGATGATGAAGCTCATAGGCATACCCGATGCCGAACGCCGCGCCGACGATTACCCGCACCAGTTTTCCGGCGGCATGCGGCAGCGCATCATGATTGCGATGGCCTTGTCCTGCAATCCCGACATCCTGATAGCAGACGAGCCGACTACGGCCCTCGATGTCACCATCCAGGCCCAGATACTGGAACTGATCAAAAGCCTTTCAGCCAAGGATAAAACAGCGGTCATACTGATTACCCATGACCTGGGAGTCGTGGCCGGCATGTGCGACACCGTCTGCGTCATGTACGCTGGCCGCATCGTCGAACGCGCCCCTGTGGACGAACTGTTCTACGATCCAAAGCACCCGTATACCCGTGGCCTCCTCGATTCAATACCCAGTGTAGACCTGTCGGGACCAGACCGCCTGTACTCGATTCCCGGGGCGCCACCCAACCTGATAGACCTGCCCGACGCCTGCCCGTTCGCGCCCCGCTGTTCCAGGGTCATGGAAGTCTGCACCAAGGCGACGCCGCCTGAAACGGTGCTGGACACCGCAACTTCAAGAAGCGTCCGTTGCTGGTTGCACACCAAGGAGAACCAGAATGCCTGATAGCCAGAACCTCCTCGACGTGCGGGGCCTCAAGGTCCACTTTCCCATAGAGAAGGGCATTATCTTCAAGCGAGTGGCCGGCTGGGTACGCGCCGTGGACGGCGTGGATTTCAGCATAAAGAAGGGCGAAGCCCTCGGCTTGGTCGGTGAGTCCGGTTGCGGCAAATCGACGACGGCCATGGCTGTGGCCCAGTTGCAGACCGCTACCGCAGGCCAGGTTTTCCTGGAAGGCCGGGACCTCGCCTCTTTGTCTGCGAAGGATCTCCGTGCGGCCCGCAAGGATTTCCAGCTCGTGTTCCAGGATCCGTACTCCTCCCTTGATCCGCGCCAGAAGGCCCAGGATATCATCGCAGAGCCGTTGCGCATCTTCGCGAAAAACGGACTCATCACCATGGACGAAGCCGCGATACAACGCGAGTCACTCTCGCTGATGGACCGTTGCGGACTGTCCGCGTCATTTGCCACTCGTTACCCGCACGAGTTCTCCGGCGGACAGAGGCAGCGCATCGGCATCGCGCGCGCCCTCGCTCTCGGACCCAAGCTGATCATTGCAGACGAACCGGTGTCAGCCCTCGACGTATCGATTCAGTCCCAGATACTCAACCTCCTTAAAGACCTCCAGAAGGACTTTGACCTGACCTTCCTGTTCATAGCCCATGACCTCGCAGTGATAGAATATTTCTGTACCAGGATTGCCGTGATGTACCTCGGGCGCATCGTCGAGATCACCGATGCCGCCACCATGGCCCGGAACCCGTTGCACCCGTATACAAAAGCGCTCCTGTCGGCTGTGCCGCTCCCCGATCCACGCAAGGAACGCAGCCGACGTCGCATCATCCTCAAGGGTGATGTGCCTTCACCCAGCATCGAATACAAAGGCTGCCCGTTCCGCGAGCGTTGCCCGCAGGCCATGGAAAAATGCGCCCTGTCGCCTCCTTCTCTCATGCAGGCGGAAGAAGGTCACCAGGTTTCCTGCTTCCTGTACGGCGGCGCGTGATGATGACTCCCAGCCTCCGCGACATGGCCGAGGGCGACACCGCGGCCTGCGCCGTGATGGTCTGCGCCTCCCTGGTGGGTGAACGCTACGGTTTCAAGCCCGACAGCATGGCGGCTGTACTCAGAAATGCCCTGGCGTCCGGCTCGGAGCTTTTCGTCGCCGAAACAGATGGACGCGTGGCAGGATTTGCCTGGATAGACCCCAGGGGAGCTTTTTCTTCGGCACCGTACCTGCGCCTGATAGCCGTGGACGAGGCGCTCCGTGGTGCGGGAACGGGAGCGGCCCTGCTCGCGGAGTTTGAATCGCGCACCGCTGCGGTCGGCCGTGACTGGTGCCTGCTGGTGTCTGATTTCAACGAGGCTGCGCAGGCATTCTATGCACGGCACGGGTATGTAAAGGTGGGTGTGCTCCCTGATTTTGCACGCGAAGGCATAGCCGAGGTGTTGATGGTCAAGAAGCACGGTAGGCAGGCTCTGGCCAACTGATACCCGCTACAACCCCTGTTCTTGCCCAAGCTGCTACACCTGAATACAATGCCGGCATGAAAGAAATCCTCCAGCGTATACATGCTGAATCGAAACATGCTTCAGCGCACGGCTCCGTAGCCAGCTACATCCCCGCGCTGGCCTCTGCCCGTCCTGAAGCCCTGGGCCTTGCTGCCGTTACGGCCGAAGGCAAAATTTTCGCGGTAGGCGATGCCCGCACACGGTTTACCATCCAGAGCATCTCCAAGGTATTCGCCCTGGCCTACGTAATGACCGAACTGGGTGAAGACGCCGTGTTTTCCCGCGTCGGCAAGGAACCCACCGGCGACCCTTTCAATTCCATAATCAGGCTGGAGACCAGCGCCGGCCGCAAGCCGTTCAATCCGCTCATCAACGCCGGAGCCATAGTCGTTTCAGGACTCATGCCGGGGTTTTCACCTGAAGACAAAGGCGCGCGCTTCCGTGCGTTTGTCGGTCAACTCATCGGCCGCAAGGATGTCGAGCGCGACGAAGCTGTGTACCTGTCCGAGAAGGGCACTGCCGCGCGCAACCGGTCCATAGCCTGGTTTCTCAAGGAACTGGACCTTCTACCTGGTGAAGTCGAGGAGACCCTCGATGTCTATTTCAGGCAGTGCGCTGTTTCGGTCGATGCGGTGGACCTTGCTCGTGCAGCTGCCGTGCTTTGCCTTGACGGCATAGACCCCGTTCGCGGCGAGCGTGTGCTGGAAGCCCGCACGGCGCGCGTATGCAAGAGCCTCATGGTCACCTGCGGCATGTACGACGGTTCCGGCGAGTTTGCCGTCGATGTAGGCATTCCCGCCAAGAGCGGTGTCGGCGGCGGCATCATGGCTGCTGTCCGTGACCGCATGGGCCTGGGCGTCTATGGGCCAGCCCTGGATGACCGGGGCAACTCCGCCGCCGGCCTGGATGCGCTTCGACGGCTCTCGGAGGAACTGGATCTGCGGGTTCTTTAGCGATCAGGCCTCATGGATCCTGCAACAGTTTTTACCGGCTGATTTGGCCTTGTAGAGGGCAGAGTCGGAATCCTTTAAAAGCAACTCGACGAGTTCCGGGCTTCTGCCTGATCTCCGGTTCTGCGTTTGTGTAGCCATTGCCGGAGTCGCCAGTATTGAAGACAGACCGGCAAGCCCGATACTTACCGTAACTGCCTGGTTACGGGGCATGACCGCTGCCGTGTTCTGTGCAATCGATTCACGAATGCGTTCGCAGGCAATCCGCGCGGCGGAAACTCCCACACCCGGGAATACGATGATGAATTCCTCCCCACCATAGCGGGCTACGATATCGTAGGTGCGGGCATTGGCCTGCAGAGAATCCGCAATGGTCTTGAGGGCCAGATCTCCCATGGGATGTCCGTCTGCATCGTTGACGGACTTGAAATCGTCGGCATCCAGAATGGCGCATGAAAGCTCGGTACCGGTACGTATGGCTTTTTCCACTTCTTGCCTGAGCCTGTCCATGACGAACCCGCGGTTGAAGAGCCCCGTAAGCGCATCGGTACTCGCCGCCCGGGCAAGTTCGTCGCGCACTCGGTCCAGTTCATGACGCAACCTCAGCACGAACATGAAAACAATTGTCAGCGTCAACGCCGTCACCAGGAGGGCTGCGATGATGATGAACATCATAGTGCGTGCAAGCTCGCGCTCCACGGAGCCTACCTCGAAACTGACTGAAATGCCACCGCGGACATCGCCTTCCTTGTAACCCTGCACCGCATGGCACGTCAGGCAGGAAGCCTCGGTCCTGAGTGCACCCATGTACCTGAATTCCCTGCCTTCAGGGCCATCGATGGTTTCCCATGCCTCGGTACGTCCGGTCTCGAAAGATTGTAGCGAGCGGCTCTCGAAGTCATCTGCCGCGTTTCCTGGATTGATTGGCTTGAGGCTTGTAATCCTGAAACGGTACCCTTCATGCCTTTCCGCGATTTCTGAAATTTCCCTGGTGATAAGCGCCGGATTGCGGAGGGTAAGCATCGACCCGTCGGCTGCCTCGATGTCTGGATGGGTCAACCACGGATTGGATTCTACACCGGGACCCTTTTTTACATAGACCCCGCCATATTCAGCTGCCCAGCGGCGGGTCAGCACGATCTGCTGGAACAACCCCTGGGCCTTCTGCACTATGACTTCCTTTACAAGGGTCGTATTGCGCCAGGCCACGCCCAGGAATATTCCAGAAAAAAGGATCAGGATTATCATCGACAGGGAGACAAGGAATATCCTGTAGGCTTTGCGTTCATCATGCACAATCTTGCTGGTATCAAACATCTACCACCCCTGCAATTCCCACCAACTTTGAAACATTGGCGCTCTGGCCTGCGTCGCAGTACACTGTAACGAAGATATGAAATCCGTGTTTATTTTGCAGTGAGCGAATAGTATACCATAGTGTGGAGGTTTTGCATGGACAGGCGTGAATTCCTCAAAACCATCGGTACCGCTGCTGCAGCGGCCACCTTTGGTTTCAGCGGTCTGGAACGAGTATACTCGGCCAGCATCCCTGCCATAGCCGCTGCTGCACAGGCGCCAGACCTGGTCGCTGTACGCAACGGCGAGCCCGCCGCTCTTGTCGATGCCGCGGTCACTGCGATGGGTGGCATGAGCCGCTTCGTCAGACGCGGCCAGACGGTAACCATCAAACCCAACATCGGCTGGGCTGTCTCCCCTGACCTGGGCGCCAATACCAACCCGGTGGTTGTAAAGCGCCTCATCGAGCATTGCCTGGATGCTGGCGCAAAAAAAGTATACGTTTTTGATAATTCCTGTGATAGCTGGCGACTCTGCTACTCAAACAGCGGCATAGAAACTGCTGCCAGAAATGCCGGCGCAGAAGTCGTACCCGCATATTCCGAGAGCCAGTACCAGGCCGTATCGCTCCGGGGCGGTACTACGCTCAGGACCATCAAAGTCCACGAACTCGTACTGTCCAGCGACGTGCTGATCAACGTGCCGGTACTCAAGAATCATGGAGGAGCCGGCATGACCGCAGCCCTCAAGAACTACATGGGCATGGTATGGGACCGCAACGAGTTCCACCGCAAGGGGCTGGACGCCTGCATCGCCGAGGCCAGCCTGGCCCGAAAGGCCGACCTGACCATCATAGACATGTATCGCGTCATGAAGACAGGTGGCCCCCGCGGCAACCCCTCCAGCAAGCGCGAACTCATGAAGATGCTGGTAGCCTCGGTAGACCCGGTCGCCGCGGACGCCGCCGCGGCCCGGGCTCTGGGATTTGAGCCTTCAGCTTTTGGCTACATCGACCGCTCCGAGAAGCTGGGGCTCGGAATAAGCAATCTGGACAAGCTGGACGTGCGGCGGATCGTGCTGTGACCCGGCCCGAATTACCCCGAGCCCGCCAGGCCAGTTTGTTCCGTGCCGGCCGTATCGCAGCGGCCTCCCTGGTCGCCGCCGCCTTCATCGGTGGCATCGCCGCCGGGGCGGCTTCCAGCGCGGCGCTCCGGCTCGCAACCCTGCTGTCCTCCGTCCAGCTCCTCCCGTCCCTCGCCACCGCCTTTGCCACCGGGCTCGCCGGCTCCGGCTTAGCCTGGCTGGTCATCCTGGCCCTGACCGCCCTGACCGGCCGCTTCTACTGCTCGGTGCTGTGTCCGCTGGGGCTGTTGCAGGATGCGGCCCAGCGTGCCACGTCCATTGCCACGCGCATATTTCACAGGAAACCAAACTCGCCCACCAGGTCAGGACTTCCAACGGGCAGCCGGACGAAGCGGGCAGGAAGTTCCGCAAGGCATCCGGTTCCAGTCGTTTTCACGGTGGCCCTCGCGGCGTCTGGCGTGCTCGGTGCCATGCTGGCGCCCGCGATCCTTTCCTGGCTGGATCCGTACACACTGGCCGCACGCTTCTCGGCATCGTTGTTCGGCACTGCCTGGGAAGCGGCAGGGGAGGCCGGCGTGCGGCTCGGCCTGCAGTTACCCGCTCCTGTCCTGCGGACTGACGCTGTCTGGCTGACAGTTGCCTTCCTGCCGGGTTTTCTGGTCGTCGTTGCCGCTGTCTTGAAACCACGAGCCTGGTGCCGCTGGCTCTGCCCATCCGGCGCGTTGCTCGGCCTTGCTGCCTCACGGTCACCCTTCAGGTTCCACATCGATGTGCCTACCTGCACCTCCTGCGGTGCCTGCGAGCGCGTCTGCCGGACCGGCGCTGCCCACTCGGCCGGCAAGAACATCGACCCGAGCGCCTGCGTTTCCTGCTTTGACTGCGTTGCGGTCTGCCCGACCGGTTCAGCACGTTACGGGCGCATCCGTTACGGGCTCACCCGTTCAAGCCCGCCGCAGCAAGTTCTACACCCAACCCTGAACAAGCCAGAACCTGCTGTTGCGGGAATCAGTCGCCGCAGCTTCATGCTCGCCGGTGGTACCGGAATCGCGGCCACGGCCCTGGCCCTTCCGGCCGCGGGCCTGGCTTCAAGCCTTGCTGCACGTGGAAAAGCCGAGGGAGTTTTACCGCTTCCAGAAGCCGGCGTCGTGCTGAACGGTACGGCCAGACCGTGGGCCAGCCCTCCGGGCTCAGTGTCCACGGCCCGTTTCAGCCGCCTGTGCCTCTCCTGCGGCCTGTGTGCCAGATCCTGTCCGTCTGGCGTGCTCAGGCAAGGTG
>JAIFMD010000076.1 GCA_020048755.1 Spirochaetota bacterium
TCCGGGATGGCGGTGACAAGTTATGCTGCCCTGGTCGCGGCGTTGAAGGCGCGGCACGAATATTTCCATGCGCATGGCTGCCGGTTATCAGACCACGGCCTCACCTTCGTACCAGTGGAGCGCGGCACGGACGCGGAATGCGACCGGATATTCAAGCTGGTGCTCGCGGGCGGTTGCGCTTCGCGTGAGGAGATACTCAAGTTCAGGGGTGCCGTGCTGACCGAGCTTGGCCGCATGGACGCGGACCAGGGCTGGGTGATGCAGTTGCACCTGGGGGCCATGCGTAGCGTCAACAGCAGGATGTTTGCAACGCTGGGGCCTGATACCGGCTACGACGTGATAGGGGACTGGCCCCAGGCTGAAGGCCTCGCCGTCCTGCTGGACAGGCTGGACGCAGACGACCGCCTGCCCAAGACCATTCTGTATGTGCTCAACCCGCGGGACAACGAAGTGCTGGCAGCCATGACCGGCGCATTCCAGGGAGGCTCCATCGCAGGCAAGCTCCAGTATGGGTCGTCCTGGTGGTTCAACGACCAGAAGGACGGCATGGAGCGACAGCTGACAGCCCTTGCAAGCATGGGGCTGCTTTCGGCATTTGTCGGCATGCTCACGGATTCCCGAAGTTTTCTGAGTTATCCACGGCACGAATATTTCAGGCGCATCCTGTGCAACCTCGTGGGCGGCTGGATGGACTCGGGCGAGATTCCCGCGGACCTGAAGCTCGCGGGCGGCATGGTCAAGGACATCTGTTTCCGTAATGCCGCAACGTGGTTTGGAATTTCCTTCAAGGAGCAACCCTGATGATCGACACCAACGGCGGACTCACGCAGCAGCGCAACAGGGAATTGTTGCTGGCCATTCTGGACAGGCAGGGACTGCCCGGGGCGAGCGACGAAGAACTTGCCAGGCGAAGAGCCTGTTCTTTCGGGCGTACCGATGCGGGCGCCGGCCTCTTCTACTACCCCCGTTCCTTCTTCAGGGCTGACGGAGCGCTTTTCTTCATCGCCGGCACTGAGGGCGTCAGGAAGCTCTTCATCGTATCCAGGAGCGAACTGCCTGCGGGATTTTCCGGATCCCGGTACTCACTGGCTGGCTTGAATGTTTTGGAAGCCGGGCTGTCATACGAAAATTACCTCGCCGCAAAGGAACGCTTGCCGTTCCTGGCGCCGGTATCGCTGCGCGGTGAACGCACCACCATCGGTTGCGGAGACCGGCTGGGGCTTGCCGGACCTGGCCATATCCGGGCGGCCCGCGCATACGACATCAACCCCGTGCTGGCCCAGCAGTCCATCCGGGAGCTCAAGCTCACGGGCCGGAGTTATCCCGAGGTGGTCAAGGATGCGGCGTTCTCGGTGCTCCAGGAAGGCTTTGACCGCGGTTATGGGGCAGACGGTGACCACCTGAAGACCCTGGCTGACATAGATGTTGCTGTTGACGCGGGCATGCCCATGATAACGCTGGACCTTACCGAGGTGATGAACCCCGCTCCCGGAGACTGGAATGACCAGGCCGTCGAGGCTGCGTTTGCCAAGCTGCCGGAAACGGTCCGGGCCAGGGTGCTCTCCGACTATGCGGGCAGGACCTTCAATCTGGGTGGCGACCCGCTGACCATTTCTGCACTCGAGGCGAAACGCTGCGGCCTCATGTACTGGAAGGCCCTCGAGTTTACCGGCGAGGTGGACAGCCTCCTGCGCAAACGGCGTGGCGACGCGTATGACCTGGAGATAAGCATCGACGAAACTACCACGCCGACGATACCCTCGCACCACCTCTTTATCGCCGCCGAGCTTGCACGGCGGGGCGTGACGGTCAATTCCCTGGCACCACGATTTATTGGCGAGTTCCAGAAGGGCATAGACTACATCGGTGACGTTGCAGAGTTCGAGCGGCAGTTTATCGTGCACTGTGAAATAGCCAAAGCCTACGGCGGTTACAAGATTTCAATCCATTCCGGCAGTGACAAATTCTCCGTATACCCTGTCATCGGCCGCCATACCGGCCTTCGCGTCCATGTGAAGACCGCGGGCACGAGCTGGCTGGAGGCGCTCAGGGCCAGCTCCAGATTTGATGCGGGATTGTTCAGGACGATGTTCGAGAAGGCGTACCAGTATTATCCCGAGGCGCTCAAGCTGTACCACATCACACCCGACCTGTCCAGGATTCCCCCGCTCGCCGGCATTCCCGACGACCAGCTTCCCGGCTATCTCGAGCGGCCGGAAAGCAGGCAGCTTCTGCATATCAGCTACGGCGGCCTGCTTACCGACCCGGAGTTGCGGCCCAGGTTCTTCGGCTTCCTTGCGGCGCAGGAAGAGGCCCACTATGGCTGCCTGCAGGACCACTTCAGGAAGCACATAGACTTGCTGGGTGTACCAAGGCATGGCTGAATCCAGGGGGCGCAGGCTTGTGTTCCTCGATTTTGACGGCGTCATCTGCGACAGCCTGCCCGAATGTTACGCCGCTTCCCGTGACGCGTATTTTGGCCTCCACCTGGGCATTGCCGTTCCGGTGCAGGGCGACGACGACGAGCGGACTTTCAGGCAGCTCCGCCCCTACATACGCAGGGGTGGAGATTACCTGTTCATCCAGCACTGCCTGCACCGGCAACTGGTTATCGGGTCCCAGGAGGAATTCGACGCTGTCGTACATGCGGAACCCGACCTGGACGACACCTTCCACAGACTCTTCTACGAAGCCCGGCGGGCACTCCTTGCATCCGACCCCGGACGCTGGTATGCGCTCAATCCCCTGTATCCAGGCATGAAGGCGCTCCTTGAAAAACACGGCGGGGATGGCACTGTGCTCATCCTCTCCACCAAGGAGGCGGATTTTATAGCGAAGATCCTTGCCTTCAACGGCATACCCTGGGATTCCGGACGCATCTACTGTTCTGGCAAGGAGCGCAAGCTCGGATACATCGACCGCGTGATGGATGAACTCGGTGCCAGCCAGGCTGTTTTCGTGGATGACCAGATTGACCACTTCAAGGGGGGCTCGGCGCACCCCGTCCGGTGCCTGCTCGCGGACTGGGGGTATGTACTGCCTGAGTGGATGGAATCCGTCCGGCTGGAAACCGTTTCACTGGAAACGCTCGAGGATGTTTTTGCGTGAAGTGGCTTCATCGGCTATGATTCGGTGACAGACCATGCACACCAGCATCAGGCACAGCATCCGCAGAAAGCTCCTCCTGTTCTACAGCGTGGCCATTCTGGCCGTCGTGCTCCTCGACCTCTCGGTACAGATGGCGGCCTACGGAGCCATCAACGAGTTTGAAACAAGCCTGTCCCGCTACCACAGCGTACACAGGCTGAGACTGGAACTGGCTGAACATTATACGAGGGTGGAGCGGCTACTTCGGGAAGCATCGCTTCCTGCGATGCTTCCGGAGGTGTTGCCCCTGGAGCAGGAATTGCACGATTTCCTCATAATCGTCAGCAGCATGGAGCTTGATGAACCGGAATCCCTGAATGCGTTTTTTGCATTGCAAGCCACCCGCCGCGGTATCGAAGCGTATTTTGAACGGCTGAACATGGCTGCTGCCCGCCGCATTGCCAATGACAAGGAGTGGTTCCAGGATCTGGCGTACGCTGGCCGCATCTTTGGGTACATGGATTCCTACCTCTCGTCGCTCCTGTCTGAAGCTATGTACTACGGTGATGCACGCTACCAGGCACTCATATTTCGAATCAGCAGGATACGCAGCATGACCATAGGTGGACTCATGCTGTTCGTTGTGCTGTTTGGAATGGCCGCCGCCGCATTCTCTGCTTCTGTGGCTGGCCCCATACGCAGGCTCGCGGATGCCGCTGAGCGCATAGCCGCCGGCGAGCTGGATGTGCCCGACGTTCAAGCCCCCACGGGGGACGAAGTCGAAGTGCTGGCGCGTTCGTTCAATACCATGAGCAAGAGCATAGCCTCCATGCTCACGGATCTGAAAGGCAAGGCGGAACTGGAGCGACGCTTGCGCGAAGAGGAACGTGAACTCATGGAGAAGGAGCGGGCCTTGCGGGAAGCCCAGTTCATAAGCCTCCAGGACCAGATACAGCCGCACTTCCTCTTCAATGCGCTCAATACGATAGCCAGGATGGCACTGTTTGAAGGCGCAAAGGAAACCGAGGGACTATCGCTTGCCCTGGGCCGTCTTTTCCGGTATGCGCTTGGGGCGCCGGAATCAATGGTGCCCCTGGCCGCCGAGCTTGGCATAGTAGAAGAATACCTGGCGTTCCAGGCGCTCCGCTTTGGCGAACGGCTGACATGGACCATCAACGCCCACGGTTCCGCCAGGACGGCGCTCATACCGCGCTTTACCATACAGCCGTTTGTAGAGAACGCGGTGCGTCATGGCATCGAGCCGCTCGAAGCCGGTGGCAGTGTGAGCGTGGAGGCCCACAAGAATGGCGGCCGCCTCATCCTCGATATCAAGGATACCGGGGTAGGCATGGTTCCAGGCACAAAGCAACATGAGGTTGCCGGCGAAGAACCAGCCCCGGAAGGCATCGGCATCGCCAATGTCAGAAAACGGCTTGAACTCCGTTACGGCACTGCCGCGCACCTGTCGATCAAGAGCGAGGCAGGCAAGGGCACGCATGTACGCATGTCCTTTCCCGCTGAACCGCCAGTGGAGCCACGGGCATGAAATTGCGCGTGCTGATAGCTGATGACGAGCAACTGGAGCGCCGCGCCCTGCAGAGCATTCTGTCAGGACTTGCTGGTCACGAAGTGGACTTGCTTGAAGCCACCAATGGGCGCCAGGCAGTGCTTCTTGCAGAAACCGAACCGGTGGACCTGGCCTTTCTGGATATTCGCATGCCAGGCATGGATGGCCTCGAGGCTGCGGCTGAACTCAGGAGGCTCTGTCCGGAAATCCATATCGTGTTCGTGACGGCCTTTGACCATTTTGATTACGCCAGGGAAGCCATACGGCTGGGCGTGGATGAATACCTGGTAAAGCCGGCCTCCGCTGAAGAAATACTCCATACCGCCGGGCGTGTGATGGCACGGATAGAGGAGAAGCGGCGTCGCAGTGCCGAGGGGTTGCGCAGCTACAAGGATAGCGGGCGCGCACTGGCTCTCCTCGAGGAAGAACTCAGGGCTGACCTTGGCAAGGCAGAGATGGACAGTCGGCGGCTGTCGTCGTTTTTCAACCTGAAAGGTCTGAGTCATTGCGAGTCACTATGCATCGTATTGCGTCTGTATGCCGATGCAAAGACCGATGTGACAAGCCGCAAGCTGGCGCTCGCACGTCTGAAAGAATCGTGCGAACGCCATTTTTCCGCTTCAGGCTGGTATTGTCTAATGGAAGCGGGAGCATCCGAACTGTGCTGTGCGGTCGCTATTCCGGATCAAGTCCCGGTTCCCGGGACAGGCGGAGCGTCAGCCACCCGGATCGTGCTCCAGCAACTGGTGCATGAAATTCTACCGGGGCTTGGACTGCGCGCGTTCCTTGGAGCCAGCTATCTCTCAGAGGCTGAAGGCGTTGCACCTTTCGTCGCGGCGCGGGATGCGCTGGCTCTTGCCCGGCCCGGTACGCCGCTTGTGTTGCTTTTCCCTGGCATAGCAAATGCAGATGGGCTGGGCATCAACCGGCACGGCAGCGGCACCGTCGAGCGGGCCCTGGAATACATGCATGCCCACCTGGCTGAGAACCTCTCCCTCGTCGATGTAGCTTCGGCGGTGGGCAGCGCACCATCGCATCTGAGCAGGCTTTTCAGCCAGCAGGGTGGTGATACCTTTGTGCATGTTTTCTGCCGCCTGAGGATATCAGCCGCCAAGGATCTGCTGCGCACCGGCCAGTACCGGGTCAAGGAAGTGTGCTCAATGGTGGGCTTCAATGACCAGGCCTACTTTTCCCGGGTGTTCCGCAAATACGAGGGCGTAAGCCCGGCAGATTACCGCGCTGGATAGAATCCCAGCTGAAGTGTACTCCGCAAGAAAATCCAACATAACGCAAGTATTTCAATAACCGCGGATTGTATGGCGGGCTTATCCTGTAGCTGTATTCAGAGTATCACAGCCTATCAGGAGGAAGAAATGAAAGTCAGGAAATTGTTGTCAGCCGTCATGATGCTGCTCGTCATGGCTTCAATGGCATATGCCAATGGAACCAAGGAAGCCGCTCCGGCCGGAGCCGTCAAGGCCATCGTGCTGCGCCTTGCGGAGACCCATCCCGCCGATTATCCCACGACTCTTGGTGACATGAAATTCGCCGAGCTAGTCAAGGAACGCTCCGGCGGCCGCATCGTCATTGAAGTGTACCCCGGTTCACAGCTTGGCCAGGAGAAGGCCGTCATCGAGCAGGTGCAGTTCGGCGCCATTGATTTTACCCGCGTCAGCGTATCCCCGCTGGCCGCCTTCGTGCCGGTCTTCGACGCCCTCCAGCTTCCCTACCTCTACCGCTCCGAGGATCATATGTGGAAAGTGCTCCTGGGCCCGATCGGCAAGGAACTGTTCTCCGCGCTCGAGCCCTCCGGCTTCGTAGGCATTGGCTGGTTCGAGCCGGGTGCCCGAAACTTCTACAACTCCAAGCGACCCGTCTCCACTCCCGCTGATCTGGCCGGACTCAAGATCCGCGTCCAGGAAAGCCCCCTCATGGTAGGCATGGTGTCTGGCCTTGGTGCAGTCGCAACCCCCATGGCATATGGTGAAGTGTACTCCGGCCTCCAGACCGGCGTTATCGATGGTGCCGAGAACAACTGGCCCAGCTACGAATCCACCAGCCATTTCGAGGTTGCCAAGTTCTATACGGTGGACGAGCACACCCGCGTACCGGAGATCATCATTGGCTCTAAAATTTCCCTGTCCAAACTGTCACAGGCTGACCAGGACCTGATCAAGCAAGCCGCCATCGATGCCATCCCCTACCAGCGAATGCTGTGGGCCGAGCGCGAGAAGGCTTCCGAGGCCAAGGTCAAGGCCGGTGGTGCTGTCATCACCGTCGTAGCCGACAAGGCTCCCTGGCAGGCAGCCATGAAGGGCCTGTACGACAAGCAACCCACCGCCGTCCAGTACCTGGTCAAGCGCATCGGCGAAGTACAGTAAGTAGTCGAATCCAAATTCAGGGCTCGGGCAGGATTTATCCTTGTTTGCCCGGGCCTTGTCTTAGTGTAAAGGCATGCCCATGAAACAACGAATAGTCGCGTTCTTCAATCTGCTGCACATAGGAATGGTATACCTCTCCAAATTCATGATGGTCGCCATGGTGCTCATCACCTTCGTGAACGTGGTGTTGCGTTACGGCTTTGACAGCGGACTCATCTGGTCGGAGGAAGTCTCGCTCCTGCTGGATGTGTGGTTCATTTTCGTGGCCATGAGCCTGGGAGTGAAGCAGGATCTGCACATCAACCTCAGCCTGATTGCGGAACACCGCATGACCGAGCGGATCGACAGGGTGCTCACCATCATCAGGGGCTTGATCTACCTGGTCATTGGCCTCGCCATGCTGGTATATGGATGGAAGCTCACGGCGTTGACCATGTCATCAATCATGCCTGCAACCAAGTGGCCGGCCGGGCTCCTGTACGGCATCCTGCCCATCAGTGCCATCGTGATCATCTACGAAGCATTTGCCGACCTTTTCCATTTCGAAACCAGAGACGTTGCCGTCGATCGTTACCTCTCCGGTGAGGGCACACTCAAAGACGTCACAGGAGCCGCCGATGTTCGACCTTAACCTCGCCATAGCCCTGCTGCTGGGCTCGTTCATTGTCCTGCTCCTGATACGGGTTCCGATTTCGTTCTCTCTGATATTTTCATCACTCATCACGGCAACCTACCTGAAGATTCCCCTGATGGCCGTGGTCCAGCAGATGGTGCAGGGCGTAAGGTCCTTCAGCCTGCTGGCCATACCGTTTTTCATAATTGCCGGCGAGATGATGAGCCAGGGCGGCATATCCCGAAGGGTTGTGCTGTTTGCCAGCGTGATGGTAGGGCGCGTCCGCGGCGGCCTGGCCCAGGTCAACTGCCTGGACAGCATGCTGTTCGGGGGCATCTCCGGTTCCGCCGTTGCCGACGTGTCCTCGATCGGTTCCATCATCATACCCATGATGAAGGAGAAGGGATACGACGACGATTTCACAGTCGCCCTCACGGTGACGAGCGCCTGTCAGGGCGTCATAATACCTCCCAGCCACAACATGATAATTTATTCACTCGCGGCTGGCGGCGTCTCCGTCGGCCGGCTGTTCCTGGGCGGCTTCATACCGGGCATCCTGCTCGGTGTCAGCCTGATGATCCTGAGCTATTACTATGCGGTCAAGCGCAATTATCCCAAGGAACGCAAGTATTCACTCAGGGAAGCGCTGCTCATATCCAAGGACGCGTTTCTTGGACTGTTTACCGCAGTGCTCATCATGGGCGGTGTGATTTCCGGCATATTCACGGCTACGGAATCCGCCGCGGTTGCCGTTGTGTACACGTTCTTCATCACGTTCTTCGTCTACAAGGAAATCCCTTTCAGGGCAATGAAAGGCATCCTGTACAATTCCCTCAAGACCCTGGCGATGGTCATGTCCCTCATCGCGGCCGCGAGCGCTTTTGGCTGGATCATGGCATATCTTCGCATACCAGCTTTGGCAACCCAGGCGCTGCTATCCATTACCGATAATAAAATTATCCTGCTTCTTATGGTCAACGTACTGTTGCTGCTTCTCGGGATGATCATGGACATGGCGCCGCTCATCCTCATCACGACTCCCATACTCTACCCCGTGTTCGTGGGCAGCCTGGGAATGTCCCCCATACACTTTGGCATCATGCTGATCCTGAACCTGGCCATCGGCCTGACGACGCCTCCGGTTGGTTCTGCCCTCTTCGTCGGGTGCGCCATTGGACACATCAGGATGGAGAAAGTGACGAAGGCCCTGCTCCCGATGTGGGGAGCGATGGTGGCCGTGCTCATGCTCATCACCTTCGTACCAGAAATAACCATGTTCATACCCGATCTGATAATGCCCCAGAACTAAGCGGTTAAACGGGGCGCCCGCCATAGGGGCGCCTCGCTTTTTTTCAATGCCCGTGAAACCCTTCCAGTCACTTCCCCCATGCAGGTGACCCTGGATCAGCATTCCCTACTTCAGGTCATCCCTCGGCGGCGAGAAGAAATCCACCAGTACAGCCGGCTCGTCCAGCGTCCAAGCCCTGTGGTCTACATTGAAGGCAGCGTGGTAGTAGTCGCCGGGCAGCAACACCGTTTCCTTGCCATCGAGCATGAAACCCAGCCGTCCGCTCACGAGCAGGCCCATCTGCTCGTGGATTTCGTGCCGGTGCATCGGGAAAGATTTGCCAGGCGGAAAGTGGTATTCCACGATCTGCATATTGGTCCCGGTATAGATGTACCGGGTAATGCCACCTTCTACGACCTCTTGTTTCATCGTGTCTTTGTTGAAGTACATGTCTGTGTTCCTGCAAAGCGGGATATCGGGGAAGTGTACTCTTGATCGGGCACTACGTCCAATCCTGGCTTGCCAAATATATCAACACTGTGTTGACATATTTAGAGGACTTCAGTAATATCTACATAGTGTTGATATTACATGATTGAACACGAAGGAGTGCTGTGCATGAGTAGTGCCGTGACGAGAAGGTT
Source organism: Spirochaetota bacterium (assembly GCA_020048755.1). Lineage (GTDB taxonomy): Bacteria > Spirochaetota > Spirochaetia > Treponematales > UBA12059 > SZUA-370. Next base: position 9,581 of record JAIFMD010000076.1, read on the forward strand.
GGGTATGGTTGTTTCTGCCGTGGTGCTTCTATGTGGACTGGCCTCCTGCGCTTCAGTCTCGATGCCGACGGCCAGGGAGGCAGGCATCAGCTTTGCCACGAGGGCGGTTCCGGTACCGGCAGACCTCGAATGGAGCGCACGGAGCCAGGCCCATGAACTGATCAACATGAAGGACCTCGTCGTCGTGGTGTCAGGTGGCACTGATCCGATGCCGGACGCACAGTGGTCCAAGTATAAACCGCTGCTCCCCTGGGTGAAAAACATCGAGCGGAACCTGCTTTTCGACGGCAGCTTCTTCATCCGGTCGCCGTATGCTCCCGAGGACGCGACCGGTGCCGACCGCTACACGTTCAGGACCATCGCGGGCCATACCTGGGTTGAGCTTGCCCAGCCGGTCGCCATCGACTTCATACCCGCGGGGCAGGAAGTCGACATGGTGAAGTCAGCGCCGGGCCATCTCGTCGTCAAGACGATACGCAAACCGCAGGTGCTCCGCTGGAGCGGTTCCATCTACCGCCTGACAGACAACCGGGGCAACTTCTATGTGATGCACGCAACAGAAGCCAGGGAACCCAGCCTCGATGTGGACCTGCCAGAAGGCTGGAGCCTCGAACGGGTGAGGCTCGATTCGCCGCTCGTCATCACGCCTTCCGCAGGAGGATTCTACAACATCGTGGGCGACTGCCTCGGGCAGGGCTACCACCAGTACATCTTTGCCGGCGACTATTACCCGGCTCGATGATCAGTCTTTCAGTTCGCTGAAAACAACTACTACAAAGGAACACTACGCATGAAACTACCGAAGGTTTTCTGGCTCATCGCCATCCCGGTCGCGGTGCTAACCCTCATCGTGATCTCACTGCCATCGTTGTTGCGCCTCGCCGGCATCAACC
>JAIFMD010000226.1 GCA_020048755.1 Spirochaetota bacterium
TCACCTTCGGCACCATAGCGCGCGCCGACATCATGGCGGAGGGCATAGCCGAGGCTATCGCCAAGCTCAAGCCGCGCTGCCCCATCGTCGCGTGCATACGCGGCACGGGCGAAGAAAAAGCCGTGGAGACGCTGAAGGCGGCCGGGCTGGATCCGCTCTTCGATACCGAGGAAGCGGTCCGCAGGGCCGTCGTCCTGGCAAAGGGAGCACGCGCATGAGCATCTTCATAGACAGGACCGACCGCGTGCTCGTGCAGGGCATCACCGGCGGCGAGGGTTCGTTCTGGACCAAGCACATGATAGACCTGGGCACCCGGGTGGTCGTCGGCGTCACGCCGGGCAAGGAAGGCCAGAGCGTAGAAGGCGTGCCGGTGTACCACACGATACGCCGCGCCGTCGCGGACAGTCCGGCCAACGCCGCCATGCTGTTCGTGCCGCCGCGCTTCACCAAGGACGCCGTCTTCGAAGCGCTCGACTCGGGCATCAAGAAAATCGTCACGATAGCAGACGGCATCCCGCTGCAGGACGCCATCCAGATCCGCAAGGCCGCACTCTCCTGCGGTGCGCGCGTCGTGGGCGGCAATACCTCAGGCGTCATCAGCCCCGGCTTCGCCATGATGGGCATGTTCCCGTACTGGATAGAGCGCGTGTACAAACCCGGCCGCATCGGCATCATGACGCGCTCCGGCTCGCTGACCAACGAGGTCACCGCGATGGTCGTCAGATCAGGCTTCGGCGTGTCCAGCCTCATCGGCGTCGGTGGCGACCCCGTACCGGGCACCCGCTTCGCCGAGATGCTGCCCGACTACCAGGCTGACGCGGCCACCGATGCGGTCGTCATCATCGGCGAGCTCGGCGGCACCATGGAAGAAGAAGTGGCCGAGGCCATGCTCTCGGGAGCTTTCACCAAACCCGTGGTCGCGTTCCTGGGCGGGCGCACCGCTCCCGCAGGCAAGCGCATGGGCCACGCCGGAGCCATCGTCACCGGCGGCAAGGGCTCCGTAGCCGACAAGATAGAAGCCTTCGAGAAGGCAGGCGCACTCGTCGCCGACAGGCCGGCCCGGGTCGGGCAACTGCTCAGGCAAGCGCTCGGAATGCCCGTGTGACACAGCTACACACTACCGGGCCGGATCGGCAAACAACAGCCAGCAGCAAAGCAACGGCCCGGCGGCTGGTAGCCATAGCGCTCGCCATCGTCGTGCTCGTTACCGCCATGCTCGTACCGCTCCCCGCCTCCATATCAACCATACGTGGCATGGAGCTTACGGCACAGGGCCGCGCAGCGATAGCGTCACTGGCGTTCGCGCTGGTGCTATGGATCGCTGAAGCGATGCCGTTCCACATTACGGGTCTCCTGGCGGTACTCGTCATGACAGTGCTCGGCGCTGGCACTTATACGGATATCATCCGCTATGGTTTCGGTGACGACGTGGTGGTGTTCTTTATCGGCGTACTCGTCATAGCTGCGGGTCTCCGCCGTTCAGGACTCGCCAAGCGTGCCGGTTCGCTGGTCCTATCAATTACGGGCAACTCGACGAAGAAGATAATTTTCGGTTTTCTGGTAGCCGGCGCCTTCCTCGCCATGTGGATTACCGCCCTCGGCGCTGTGGCCATCATCATGCCACTGGGACTCGTCATCCTCACGGACGAAGGTGAGAAACCCGGCAGCAGCAAATTCGGCACGGCCCTGATGATGGCTTGCGCCTGGGGGCCTCTCATTGGCGCACTCGGCACTCCTGCCGGCTCCGGCTCCAATCCCATCGCTATACGGTTCATGTCGGAAATCGCGGGCTACGACATCAGCTTCCTGGGGTGGATGCTCTATGGCGTCCCCGCCGCCCTCCTCCTCCTGCCAGCCGCATGGCTGATCATCATCCTCTTCTTCCCCCCCGAGCGTCCCCGGCTCTACAAGAGCGACGAGGCCATAAAAAAAGAAGCCCGCTCCCGCGTGCCCTTGACCCGCGACGAACGAGCCGTCGGAATTGTATTCCTGTCGACGATTGCGCTGTGGATATTTTCACCAGCAATCGGTCACGCACTCGGGATCAAGGTGCCCATCTCCATGGGCGCCCTCGTCGCTGTCGTCGCGATGTTTTCCCCCGGCGTCACTTCTTACAAATGGAAGGAAATAGAAAAGGACATAGACTGGTCGGGTATACTCCTCATAGCCACCGGCATTAGCCTCGGCACGACGCTATACAAGACGGGCGCGGCGGCCTGGGTGGCCACGGCTGTACTAGGCGGCGTCGGCGCGTTACCGGTGTTCTGGAGGCTTGCCGCCGTCGTGCTCGGCGTGTTCGCCATCAAGGTAGTATTCTCGTCCAACACATTGACAGGCACCATCATCGTACCCCTCGTGCTGGCGCTCGGAGCCAGCCTCGGGCTGGACGCCCGCGGCCTTGCGCTTGCAGCGGCATTAGCATCGAACCTGGCGTTCATCCTGGTTACGACGAGCCCTGTCAATGTCATACCGTATACCACAGGTTTTTTTACAATACGGGACATGGCCAAGGCCGGGGTCGCGCTTGCCGCCATAGCCGCCCTTGCGATAGCCGCAGTGGTCGCACTCATAGGCAGGGCTGCTGGAATAGTCTGATAAAAAGATCGCAGTCAGACAGAAGCTGCTGCGATCTTCTTACTTCGATGTCAGCTTGTTCACGCCGTCCCAGTCAGGTGCCGGCGGAACCTTCATGAACGCCTTGCACCGCTGGTAATAAAGCCGGCTCGGACCATCATCGATGTCCAGCTTCAACACCCTTACAAAACCAGCCAATGCTTCCTTCCACCGTCGTTCCTTGTACAGCGCCAGGCCGCGCTCGTAGTGGGTGACAATTTCTTCTTTACGCTCCGGCACCTTGCCGGGCAGTTCCAGCAGTTCGTACACGGTTATTGGTTCGTTCTTGCCTACCACGCGGATGGTATCCAGTTCCCTGAAGCGGAACTGGTCCTTTACGCTCGCGTGGGTGTTCTGGCTGACCATGGTATAGGTGCCATACACCTTGTTAGCGCCTTCCAGTCGCGACGCTAGGTTCACCGAGTCGCCCATGACGGTATAGTTCATGCGCGTGCGCGACCCCATGTTGCCCGCCACCGCCGGCCCTGAATTGAGGCCCATGCGCACCTCGAGCTCGTGCCGGCCTTCCGCCTTCCAGGTCACGCGCATCTGTGCCAGAAGCCTCTGCATCTCCAGCGCCGAGAGGCAGGCCTGGTAGGAGTGCTCGGGAAACGCCAGCGGCGCGCCCCAGAAGGCCATGATCGCGTCGCCCTCGTACTTGTCTATGGTGCCGCGGTTCCGCATGATCGTGTCGGTCATCGCGGAGAGGTACTCGTTGAGCAGGTGCACAAGCCCTTCAGCCGTCAGTTTCTCCGATATCGACGAAAATCCTTGAATGTCCGAGAAAAACGTCGTTATGGTGCACGACTCGCCGCCCAGGTTCAGCGCGTCGGGGTTGGCTATGATCTGGTTTATCACATCCTGCGACAAATACTTGGAGAATGCGCTCTGGATGAACTGCCTGCTCTCTTCCTCGCCCGCGAACTTGGTTATCATGATGAGCATTGAAGGCAGGATGATTGCCAGGTTCAGGTTCACCTGGTCAATCCACAGGTACGTCCTGAAAAACAGGATCATGATCGCCGCGTTGACTGCAACGACGGCAAGACCAATGACGGTATAGGAAATTTTTGCGGAACGCTTGTGTATGAACAGCGCAAGCGCGATGGCCAGGGCCACGATGCCTGCATATTCCAGTGGAGCCGGAGCCTTGGTTATGAATTTGCCCCGCGCCAGCGTGTTGATGGCCGTTGGATATGAGCCCACCATCCAGTACGAATTGGATAGCGGCGTTACACCCTCGTCCTGCGTACCGGTGGCTGTCAGGCCCATCACCGCAACGGAATCGAACAGGTACTCCACCTGGGTCTTTATCTTGATGGCCGTTATGAGCGTCTGTATCGACGCTATGGCTTCCTCGTCAACCACATCGCCGGCTGCCTTCGCCGCAAGCAGTCCGTCCAGTTCGCTCTGGCTCTCATCCAGATACGTTTTTATAACAGCCTGGTAGCGCACCAGCACCTCATGGTAACGCTGCCTCAATGGAAAGCGCCCGGCAAAATCAGGTTCCGCGAGGATTGCGGCCTTGAGGCCTTCGAGCTCGGAACTCAGCTCGGCGCGGTCGCTCTTGCCGGAACTCATGTCCTTGAGCATCAACTGCAACTCGAACTGCTCGGCATAGAACGGATACTCGATAAGAGCATGCGCCGACACCGACCTCGCCGTCTGCGCAAAATCCCCCATCCAGTCAAAATAGATGGCCCCCGTTTTGTCCACCGGTATGCTTATATCGCGCCGTATGCCAGTGACCGGATGCACGGCGTTCCGTATGATTATGGATCTTCCGGGTTCAATATCGATGTCGGCAATGCCGGCCCCGCACATCCGCAGGTACGCCATCAGGCTCAAGTGCAAGTAGATACGGTCGCCAAATACCCTGAACAGCCGGATGCGCCGGTGCGTACCGTCCAGGTCGGCGTCGTTGTCCACAAATCCGAAGAAATCCGCCGCGTTCATCAGTTCGGGTATCGGATAGTTCACCGTAACCCGGTCCGCATCCACCAGCGCGCGGAATGCAGCTTCCCTGCCCGCCGGCAAGGGCAGAGAAGCCTTGTCGGTGAACCGCTGTATGGCCTGGTTCTTGGCTTCCTGCGCCTCGGGGCTCAGGCTCAGCTTGCTCTCCACCTTGGCAAACGAGAACGGCATGATGGTGCCGGAAAAATCTTCCGTAGCCATCGTCAGGTCGCGGTCATTGTCTATGATGACGCTGAAGAGGTCTTCCGCCTGGATGGCAGCGCCACCCGCCAGCGTCGAGTACAGCGTATTGAAGCCGTCTGTATTGAGGAGCGGTGGCGACGCGTCAATGAACTGGAAGTCGAACAGCAGGTTTGAAAGACCTGCCGCCTGCAACTGCCGTATGGCATACGCGTAGTAATGTCTGGGCCACGGGTACACGCCCAATGCTGAAATGCTGGCGTCGTCCACGTTGAGCAGCACCAGTTCAGGCAGCGGCTCCGCCTTGGGCTTGAGTTTCATGCGCAGGTCGTAGAGCACGAACTCCAGCCTGTCATGAGCCGGCGTCAGTGAGAACAGTATCACCAGAATCGACATGACGAGGGCGGTCAGGGCGGCCCCCCAGGCTCCCGTGGTAAACTTGCCCATACGGGCAAGGAATTTCTTCATGGTGCTGCTCTCCTGGCCCGGATCGGGTAATGTTTCAGAATGAGAGGCTCATGCCTCCGGATACCGTAAAGCGCAGCGCTTCTCCCGCGGGGAAAGCAGCCCCGGGAAGAAAGGCGCCAGCGTTCAGGAAGATGCTCACGTCGTTCCATGGTGCCCAGCGCACCAGCAGATCGACTCCGTGCCCCAGGTCATGCGACGGCAAAGCCGCATCGTCTACATTGACCACGCCGGCCATGTCGTACTTGGCGTAGTAGAAGTATCTGAGCCCAAGGCTGGAATCACGCACGAACGCTCCCGCACGTTCCAGGGGCCTGAAACTCGCCCCCAGCCGCGCTATATGGATGTTGCTGAAGTACGGCCTGAACACCGACCCTGAGCTTACCTGTCCGAAAGCCTGGAACGCCAGGTCGGTACCGCTGGCATTGCCTGCCGAGCCGTCGCCCGCCGTACGGTCGGGGTCGCCGGACGCTACGGAGTACTGGATCGTCACGCCCGGCGTCGTGGCCAGCTTGAAGACCCGGTTGTAGCGGGCGGTGGCGGCAAAGGCGTCGATGGCCGCTCCGTCCGGCCCACGGCCTTCTTCGAGGTAGCCTTCCACCAGATACTCGCCACCCAGCAGCATGCCCTTCGCCTGAAGTCCCGAATACCAGCTGGTATAGGGTTGAGATCCTTGCCCGAAGTCACCCTGGTACAACCCCAGCAACGCCAGTTCCTGGCCATACAACCCAATACCCAATGAATAGCCGCCTATATAACGCCATGCTCCATTTTCGTCATCCCAGGAATCCAGAGCATAGACAGCAGAAAATCCGGGTTCAAGCAGCCCCGTATAGAATCCGAACGCCTTGGCCGAGAACAGCTGGTTGTTCAGCTGCGCCTCGACACCGTCGCCGTTGCCTGACAATACCAGCCCCGAACCAAGCTGAAACGCCTTGCGGCCCAGCGCAAGCGAAAAGCCCGCGTCGGCTTCGGTCAACTGCAGATAATTTGCGTTGACCTCCCACAGGTTGACCAATTCGAATCCGGCATCCACGGGAAGAACGGTCAGCAGTGCATTGTCCCTGATCCGCGCATAGTACTGCCAGCCCGCAGGCAGGCTGAGTCGAACCCAGACATTGCCGCTCAGGCCCGTTACCAGGCTCAGCGGCTCACCCTGGCTCTCGGACAGCACCGCCGGAGAAACCGTACCACCCCAGTCCAACAGCCATGGTGCCTTGGCCTGTGGAGGCGCAAAGAAACCGTCATCAACAAACGGACTCTGGGCTCCAGCATTTGCAAGGGCGAAAGATAGCAGTGTAAGGGCGACAAGTGCGGTTTTAGTCGAGGTCCGCTTCATGGCGCCACCGCATATTTCAGGGTAATCATGGTAATGAAATCAAGCAGTTCCACACCGCTCATCACATCACCCTCGCTGCTCGTACCCGCAAAGACACCGTCCACGACCATGGCCCTGAACGCGTAGCGTTGTACCGGCAGCACCAGATAAAAAAACGACGAGCGCAGCTTCAGGGTCCTGGCCGCGATGAGACTTGCCCTTCCCTTGGTCAGAGGCTGCCCGGCCTTGTAGCGTGATAGCGTCTTTTCAAGACGTACAGCCAGTTCCGCATCGTCAGGCATAGCCTCTGTCAGAGCCGGGGCCATGGTGGCAAAATCTGCCACGGTGCAGGCCCATAGATCCCCTATAGCTACCACGTCTTCAAGGCTCTGTGCGTGCGGGAGCTGGCCCGCAGCCAAGGATATGATCAAAGCCAGCAATAGCCGTCTCATGGAACACCCCGGAGCATTCAGATTTTTACCAGTCTCGTTACGGGAACAGAAGCGTCATGGTAACCGTACCGCTCGTCGGCTTTTCGGCTATCAGGCTCACGATTTCTGCCAGCGCCGCCGGAGCTCCGCCAAGGTCAGCCGCCGCGGCCACTTCCTCGACCGGCGCAAATGCCGTCGCGGCACCTGAAACCACCGACTCCTGGGCCGCCTGTGATGTCACCTGGGGCGGAGCAGCGCTGGCCGCCGATTGCACATAACTGTTCCCTGCCGCTACCGGCTTTGTAGCACCGCGATTCGAAGCAACGGCGACCACGCCTGAACTAACCGCCACTTCCATGCCGCGCGCCGGGCTGAAGCTCACACTGTGCGAGGTACCGCGAACGCTCGACGTACCTACCGGCGTCGTCACCGTAAAGCTCGTCTTGAGCCCCGTAATCTGCTTGACCTCCGACACCACCGTACCGCTGCGCAGCGCCACCGCGGCCGTCGAGGTGGTCGGCGTCTTCACCACGTTGCCCATCTTCGCCGTGGTCAGCGACTTGAGCGTTATCGTCCCGTTGTTGATGCTCAGCGTTACCTCGGAATTAGCCCCGGTCACAACTGTCGCATCGTCCGCAAGCTTCATTCCCACCGTAACCGGCGTCAGCTTCTTGGCCGCCATAACGCCCACCGTACCCTTGACCGCGGACACGGTGATGTCGGCGAAGAGGGGGGAGGCGAAAGAGAATATGGATACAAGCCAGAAAATGTTCAATTTCATCATCACCAACCCCTTATTTAAAAGTCGGGTACGCCGTCAATAAAATTTCCCAGATCGTGGAAAAATTCCAGCCAGGATAAATAGTACCAACGGTAGCAGAATTCTGCATGTCAGTGGTTAGCAACGGTTCACCTTTTCCCGTATCATTTCGACCACTGGCTGTTTGATCATAATATGCCGACGTAATAGTAGTACCCGAGTCATAGCCTATCAACCCACCGATATTTGCAGTCCCGGTTACAGCACCTGCTGAATAGCAATTAGTGACCGACGATGATCCGGTATTGTAGCCAATGAGTCCCCCCGTACCATCATCCCCGTCAACCATTCCGGTGGCATAGCTATCGATTACAGATGTATTCTGGTTCCAACCTATCAACCCACCCGTATAATTCTGTGTACCCGCTACATGACCTACAAGGTTACCGGTCGCGCTGGACTGCGAAACACTACCGCCCTCCGTTCGACCGATGAGCCCACCCAAACCTCCGGTATATGCCGAAGTGATGGTCACAGCGCTGGAACACCGTAAAACAGCAAGCGTGCTTCCCGAATCACTGTATCCGATCAATCCTCCAGTCGATTGATATGCGGAGATCGTTCCCTGCACGGAGCAATCAGTTACCTGGGTATTCCCTGTAGTTCGCCCGATGAGCCCGCCTGCATAATTATAAGTTGAGCTGAAATTGATGCTAGAGAGGGTCACGTTCGATATAATTGCTCCGTTAGTGAATCCGAACAGACCTCGGTTCTCGTCGAATGTAACATTGATTGTCAAGTTGCTAAGTGTATACCCATTACCGTCGAAGCGGCCGGTGAATTTTGTAGTCGTGTCCCCGATCGGAAGCCAATTTGGCTGGCTGATCAAGTCGATATTTGCCATCAGCACGAAAGCCTTGTCCCTGTAGGAATTCATGTCAATTAAATGCGCGAGAGTCGTTATATGGAAGGGATCTCCCGCCGTCCCATCACCGTCCGCGAAAATGTCCAGTTCAAAATTGGCCGTGACCGTCGTAACGGCGCTTATCGGCACGTTCAGGGTTGTAGTTGCGCTGGTTGGAGGCGAAAGGTAACCTATATCGCCGCTCCAACTCTTGAAACGATATCCAGCATCGGGAATTGACGTTACGGCAAGCGGTGAACCCGGCGTACGCTCCACTGACCCGGGAAGATTTACCGTACCATTTGTGTTGGCATTGATGGTTACCAGTACCGTCTTCGCGATGGTCACCACATACGTCTTCGTGGTGACCGTATCGGCCGCCGTCACCAATACGCTAATCGTATTCATTCCCGCCGGATTATCCAGTATCAAGGCACCCGTCGGGGTACCGGACGTAATGGCGGTGAAGCTGCCGCTATTGACTTTGACCTGAATGGAAGCACCGGAGTCGGCCCTGGTGGCTGTAACTGTAACAGAAGGTACTGAGCTATCTGCGCTAGCAGTATACGACATGATAGCCGGATCGAAGGCCGGAGCAAGGGTGATGCCGGAAATGACTAGACCGCCAACCGCCATCAAGTTGGCGTTGTTGCTCGGCTCCACTGTGACGGTCACCGTAAAGACTTTGGTCGAAGCGTCCACCGCCGTTACCGTATACGCTACCGGGCTAGTAAAATTCTGAGCCACACCCGACAGAGGAGAGATGCTCGCGCCATCGTGGGTGATCGTCGGTACCAAGCTCGTCACATCTGTCCCGAAGGGTACGGTCACAGCGATGTCGGTTCCTGAAAAAGTGCCTGTCGCCACAGGCGAGATGAAATCAAACGCGGTAATGTCCTTGGTGTTGCTCGGTGCGACTGATACGGTCACTAAATACACCTTGGTTGTGGAGTCAGCAGCAGTTACGGTATAGGTCACCGGACTAGTAAAATTCTGAGCCACACCCGGTCCTGGAATGCAAGTCGCACCAGTGAAGATGATTGCAGGTATCAGGCTCGTGACAGGTGTCCCGAAGGGAACGGTCACCGCGATGCCAGTTCCGGTGATGACGCCTGTGGCGGCAGGACTGGTTATACTAAAGGACGTTATATCCTTGGCGGTATTCGGCGCAACCGTCACTGTCACCGTATACGTCTTCGTAGTCGAATCCGCTGCCGCAACAATGAAGGTGACTGCAGCACTGAAGTCAATTGCACTGTCTAGCGCGGGCGAGATGCCAGTACCTGTATGGGTTACAACAGGCGAAAGGCTCGTCACATTGGTCCCGAAAGGAACCGTCACCGCTATGCTTGTTCCCGAGATTACACCAGTAACCGCTGGAACCGCAAATCCGAACGCGGTGATGTCTTTAGCCGAGCTAAGCGGATTCCACTTCGCATACAGAACAATAGCCCCTATTGGCATGATAAGATTTTCACCGGGAGCGTACTGGGTCCCCAAGCCATCAACCGCCGTATTCCATCCGCCGAACGTAAACCCGGCCTTTGCCAGGAGCCCGGAATTCGGGGCAACGGTAACCACATCGCTGGTTGCCCGATACAAGGCATCCGGAACGCTGCCGGAGCCCGCACCATTGGCATCATACGAGAGCTTGTACAGGGTGTTCATGGTCACGCTGAGAGCATGCTCCGCACCGGCTTCAATATCCAGCGTTTGCTTGCCGTGGTACAGGGGGAGCTCCAGTGTGGCGGAAAGTGCAGGAGCGGTCAGGGCTTTGGTGATCTCGTCCATATCGTCGGCCTTGACTGAGATAACAACCGATTTGATGTCTGCCGGCAACACTCCGGCAGCCCGGCTGGCACCTTGCCCCGTGCTGAAGTCGACTGTCACGTAGCCAACGGCCTGGACATCGAGCGGAGACTTGCATGACACCGAAATCAGGATGGCGGTGACGAAGAACAAGCAACCAACAAGCTTCGCTAGTCCAACAAACCTCTTGTGCATGGGAGCCTCCAGACGCTTATACCTAACCATTAACGTATACATCAATGATAAGCATTTTTCTACTCTGGAGAAGGCAGAACAGCAGTTTTATTCGATATATTGGATATATTCCTGGATTCAATCAGCCCGGATACGTTCCCAGACAGCCGAATCTTCCTGGCCGAGTCGCCAGAAGGCTACGGCTCCCACTCCAGCATCCCGATAGAGGCGAAGCCTGTGGGATAACGATTCTGCGTCGTCATAGTACACATCCACCGTGACCAGTTCCTGGTATCTGAACCAGGGAACATTGCCCTCACGGGAAAAGGAACGAATGTCCTTTTCATCCAGCAGCGACGATACACCTGAAAACTTATAAGCCCGGTCTGATCGAATATCTCCCCAGGCCCGCCCGTAGAAGGGTAACCCCATAACCAGTTTCGGAGTTGCTATCTTCGACATCGCATACGAGGCTACCCGGCTGCTCCACTCCATCGAGGCTACCGGCCCCGGCACACTCGTGCTCCAGTGTTCGTCGTACGCCATGATGATGATTCTGTCGACTATTTCCGCGATGCGGACATATCCAAGCACATCACCGGATTCAGACAACCGTGCCGGCAATGCGACACTCAGAACCTTCTTGCCCAGGCCTTTCTTCAAGAGCCTGAGAAACTGCACAAAGTTATCCCGGTCCCGCACCGGAATGGCCTCAAAATCTATGTGCACACCGTCGTAGGGGACTGCTGCTGCGAAGATTGCCTTCACCAGCGCGTCACGGACAGGATACGCCGGATCAAGGCAGAAGTGAGTAAGCGAATAGCTGCCAACTTCGGCAACAACAAGGTGCTTGCGGCCCTTGTACGAAACCAGTTTCTTCAGATCCGGAACCCCGGTCAGTTCCCCGTAGGCATTTATTTCTGCACTGAAATAACAGAGGTCAGTAACCGACAGGGCAGACGTCAGGAATGATTCTTCGCCCTTCATCAGGTAGGCCCATATTTCCCTGAATCCAATCTGGGGATCCGGTTCCCGGGCAAAAAGTCCAGGTGGTGACACGAGGCAAACTAGAAGCAGCACGGCAAAAATGAGTGTGATTTTGCTTTTCCGCACAATAGGTTTTACTCAGTCCAGACCGAGAACTCGGAGAACGAAACTCCCCCGCCAAGGGTCCTCAGCGCAGCGGTAGCCCCGGCATCACGTCCAAAGAATGTCTTGTAGACTATCCTCAGTACCCCGTCCACCGAGACGGCGATGTATTCAGCACCTGGATCGTACACAACCTCGACGAGACGCCATGCCTCGATGCCATCTTCAAGTTCCGCGTCAAACATGCGTTCCATCACCACATCATTGTCGGAACGGTATAGCTGCAGGTACGTCGCATCGTCACCGCGGGCATCGCGGTCCCTTGTAAACCATACGAGCAGGCTCTTTCCTTCACCGTAACCACGTTTCTTGAGCACATCCTCCACATACAGGTGGAGCCCAAGACCGATCCAGCCCTTGCCGGTGGAACGTGCCTTGAACCGGTACAACATGGGAGCCTTGCTTTGAGCCAGCGGGAGTTCAAGCCTGGAAAAATACTGCGACGCATCGGACTGAGTGGCTGTCGCACCTGCTATCTTCCAGGATCCCATCCGTGCCGATGAACCATCAAAACCCTCACGCAACTTTTTGCTGAACTTGGAGGTATCGAGCTTCCAGCCCGTCAGGTAGCCAGTGGGAGCCGCTGGTACCGTAATCACGGGAACAGGTGCTGGAACTGCCGTAGCGGTAGCCGGTACCACGGTTCCCGTAGCCTTCGCCGCAGCAAGTGCAGCCTTTGCCTCTGCCTGGGCGGCTTCCAGCCTGGCATTCATCGTTGCAATTACTTCGTCCTTTGCGGCTATCGTCGATTCCTTTGCCCGCAATTCATCTTCTTTAGAAGCTATGACTGCATCTTTGCCTAAAAGCTCAGCATCCTTTATGGTAAGCGTTGCGTCCTTGACTGAAATCGTGGCTGCATTGACTGCCAGTTCGGCGTTCTTTGCATTAAGACTGGCATCCTTCTCAGCCAGCAACGCCGTTACGGTTCCAGCATCTCCGCCTGCAACCGCCAGCCTGGCTTCCGCATCGGCCAGCCGGGTTCCTTCCTCTACAAGCTGAGCTTCCACTTCTGCGAGTCTTAGGTCAACCGCAACCAGGGCCGCCTCGTTTTCGCCTATGACCGTTTCGAGTCTGGCAATTTCAAGCTCCAGCTCCGCTACACGATTTTTGTAAAATTCCGCGTCCCAAGCCTGCGCCACCAGCTCAAGGTTCTCCGCCCTAAGTTCATTGATGGTACTGTACAACTCATCCCGTTCTGCCAGCAGACGCCCTATCTCATCCATTAAAAGTTGCTCATCATCAGCATCGACGCTGATTTCCTGAACGATGGCAGCCTCTTCGGCAACAGCGGCCTCCTCTGGAACAGCGGCCTCCTCCGGAACAGCGGCCTCCTCCGGAACAGCGGCCTCCTCCGGAACAGCGGCCTCCTCCGGAA
>JAIFMD010000184.1 GCA_020048755.1 Spirochaetota bacterium
GCAGGGCATGGTATTCCAGCAACTGCCCTGTGCCAGTTCAGTCAGGCCCATGACCAGCTGGCACGAGGGACAGACGGCCGGGTGCACGTACTGGTTGATGGTGCGCATGTTCATGGAAGCAGCGTCACCGAGGCTTACTTTCTTGGCCCGGGCAAGCGTTATGTGCTCAGTTGGATAGGATTTATGGGCAGGAGCGCTATTCAGGTAAAACCTGGCCGGAGCGTCGGTAGTGTCGCTGGAAAAGCTGACCGGTCCCTGCCCCATGCCCACATACAGGCCGTCCCGGCCGGCAAGGGCAAAGCTTTCGCTGCCAACGGTCACGGTACCGGGACCTCCGACATTGATGACGCCGAGCTCGCGCCGTTCCAGGAAGGATTTCGTGCCCAGCTCCTTGCCGGCCTCGAGTGCCACCGGCCCTCGGACAGGCTTGATGCCACCTGCTATGATCCGGTCAAAGTGCGAATATACGAGCATGGCCCTGTCATCCACGAACAGGGTGTCGATGAGGAAGCGTTCCCGGAGCTGTCCGGTCGTCAGATGCCTGGCATCTTCGGGATGGCTGGAATACCGTACGTCGAATTCCATGGTGTCTTCTCCTTGTTCAGTGTTGCGAGCTGCCAGAGGCAGCCGAAGCATGACTATTCAGCTTTTCGTAGTTGATCGCCGCGAAAATCAGGGCAGCGACTCCGTAGGACCAATCATGGCCCCGGGGAATAAAGCGGTATCCCGCAAGCGGGAATACCGGCAACGGGATGGTTGGAGCTGAAATCCCGGGCAGGGAGAGCCCCTGGGGCGTATCTTCGAGCGTATCGACGACGGCCCTGAAGGCCTTCATTCCGGCGGCCGCAAACTCGGGTCCCAGCCATCCCTGGCGCGCGCCATGCATGAAGCCTGATGCAATAAGCGCCGTAGCACTAGCCTCCCGGTAATTCGCGCCAAAGCGCGGCCGCCTCCCCCGCAATGCCGCCGGTGAAGCTGCGTGCACGCGTTCCAGCACCGTGTCAAAAAAGCCATCATCACGTTGCAGTGGCAGGAGGGCCGTTGCGGTGGTCCTGAATATGCGGAGTATTCCTTCCCTGTGCGGATGCCCTTCCGGCAAGCGGTCCAGGAGCAGGGGCAGCGCACACGCGACCCAGCCGTTGCCGCGCCCCCAGAATATATTGCGGCGCGGGTAGTGGGTGCGCGCCTTGATCCAATAGCTGTGGTACCACAGCCCCCCGGCAGGATCCTGCATGTAACCAGAGTACAGGCCGGGCTGGCGGGCCGCAAAGTCCAGCAGATCGCTGTCGCCTGTATCGCTCGCATAGAGGGCGGGAAAAACACCGAACATCATGATGGAATCGACCCATATCGATTTCGGGTAGATCCTGCCCTCCGGCGAATTGCCCAGGTGGTTTACTGCATCATCCAGTACGCGTGGTTCGTTGCGGATGTAGTCCAGCACCCGCTCGGTAAGTTGTCTGCAGCCTTCGTCGCCGGTCCTGCGGTACACCGACCAGGTGATCAGCGCCGGCGCACTGGTATCAGCCTGGTCTACCCGTGGAGCATGCGCCTTCCAGTATGTACAGTAGCTTTCAAGGAAGGGTAGATAGCGATCTTCACCAAGCTGGCCATCCAGTTCCGCGAGGGCAAATCCGAGCAGAGCCTCTCCCCACATCCACTTCATCCGCGGCGCTATCCTGGCTGTCAGGTCGTCGGCCAGCTTCATCACACGAACGAAATATTTGTCGCCGCTCACAGCTCGATCCTTTCAAATTTTGCAAAATCCAGTGAGAGGCTTTTTCCGCCGTGGCTGATTTCCAGCCTGGCTGGATGCCGAGCGGCCTTGACCCAGGGTGTGTCGTAGCGTCCGTAGTCAGTATTAACGACGGCACCATCTACCCGGAACTCGCCCCGCCAGCGCAAAGACAGGGTTTGCTTGCCACTGTAGCTGAGCGTCCGCCCGGAGAAGCTGACCACTCTGGTTCTGATGGCTGCGATGAAGTCTTCAAAGCTGCCGTATTCAGCCTTGGTGCCGAGTTCACAGGCCCACCAGGTGAGGCCACCGTCCTGGATTACGTCATCGGGATCAACGGGATTGATGCGGAGTGGATTCCGGGCGACCAGGGCCAGGTACGTGTCGGCCTTGCGCCCGAAAAGCCTGCGTTCCTCCATCAGGTTTTCGTCAAACTTGCCTTTAGGGAAATATGCATGGGTAAACCGCTTGCGCTCATGCTCCATGAAGCCGTGCCTGAGGCGGAGGTCATAGATGCACAGCACCGTGGCACGGTACTGTGCCGCATGCGGGAAGATTCCATTCCCAACCCAGTACGCTGGCGAAAAATTGCGGTCGCTGTCGTCAAAAGCAGCCGCCCCCGGGTGCGTAGTGAATACGGTGATGCCATCTGGCAGGGTAGCCTGCCACACGTGCTGCTGGTCCCCGAACTCTCCTGGATGATGAGCTTGCGCCGTGGACAGCATGAAGGCTTCAGTGCGGAACGTATAGGTATTGGCCCGCTGGATTGCGATGCCCTGGGTTACCGGGTTGAGCACACGTACGATCGCCGGCAGGACGTGCGGCGAGCGCAGTATGGGCAGATCCAGCGTTTTCAGGTCCTTGAGGAAATTGTTGCGCTGGAGTTTCCATGCCTTGAATATCTTCATGGTCAGGTTTACCGACTCCGGGTTGGTAAAACTCTCCATCGCCCAGAGGAACATCCCCGTCGTATCGATGTCTCCGGGATCGCTGAACTCGCCTCGAACCTCGGCAAGGTCCAGCCCCATGGAATCCATGATCTCCGCAGTTCCGGTATCCCGGCCTATGCTGCGTATCACGTCCGGAACCCGGTATTTTTTCATGAGGAGGAAATTGGCGCTGATCCGGTGGTAGTCATACTCCCTGACGTTGCCGAAGCCCCAGACCTTCTCGGCTATGTCCAGTGTGTCCTGGGTCGCGGGATTTTTCTTCTGGGCTTCGTAGCAGCGCCCGCTTGAGGCGCAGAAAAATCCCCGGTACGAATGCATGGCCAGGTCCAGGAGGAGCAGGTCCATCACCATGGTGGCTTTTCCGGCAATGGCCACATCATCTAAAAAATCGATGAGGAGCGTCAGCGGAGCGATGTCTTCTTCGTAGTAGGTATTCGAGTGCCACTCGGTAAACCCGTAGCGGAAGCGATACTCCATCCAGCGATCGATACGGCGTGCCGCCTTTGCGGCATGGTCCCGCCCGGAGTGTCCGTCGTTGGAAAAAATATGGTCTGGATATTTTCGGCCTGCAAGGTATTCCACGGTGGCAAACAGAATTTGGTGGTTCTCCGACCAGAAACACATACCGTCATCACCCGGTTCGTCCATCCAGTACTTGAATCCCAGTATCGACGCCTCGATGGCCGCACGCGTCGGCTCGCTCAATAAATCCCAGTATGCGTACCGCGTGCGCAACAGCGAGACCATCCTGAAATCGGCGCAGTCGTAGCGCTGGTCGACGAAATCACAAAGGCGGAGCAACTCCGTCTCGTCGATGGAGCGTCCTTCGTCAAGGTCGCGGATTCCGGAGAAGCACTTATCCCCCATCTTGACCTTCATGTCTATTTCGCCCATCGACGCATCCCTTCAGCTGGCCCTAACGGCCAAGCCAGCCGCCATCGACGGCCATGGTATGGCCATTCATGTAACCGGATGCTGCGCTGGCCAGGAACACGACGGCCCCGGCCAGGTCCGACGGCTCACCCCAGCGTCCCGCGGGGATGCGTGCAAGTATGTCCGCACTCCGCTTTTCATCGGCCCGGAGCATCGCCGTGTTGTCGGTTACCATATAGCCGGGGGCTATGCCGTTGACCGTGATGCCGTGCTTTGCCCACTCGTTGGCCAGAGCCATGGTGAGTCCCTTGACGCCGCCTTTGGCAGCCGTGTACGAGGGCACCCTGATGCCGCCCTGGAACGACAGCAATGATGCGATGTTGACTATTTTGCCACCCCGCCCCTGCTCCAGGAAGCGCCGGGCGACAGCCTGGCTCAGAAAGAACAGCGACTTGAGGTTGAGGTCCATCACGGCATCCCAGTCCGCCTCGCTGAAATCAATGGCGTCGCAGCGCCGGATGATGCCCGCGTTGTTGACCAGGATGTCCACCCCGCCCAGTTCGCGCACCGCTGCGTCAACAATCCGGGGCACCGGTTCCAGACTCGACAGGTCCGCCTGCACGTGGACGTAGCGGCGGCCGGCAGCCTTGATGGCCGCCTCGGTATCCGGCGATGCTGCCGACTGCGTCGCACCGACGATGTCCGCACCTGCCTGTGCAAGTGCCACGGCCATGGCCTGGCCAAGCCCGCGGTTTGAGCCGGTGACTATGGCTACCTTGCCGTCAAGCCTGAACAGATCGAGTATCCCTGCCATGCAATCCTCTCCTTCAGCGCTGGACGCGCCCTGTGCCATCGCCGGCTACAAGCCGGTCTACTTCTGCCCGGGAAACCAGGTTCCAGTCTCCGGGTATGGTGTGTTTGAGCGCTGAAGCCGCAACGGCGAATTCGAGGGCATCAGCCTCGTTCGAGCCATCGAGCAAGGCGCATATCAGGCCTGCGGCAAACGAATCTCCTCCGCCAACGCGGTCAACGATATCGTCAAGTTCATAACTCCGTGAGCGCCTGAAGCCATCCTTGCCCAGCAGGCATGCAGACCAGCCATTGCGGTCCGCCGACCGACTCTCCCGCAGTGTCACCGCCACGATGCCGATGTTGGGATACTTCGTGACGAGGGCCTCTGCGAGAGCACGGTAAGAAGCGGTATCTGCGGTTTCTTCGATATCTTTGGCCGCGCCGTGTTTCGTCCCTGTAACGAGTATGCCCAGGCCTAACTGTATGTCTTCTTCGTTGGCGATGATGACGTCAGCCGCGGCGGCAAAAAGCCCCATGACCTCCGTAGCCCTGGCACCATAATTCCACAGTTTCTTTCTATAATTAAGGTCGACAGAAACCCGTATTCCCGTTGCCCTGGCAGCCTGTACCGCAGCGAGTGCGGCATCCGCGGCCGATCGTGAAAGCGCGGGCGTTATCCCCGTCATATGAAACCAGTCTGCACCTGCGAAGATGGCTGGCCAGTCAAAATCCGCAGCTTCGGCACGCGCCATCGCGCTGCCGGAACGGTCATAGGTAACCGTAGAAGCCCTGCAGTCTGAACCAGTCTCGAGAAAATAAATACCTGTACGTCCGGGCACCTTGCGGACCGCGGAGACGTCTACACCCTGGGCGCGGAGGGCCGACAGCGCCGCGTCACCAATGGGATCGTCGGACACGGCGCTGACAAAAGAGGCTTCATGGCCAAAACGGGCCAGCGAAACGGCAACATTGGCCTCGCCACCACCAAAACTGGCTTCAAGAAGAGCCCCCTGGAACAGACGCTCGTGCCCGGGAGCCTTCAGCCTGAGCATTATCTCCCCGAACGTGACAATTCGCTTCATATATAGTGACCTCGACTCGATACTACCATCACTGACAGACCCAGTCAACGTATTATTGAAACCTTGTTCCATTTATACCAATTCGATGCTATGATTGTTACCTGAGGAGGGCACCATGCACCCAGTTCTCGAACGGATCCGTACGATCGGCCTCGTACCGGTCATCAAACTGACCGACCCGGAATCCGCCCTGCCCCTCGGCAAGGCGCTGGTTGCAGGGGGCATCCCCGTAGCCGAAATAACCTTCAGATCCGATGCGGCAGAGGAAGCCATACGAAGGCTTGCAACGAGTCTGCCCGGACTGCTCGTTGGCGCCGGCACGGTATTGTCAGTCGAGCAGGTCCGCATAGCCGTCAAGGCCGGAGCCAGCTTCCTCGTCGCGCCAGCCCTCAATCCGGATGTTGTCGCAACTGCGAAGGATCTTGGCATCCCCATACTGCCCGGCGTTTCAGGCCCCGATGGCGTGGACAAGGCGCTGCGACTCGGCCTCGAGGCCGTAAAGCTGTTTCCTGCCGAGGCAGCAGGCGGCCTGCGCATGATCGACGCACTGGCCGGCCCCTATGCCTCGATGAATTTCGTACCCACCGGCGGCATCGACGCAACCAATGCCGGCGAGTACCTCAGACGGAAGAACGTCATCGCGGTGGGAGGCACCTGGATGGCAGCGCCGGCCCTCGTGGAGGCCGGAGACTGGGCCGCCATCGAGGCCCGCTGCGGTGCAAGCGCCCTGGCAATGCACGGCTTTGCCTTTGCCCACGTAGGCATCAACGGAACCTCACAGGACGAGGCAAGCAGCAGTGTGCAGCTGCTCGGGTCATTGTTCGGCATGAAATTCACGGAAGGGGCCGCATCCTATATGGGCGAAGGCATCGAGCTGACAAAATCCCTGTTCCCCGGTTCACCGGGACACCTTGGCATCCGCGTCAACGACATAGGGCGGGCACTCGCCTGGCTGGCGGAGCGCGGCATCAAACCACTGCAAGGCACAGAACGCTGGGACGGCACAAGGCTCAAATCCATCTACCTTGAACTGGAGCTGGCGGGTATGGCAGTCCACCTGGTAGCCTGAACCTGTTCAGGATCCGGCTTCCCACCCGAGCAGCGAGCTGATCTGTCTGGCGGCCGCAACCACATGGGCCGCGCGGAGGGCCACGCCGGCGTCGTCGACGGGTAGCCAGCGAAATTCAGGCCAGCTAGCTGAAACAGCTGCAACTACGGCCCCTGCATGGTCAAAGACCGGAGCACCGATGCAGTGAATACCCTCTTCATGCTCCTCGTCGTCCAGCGCATAGCCATCGCGCCGGACCCGCTCCAGTTCAGCCTCGAGCCCGGCACGGGTCGCGATAGTCTTGGGAGCAAAGGCCACGAGCCGCATCTGGTCGAGCGCGGAACACAGCGCCGCGGGTTCCGCCCAGGCCAGCAGGCACTTGCCCAGGGCGGTGCAATGAAGCGGTAGATGCCGCCCCACTCTGGAGTACATCCGGATTGTATACTTCGACTCGATCTTGAGCACATATACCGCTTCCATCTCATCGAGGACGCCCATGTGCACCGTCTCGCCGAGTTCAAGCGCAAGATCCTGTGCTACGGGTCGGGCCAGGGCATAGAGGTCCAGATGATCCAGAGCCCGTGAACCCATGGCAAAAAGCTTCATGGTCAGGGAGTAACGGTCCTCCCCGTTCCTGCGCACGTATCCCAGTTCCTGCAGCGTCTGGAGGAACCGGTAGGCTGTTGGCTTTGCGAGCCCGGCCGCCCTGGACAGTTCCTCCAGATTCCAGTTTTCACGTTCCGAGACTCGTTCCAGTATGGTAAACACCCGGAACACGGCATTGACCAGAGGCTGTGTGGAGGGTGCTTCATTTAGGCTTTTTTTCGACTTGGGCACTGTCCGGACCTTACTGATGCCGTTTCCAGCAAGTGGCAAATGGTTGCCCCGACATCGACTCGCAGAGCGCAACAGTCGCGGCGGGCGCATCCGCCAAGGCTCCGCCGGCACGCAAGCGCTCTAGTTCCACCCTGAGCACGGCATGGCTCCGGGGCGTTATGCGGAACCGCGTCGCGGTGAAGATACCTATGACGATGAGTACCCCCGGGACGCCTATGAAAAACGCGAAGAATCGTGCGAGGACCTCGGGACTCTGAGTCTTGCCTGCCGCAAACCCTATGCCCTGGAGCATGAAGCCAATGGCCGGCAATGCGAACAAGCCTTGAACAAGTTTGCGCATCAGGGTCATGGCGCCTGCATACACACCTGAACGCTGCTCGCCCGTAATGAGCTCATCCACATCGATCACGAACGGCAAGATGGCATACGGCATGAGGACGCCGGCCGAGGTGCCCATGCCTATGACGCCGCAGACTGCAGCTACGGCCAGCGCCGGCGAATCCGCATTGAGTCCGCGGGTCAGGAACATGCCGATAGCCCATACGGACAGGCCCACACCATAGGCGAAGGCCTGCCCCTTGCGGTTTGCGATGTAGGTATAGACTGGCATCATAGCCAGCTGGACAACCATCAGAGTACCCATGGCTACTGAATAGAGACCCGGACGCCCCAGGTAGTAGGTCAGATAGTACGTGAAAAGCGCCATGAGTACGTCCATGGCAGTGTAGGCCATAACATACATCACGAAGTGTATGCGGAAGGATTTGTTCCTGCTGATCGTAACGAATTCTCGTATGAAATTATCGCCAGCTTCAGGTTCCCGCTGCGTGTTGTTTTCCCAGGTGCTCAGGTAGACAATGATCCAGGGCAAGGCAAAGACAAGGCCAAATACGATGCCCATGACCAGATGCCCCCGCCCCGGATTTTCAGGAAAAGCCCCGATGATCATGGCCGGAACAAGGGCAGCCACCAGCGCCGACAGTCCCGAGAAGATCAGCCGTGACGATGAGAGCCGGTTGCGTATCCTGAAATCGGAACTCATCTCGGCAGGTAGTGCGGAGTATGGTGTCATCACCATCGTGAGGGCCGCATCGAGCAGGATGTAGGCAAACAGGTAGTAGCCAAAGAGCAGAACCTGGCTGTCAGAATTGATGGGTACCCAGAGCATCGCAAACGTCAGACCGATAGGAATGATTCCCCACAGGAAATATACGCGGCGTCTGCCGAACTTTGACTTCGTGCGATCTGAAAGGTAACCCATGAGTGGATCGGAGATGCCGTCCCAGATCTTGCCCACACCGAACATGAGTCCTGCGAGAGCCGGTTTCATGCCCACGATTTCTGTGAGGAAGAACATGAAAAGCATTCCTACAATCAGGAATGCTCCTCCGCCATAAATATCGCCGATACCGTAACCGATGACGTTCCTCATTAAAACCGGTCGCTCTCCGTTGGCACCGCTATGGGTATTGACCTTTGCCTTCTTGGTTTCCATGTTCTGCCTCGTTTCATAGTGATAGACCAGAGCCTCTCGCGGCAATGGCAGGAATATCAGTTAAAATTTCAGCGAAAACAGTCTTTTTTCGACAGAAATCCGGAGACTCACCATAACAACCTTGTAAAACCATTTATCGTTGCAGCCTGACTTTGTCCTACCCCCAGGATGTTGGACTGGGGGATCTGCCTGAAATCAAATACTGAATAGGAACTTGAAACGGCATGGCAATGCATATTTAATGAGGTAGCAAACGATGGCTGTGGATAATATGTTTGGGCTATAGTTCCAACACGAACTGAATGCAGATCTGCCATCACACGGACATAGTTTCGTCCCCTTCCAACACCTGACCCGGAAACCCAGAGCGGAAAAAAACATCCACGGAGGTCAGTCCTCGAAAACTGCTCCCCACAACCATATATGGCCTCTGCCGGATCAGTTTCCAGAAAAATCCTGAACCGGTTTACTGTTACGTCACTTGATATCAATTTCAAAATAAAACAACCATCTTCATAACGAGCTTCAAGCCTTTCCAACCCTTTAAAATCAATAACTACATACTCGGGTGATACCAATATTCCTTTAAATTTCTTTACCGCAGTCCATCCCGCAGTACGTTGACTTACTACATGTAACTTGCCTTGCATTGTAACAATGCGGCCTTCCCCTCTCCCGGTAGCAAGGCAAGCATTAGTCCTGCAATACCGAGGTCTATTCCTCCCCTTGAATCCGAGGATAAAACCTGACGTATCCGTCCTGAAATCTATCATCACCCCTCTTTTTAAAACCCTGCTTCAAAGCTGTAGATTTTTTTTTACTAAAAATCGAAATATTGCAAAATATTTTTGACTCTCCAGAGCAGCCCAATTGTTCTACTGATTCCAGCCCATGTCAATATATTATTGAAACAACATTCCATTCCTGTATTTGGTTAAATCCACTCATTATTGACTCGGTTGTGCACAATTATCCAAATTTTCCCTTGACTAATCCAATCCCCGGTATAAAAATCGTATCAGTTGGTATTCATTGCTACTATCAATAATGGTAAGTCAAAGTTTTGGAGGAACGCTATGGCAGAATGTACATGTTTAACCAAATGCATTTTTTTCAACGACAAAATGAGCGGCTAACCAGCTACAGCAGAATTGATGAAAAAGCAGTATTGCCTATCTGACAATAGCGCATGTGCACGATATATGGTCTTCAAAGCCAAAGGTAGCGCTGCGGTACCAGCTGATCTCTTCCCCTCACAAATCGACCGTGCGCAGGCGTTGCTCATCTGAATATATTTTAAATACCCGGAATAGTTAGCTAATTTTGACTTGTAAAGATAACAAGTCTTTTATTCCAGCCAAAAAAAGCCATCATTCTCTCCAAAATTATTACCTTCCTGCAACTCGCCACTGCAAGAAAAAAGGCGCCCAAGGCACCGCACACCCTCGTATGCCTTGCCCCAAGCGCCCTCAGTTATTCCCCCAGCCCCCCGTGCCGCTCTTCAGAGCGCACCCCCCGGCCAGCCCCCCTGCTAATCCTCTTCC
>JAIFMD010000222.1 GCA_020048755.1 Spirochaetota bacterium
GTATCGCCGGTTATGACGCCGGTGGGAGGCGCCTCGCCATAGCCGACAGCGCCTGTATCGGTATGCAGTTCGACTATGACATCTTCGACACTCTCCACCGTGCGGAGCGCCGTCTTGAAAGGCTTCCGCAGGGGCACCGAAATGTGCCCCAGCCTTACTTCGGTAATTTTCATGAGAGCAGATCCCTCCGTTTCAGGAACCAGTACAGTATACAAGGGAAACCAGCCGCGGCAAGCAGGGCTTCCGCGGGCGTTTATGTCTCCGCCGAATCAATGCGCAAGCTTGATTGAGCACTCCAGGCGGGTTATAGTCATCAAATGCGCCTGCGCCACTTCTCGACACTGTTGCCCGTCATGACACTTGCCCTCTGTGCCGGGCTTCCGGCCGTAGCGCAAACAACACAGGCAAGGCCACTGGCACCGGCCATCCTGGTCGGGTATTACGATGCCAGGCCCTCCTGCTGGCGCGACGAATCAGGCCAGCCACGTGGCATCTTCATCGATACACTGAATCTGCTGGCTGAAAAAAACGGTTGGATCATCACCTATGAATTTGCTGAATGGAACCAGCTCCTGGACGGGCTGAAGGCGGACACCCTCGACCTGATTCCGGCCATAGTCCGCACACCGGAACGGGACTCCTTCGCCGTGTTCACAGAAGAAGCGGTCATGACGGACTGGGGCGAAGTGTACGCCCGTGAAGGCGGAAACATCCGCTCCATACTCGACCTGGAAGCAAAGCGGATAGGTGCCCTGGAAAACGACTTCTGGTTTTCCGGAACCGGTTCGCTCAAGGATCTGTGCGTGGCGTTTGGCATACAACCCGAGTATGTCTACTTTCCGGATTACAGCACCCTCTTTACGGCCCTCGACAAAGGCTTGATAGATGTGGCTGCCGCGAGCAATTCGCTCGGCCTCATATGGCAGCCGGTATCCCGCATCATACCTACTCCGGTACTCTACAATCCCATAGAGCTTCGCTTTGCGGCTTCGCGGAAGGCACCGGGCGGCGTGGCCCTTGCGGCAGGCATCGACGAAGCCATCCGCGCTCAGCGCGAGGTTGATCCGGAGTCTCTGCGGAATATTCTGGAACGCTACGCGGTACCTGTACGCAAGGAATACGAGACGCCGGCCTGGGTCAGCATGGCACTGGCGGCACTCGTAGCCGTGCTGTCAGCCGCGATAGCCATTCTGACCAGACAGGCCCACGCACTGGGCAATTCGGCAAAAAGCCTGAAACTTGCCAAGGGTAAACTTGAAAAGATACTCGAAGAAAAAGATCTACTGGTACACGAGCTCTCGCACCGGGTCAAGAACAACCTGCAGATAATACTGAGCCTGGTAGGGCTCGTGGAAGGCGAAAACGACGACAAGAGCGAGAGCGCGCTGGCCGAGCTTCGCGAGAAAGTATATTCGATCTCGCTTATAGAAGAAGAGCTGCACGCACGTGGCGCCATCGATGAAGCTTCGTTGCGTTCGTTTTTCGAGGCACTGACGGAACGACTGACAGTGACGTGCACGGGAACCCTGCCCCGCTTCAGCCTGGAGACAGACTTCAATGAAGCTATTCTCGTACCCTCGGCAGCCATTCCCCTGGCGTTGATACTCAGCGAACTCGCAATCAATGTGATGCGCCATGGCCGCGGTAACGATGGGAACATTCAGGCCCGGTTCAGGGTACACGTGCATGAAGATGGCTCGGGAGAGATCATCGTATCCGATTGCGGAACCGGGTTTCCGCCAGGTTTCGATGTCATGCGCACACCCGGACTCGGCTATCGCCTCATCATCGCCCTGGTGTCGCAACTCAAAGGCAAGCTGACCACACGCTCCGATGGTGGAGCCGAGGTCAGGATAACGATCCCACGCGTCGGATGGACCTTGAGCCTTTCCTAGATCGCTGGCTCAGGCTTATTGCCGGGCATACCGATCCAGCCAGCTGTCATACAAAACCCCGACACGAGCCAGTTCAGGCGCCATCATGGACTCCAGCATTGATCCAGCCAGCAGTGCGCCAGCTGGATCCAGAACCGGAGTGGGCACGCCCTCTGGCCCAGAGGCACCGTCAAGGGAGCGGACAGGTATGATCCGGCTGGAGGTGCTCGTTACCGCCAGTGCAAACTCGCCACACAGGGCGTCGCCGAGCGATAGTGGCCGTTCTATCGTGCGCACACCTGATTCCGCGAGCGCCTGCATCAGGGTACGGCGCGTAATGCCTTCAAGCACGTCGCGGGCCGGTGGCGTGAACACCGCATCGGAGACACCGCGGCGTGCATAGAAAATATTGGTGCGCGTTCCCTCGGTAATCTCGCCGCGGCCGTTGACGAGGAGCGCGTCGTAGCAGCCACGCGTTGTCGCGCAGCGGTAGGCCACGGTTGACAGCAGCATGGAGAGGCTTTTTGCGGCAGGAAAATGCCGTTCACCACGGAACAGCAGGCAACTGACACCCTGCTCGTAGGCCGTGGCCGGTGGAAGTATGGGCGGCAACAGGAAGGCGTACCAGTCGGCGGGCCGGCCTTCATGTCCCGTCAGCAGTACCTTGATATTGCACGCGGGTGCAGTTTCAGCATGGATGAGCGCTTTAAGCGCGGCAACAACCGATCCCGGGGTGATGGTATGCGCGATTCCGAGGATAGCTGCCGAGCGGAGCAGCCGCTCCTCGTGGAACTCGGGAAAATACAGTATGCCGTCCCTGACCTTCAGTGTCTCGTAGCAACCGTAACCGTACGTTACATCGATATCGTCCAGAGAAAACACAGCTTCCGAAGGAGCCGCCAGCCTGCCGTTTATTATAATCCATGCACCTATCATGTCGCCCCCGTACTGTGGCCGTTCAGGTCACAAGAGGATTCAGTATAACACAGGGCGAGCCAGTTCCTGCTTCAATGGCAGGCAAAGTACGGGGCAAGCCGTTTGATCCCCTCATTCAAGTCCTCCGGTGTTCCGGCAAAGCTTATCCTGGCAAACGGGCGGCCCCGCTCGCCAAAGGCCAGACCAGGCACGATGATGACCCTGCCTTCATCCCGCACCTTGAGGCAGAAGGAGAGCGGGTCAGCATGCGCCTCGCGCGGCAGAGGCAGCCAATAATAGAAGGCACCGGCCGGAGGCACAGCGTGGATGCCCAGGTTCGACAGCAGTGCCGCTTCGAGGGCATTCCAGCGCGCGCGCAAGGCAGCCCGGGCCTCTGGAATGACGGTTGCTGAATCTGCCACGAGGGCGAGAGCGGCCTGTTGCGAAGGGCGGGCGGCGGCGGTGGTCATGAAATTGTGGACCAGGCGCGCAGGCTCGAGCAGAGCCGGGTCTCCGATTGCCCAGCCCACCCTGAGCCCCGGAGCGCCCCAGGCCTTGCTGACCGACGACAGTACCAATCCGTAGTCGGCAACTTCCAGCAGGCTCGGCGGACGGTCGCCTGTGTACAGTTCCCGGTAGACCTCATCCGACACCAGCAAAATATCCGCGTTGCGGCAGGCTTCAGCTACGCGGGCCAGGCTGGCTGCGGTGGCTCCCCCGCCGCAGGGATTGCCCGGGTGGTTGATGATGGCCAGCGTTGCCCGCGGGTGGCTGGCCAGAACCGCCATGAAGCTATCGGCGTCCAGGTTGCCTCCTGGCCCAAGCTGATATGGAACCGGTACGGCCCCGGCCAGCCGTGCCAGCACCGGATAGGCCAGAAAACCGGGGTCGGGCACCAGCACCTCAGAACCCGGTCCGGCCCAGGCCTGGAACAGGGCGAACAACGCTCCCTGACTGCCTGCCGTCAGCATGACGCGGTCCGGGCTTACACCGTGGAACGCGGCTACCGCCCCGCGCAATTCCGGGATGCCCGCATTGGGTCCGTAGGAACAGTCGTTTCCGCTTGAAGCCAGGGCCCGGGAGGCTGCGGCCGGCAGCGGCCAGGTGGGCTCTCCCAGCCCCAGTGAAATTGCATCGGGCGGTGCGCCCAGGTTCATCATCCGTATAGGGGAGAGGCCGAGGCCATCCAGTCTGGCGGCGGGTTTCAACGGAGGGCCGCCTCCAGTGCGGTGGCGGCATCCGTTCCGGCATCCCGGTATTTGACTATACACGGCGCGTACAGGGACAGACCCCGCGCCATGGCCCAGTCGCCCTTCGCGGGTCTGGTCCCCGGAACGACGACCGCCCCTTCCGGAATCTCGCCCTTGAGTTCCCTGCCCTGCACGAGGTCGTACACCGTAGTCGAAGCCGTCAGTATGACTCCCGGTGCAAGCACCGCGCGCGCCTTCAAAACGACTCCCTCGAAGAGTCCGGACAGGGCACCCAGAAAGCAGCCATCCTCGATGATGACCGGCAACGCTCCGGCGGGTTCCAGCACACCGCCTACCTGGACACCTGCAGAAAGGTGCACCCGTTCTCCTACCTGCGCGCAGGAACCCACAAGCGCGTGGCTGTCCACCATGGTGCCAGCGCCTACCCAGGCGCCAACATTGACGAAGCTCGGCGGCATGAGCACTACTCCGGGGCAGAGCCGCGCGCCGCGGCGGACCGAGGTTCCACCGGGCACATTCCGTACACCGTCCGCAAGCGTAAGCGTCCGTGGTGAAAAGGCCGTCTTGTCCACCGCGCCGCCCGGCCAGGCCGGGAATTCGGCGAGGCCGGACAACCTGAAGACCAAGAGAATGCCGGTCTTGACCCAGGTGTTGGCACACCATCCGCCACCTTCGAGGCGGTTCGCGGCTCTGGCCTCACCGCTTTCCAGCGCCTGCAACAGCTCCCCGCAGGCCGTAGCGGCATCCACATCCAGCACGATTTCATCAATGGGGCGGGAGAAAAACGATGCAAGTGCGGTCAGGCGCATATGGCCTCCGGAACCCTGGACTGCCCGCACGCTGCATCAAAAACCTGCAAGGCTACTGCCAGACCCGCGCGGGTGGCTGCGCAGGCTGGCACCAGCGGTAGCCGTACAGCGCTGGAACCCAGCCCGAGGAGTTCCATGGCGGCCTTGAGCGGCACCGGATTGGATTCAAGGAACAGGGCATCCATGACCGGCAGTAACTCGGCATGGAGGGCCCTCGCCAGCCCGGAGTCGCCCGTCAGGGCCGCCTGGATCAAAGCCTTGGTGGCTGCCGGAAGGATGTTGCCTACCACCGAGATGAGGCCGGATGCGCCGAGTGCTATCGAAGGCAGGGCCAGCGCATCATCACCCGACAACAGGATTTTACCCTCTGGCAGGGTCCTGGCAATTTCACCAATCTGGGCAAGATTGCCTGACGATTCCTTGACGGCCACAACCTGCGGAATGGTCCAGAGCCTGGCAAGGGCCGCAGGCGTCAGGTTCAGTCCGGTCCGGCCTGGCACGTTGTACGCGATGACGGGAAGCCCTGGCGCAGCCGCGGCAACAGCCCTGAAATGCGCCTCGAGCCCGGCAGGCTGGGGCTTGTTGTAATAGGGGGTTACAACCAGGAGACCATGAGCGCCTAGCTGAGCCGCCCTGGCTGCCAGCGCAACGGCCCCGGCAGTTGCATTGTGGCCAGTGCCAACAACGACTGGTGCACCGTCCGCCTCCTCCAAGGCGGCCCTGATCAGCTCGTCGCGCTCGGCATCGAGCACCGTAGCGGCTTCACCGGTGGAACCAAGGACAACAATGAAATCAGCACCTCCATCGAGCACACTGCGCACCAGGCCCCTGAAGGCCCCCAGGTCTACCGGACCAGCGCCAAAATTGTCATCACCTTCTATAAAAGGAGTTGCCAGAGCTACTCCCAGACCAGAAAAACGTGCTGCATTCATATCGATACTTCCTCTCTGCTCCCCTCACGGGGGAATCCTCATGTGTTGAATCTTCCGGTGGCCTTGTTGACTGCTCTGAACAAACCTCGCCTGCTGCAATAGAAGTGAGGAAATGGTTGTGTTCTGGCTTGCCCCGGGAAACCTGTGGCTACCGGCCGGAAGCCTCTGCTCCATCGCACTGGATTGTCAGTGGCGCGCGCTTATAGCCGTGCGCTATCCTGGCTGACGGAGCTATACCTGGAGTTGGTGGTACAGAGGACAAAGGCGCAGCGGCTCGGCGTGAGAGACTGGTACTCGCGATGATCAGAGCCCGGCTGGAAGCATCGGAACCAGGGTTGTTCCCGGGATGCTCTGGTGGGTACGTGGAACGACTCCGGTCGCTGGATCCGGATAACTGATGTCCCACGAATTGAAGGCGCGGCATGGGGTCCTCCAATCCGATGGAGATCCCAGGAAACCGCGCGATTGCCCTTTGAGTATATGGACAGCATGGTCCATAGGGGTCGACGATTCCGTTGGCACTCCGCGAGGGTTTGGTCCTCGCGACAGCCGTCGGGTATTGACCCGAACGTCCAGGGAAGGCGGCGGTTGCGTCCGCTTTCCCTTCGGCGATCCTCCCCTTTCTTCAGGCATCAACAGGCGCACCGCCCTCACCCCGAATACTATTGGGAACCGCTCCTCCAATCAGATATTCAGAACCTAGCACGTATCTACTTAAAGATGCAAGAGGGAAGAATTGACCAGGAAGGTATGGAGCCGGGGCGGAGTTCGAGGATGTGCTGCTCGAAGGATTGAACCTCGTCGGGGTCGTGGGTAACGTGGAGCATTGTCGATACACCACGCGCCGCTATGGCTGATAACAGGGACATGACGAAGCGGCGCTGTTCCTCGTCGAGGCCGTGGCAGGGTTCGTCGAGGACAAGCAGTTCAGGAGCTTTGATGGCGGCGCGGGCGACGAGCAAGGCGCGCTGTTCGCCGAACGACAGACGTCCAAAGCGCTCGTGTTCGCGTCCCTGGAAACCGGCCAGCGCGAGCCAGGCACTGGCCAAAGCACGTTCTCCGTCACTGGCGCAGGTGTAGAGGCCGATGGAGTCCCGGAGGCCGGAGACCAGTACGTCCTCCAGCGAGGATTGGTCCAGGTAACGGTATTCCAGGTGCAGCCGGTAGGAGACGATACCGAGGCGCGACTTGAGCTCCCAGACTGTGCCTCCCGATCCCCGGCGCTGGCCGAAGACCCTGACATCCTCCCGGTAGGCCTGCGGATTGTCACCGGTTATAAGTTCCAGCAGCGTCGTCTTGCCGGAGCCATTCGGGCCACGGACCAGCCAGTGCTCGCCACGCCGTACCGTCCAGGATATGCCGTCGAGCACCGCGCGGCCTGACCATGAGACGGTGACATTCCGCAATTCGACGAGAGGCTCCCCTGAGGGGTTGGCTCCGCGTTGGCAGGTTGATTCCGGAACCGCCTGCGTTGTAAACCCCAGGGCTGGGCTGGCAGCTGCCCGGCTTGAAAGCATGGTTTCATACTCGGCACGTGTGCCTGAAAACACAATAGCTCCCGCAGCCAGTTCGACTATCCTGTTGACCGCGACCGGCAGGTGTTCAAACCTGTCGACGATGAGCACGGCGGGAGCAGCCGCTACTCCCGCAACAGAAGCCGCCGCGAGTGCATCGAGCATGGCATGGAGCCGCGAGCGGGTTGCGGTATCGAGCCCCTCGTACGGGTCTATGGCGACTATGAGACCGGGCTTTGACGCGAGCGCGCGAGCCAGCAAGGCGCGACGGCACTCGCCGGTAGACAGCCGCTTGAGCCCGCGGTCCAGCAACCCCGCGTCGACACCGCCGGGAACCTCGCCGTAAGCACGCTGGTCAGCCGGACGAGCGACAAGGCCACAGGCGATGACTGCCGGATGGTTTTCCAGCCCCACCCCGCATGGATACGTCCGGGAGTCTTCCTCCGGCAGGGCAGCTCCGATGAACGACCGCACGCTCGTGCCCTCTGAAATGCCGCCTTCTACAAAATCGGAGTCGTCGTTGTAGCGTTCCTGCCGCAGCAATTCAGCCGCCGCCTCGAACGACACCAGGGCCGTCCTGCCCGTGAAGCCGTTCCGGTACCAGCCACCTTCCCCCGGTGCCACGTGAAGTCTTCCCGCCACTGCCGCCGAAAAGGCATCTTTGCCTCCGCCGCTCGGCCCGACCACGGCCCAGGCCTCGCCCGCGCACAGCCGCCAGGACACCGATTCCAGCGCCGGGGAGAGAACCTCGCCTATCCGGCAATTCCGCATGTTTATGATCGACTCTTCTTCCATTCCATAGTCCTGTTCGGTTGTTTGCGTTTCAGCGTGAACGCCATGCGCCATCCGGATAGGCGCGTTCAAGAAGTTCGGCCACCGCGGTTCTGACCCTGCGGCTTGATTCCGGGCCGGTCCTGGCTGGCCTCATGATGAAGCCTATGTCGTAATCGCCAAACGCGGGTCCGCCGTCGTAGATGACCAGGCCATCGGCAAAGGGTCCATTTTCCACAACGATGCGCGGCACGAGGGCCAGCCCCTGCCCCAGCCTCGCAAACGCCAGCAACGGCTCGTTGCCGCCGGTCTCGGCCGCCACCCTGGGCCTGAGCCCATGCAGGCGCGACCAACGATCGAAGCGTTCCCGTGCCAGGCCAGCCTTGGGCAGTAGCAGCGGCGCACGGGCCAGGGCCCTGGCGAGCTTGCGTTCGCGCTCGGGCGCTTCGATGGCGCTTACCCTCTCTGGCTCGCCGTTGCCTGAAAGCGCCAGATCCAGCCTGCCATAGGGCCCGCTCCTGGATGCGACGAGCACGAGCGGCGAGCGTGTTACCGCATAGGAGTCCAGATCCGCAAAGCCTCCGTCCGGTATGGCAGCAACCGCCAGTTCTACACGGCCGGAACGGGCCGCATCGTCGGCGTCGGCCGGATCACCGGTCTCCACTGACAGGCTGAGTTCTGGATGCTCCGAGACGAGGGCCTCGGCAAACGGAGGCAGCACCGAATAGCAGGCAGTCACCGAGGCGTATACACGCAGGAAGCCGCGCAGCCTGCCATCGCGGGAACCGAGTCCCAGCCGCAGGTCATCACGCCGCCGGAGGCTCTCCTCGGCGAAGTCCAGGAAGGCCCGCCCCTCGTCGGTCAGTTCCACGCGGCGCGTGTCCCGTTCTGCCAGCTTGACGCCCAGCTCTTCCTCCAGCCGCCCGAGGAGGCGGCTCAGGCCAGAAGGGCTCGTGTGCACGGTAGCCGCAGCCCGCGCAAAATGCAGGGCCTTGGCAAGCGCTACAAAAGCTTCCAGTTCATTAAAGTCCATGTAACCACGCTACCAGAACAAATGCTCATATGTCAACAGTACGATGATATAATTTCACTTTACGCATCAATCCAATGCACAATATAATAACGTCAATGACAGATTGAGGAATTTGGGCAAAGAGACACAGAGAAGATGAGAAGACGAAAAGACAAGGAAATAAAAGACCAAAGGTTCGGAAAAATAAACTTTCCTGAATCCTTACCTAATTCTTTTTTCCTTTCGTCGCTTCTTCTCTTCCTCATCTTCTCTGTGGCTCTGTGCCAAATTTCCTACTCTTTATTTTTCATCTTCTCTGTGGCTCTGTGCTTAACATGTCTTAATTCTAATTCGGTGAGGCCGGGAGTCGGTCAATAGACTTTATAAGGAGACCATCATGAACTACTTTAATTCTCTTCCTTTCCGCGAGGCGCTTATGCAGCTGGGGACCTGCCGGTTCATGGAGCGGTCGGAGCTCAGGGACGGCACGGCTGAACTCAAAGGCAAGAAAATAGTCATCGTCGGCTGCGGAGCGCAGGGCCTCAACCAGGGTCTCAATCTGCGCGACTCCGGGCTGGACGTCAGCTATGCGCTGCGCGACGAGGCCATGACTGAAAAGCGGCCGTCCTGGCGGAGCGCCAGCGAGAACGGCTTCAAGGTGGGCAGCTATGAAGAGCTGTTGCCATCGGCAGATGTCGTCGCCAACCTGACGCCGGACAAGCAGCACACCGCCGTCATCCAGGCCGTCGTGCCACTGATGAAACGCGGCGCGGCGCTGTGGTATTCACACGGCTTCAATATCGTTGAAGAAGGCATGAAGATACGCAAGGACATCACCGTCGTCATGGTGGCTCCCAAAGGCCCGGGTACCGAGGTGCGGACTGAATATGTGCGCGGCTTTGGTGTTCCCACGCTCATCGCGGTGCATCCCGAGAACGACCCCGACGGCAAGGGCTGGGCGGTGGCCAAGGCTCTGGCCTGCGGCATCGGCGCTGAAAAAGCCGGCGTGCTGGCATCCAGTTTCGTTGCTGAAGTCAAGAGTGACCTGATGGGCGAGCAGACGATACTCTGCGGGCTCCTGCAGACCGGCAGCCTCCTGTGCTTCGACAAGATGGTTGACGGCGGAGTCAATCCTGGCTGGGCATCCAAGTTCGTGCAGTTCGGCTGGGAGCGCATCACCGAGGCGCTCAAGTTCGGCGGCATCACCGGTATGATGGACAGGCTGTCCAACCCGGCCAAGATCAAGGCTACAGAACTGGCAGACGAGCTCAAGGGCATGATGACGCCGCTGTTCCGCAAGC